>DASTCF010000190.1:0-13491 GCA_035711365.1 Gemmatimonadales bacterium
GAGGCGGCGCCGGGTTCACCGGTGGCGGTCACGCGCGTCGTCTGGCGCTTCGCGCCGGATGCCGATGCGGCCTTGAATCTGCTCCTGGCGGGCGAAGCAGATGTGATGGAGCATCTCGGTTCACCTGCCCGGGTGGAGCGCGTGCGATCCGATACCGCACTCCGACTGATTCCGTATCCCTCCGCCGCCTACGGCTTTCTCGGCTTCAGGATCCAGGACGGGCGGGGAACGGCCCACCCCCTTCTGGGGAGTCGCGGACTCCGCCGTGCGCTTGCGATGGGGGTGAATCGTCCGCTTCTCGCCGAGGGCGTCCTCGGGCCCGGCACAAAGGCACCACCGGGCCCGATGTCACGCCTGCTCTGGATTCTCGACGAGAACACCGCCGTTCTGCCGTACGATACCACACGGGCGGCGCGTCTCCTGGACTCGCTGGGTTGGTTGTCACGGGCTGCCGGGCCCCGCCGGCGCGGGACACAGGTACTGACGTTCGACATCCTCGTACCGTCCACGAGCCCCGTGCGACGCGACCTGGCCGTTGCGCTGCAGGAGGCGTGGCGCAGGTTAGGGGTTGGCGTGACGGTGACGGCGGTGGACTTCCCGGTGTTCAACGAGCGGCTGGCGAAGGGGCAGTTCGACGCCTACATCGGCGCGTGGCTGGACGAGCCGAGCCCGCGGGGGCTCGCGGATCAATGGACGCGGGCGGGTTGGGGCGTGCTCAATTACGGGCACTATGACAATCCGGCGTTCGACGCGCGCTTCCAGCGCGCGGCAGCGGAAACGGATCTCGATCGCGCGCGTGCGACCTGGCGGGAGGCGATGGACACGCTCAATGCCGACGCCCCGGCGGTCTTTCTCTATGCACCGGAACAGGTCGCGGCAGTGTCGAAGCGCGTCGAGGGCGTCACGATCGATCCGTATTCCTGGGCGAGCGGGCTCAGGACGTGGCGGGCAGGGCCGCGGTGAAAGAGGATCACGAGGCGCTCGCCGCCCGGCTGGAAGCGACCGGCGGCTTCCGGGTGCTCCGACGGTTTGATCCGCCCGGGCGCTACCACGAGCCGGACGGCTCCCCGTCCGCCACCGCGCTCGTGGTGGACGTCGAGACGACCGGACTCGATCCCACCCGCGATCGGATTATCGAGTTCTCGGGCATCCCGTTCACGTTCGCGAAGGAAAGCGGCCGCATCTTCGAGGTGGGATCGGCCGTGTCCTTTCTCCAGGACCCCGGCCGGCCGATCCCCGCTGAGGTGACGCAGCTGACCGGCATCACCAACGAGATGGTGGCGGGGAAACAGATTGACGAGGCGGCCGTGGCGGAGGTGGCGGCGGGCGTGGCGCTGGTGATCGCCCACAACGCGGGCTTCGACCGGCCGTTCCTCGAGCGCCGCCTTCCGCTCTTCCGGGACAAGGCGTGGGCCTGCTCGCAGCGGGAGATCCCGTGGAAGCTGCTGGGCGTGAGCTCCGGCGCGCTCGAGTTCCTCCTGATGAAGCGTTGCCGGCTCTTCTTCGATGGGCACCGCGCGGACATCGATTGCCGGGCGCTCATTCATCTGCTCGCGGAACCGCTCGAGGGCGGCGAACTCCCGCTGCAGCTCCTCCTCCGCTCGGCGCGGCGCCGCTCCTGCCGGGTCTGGGCGCTCGACGCGCGCATCGAATTCAAGGATGCGCTCAAGGCCCGCCGCTACAGCTGGAACAACGGCAGTGACGGACGGCCCAAGGCGTGGTACAAGGAAATGTCGGAAGAGGAATACGAGGCGGAGAAGGCCTGGCTGGCGGAGACGATTTATTCCGGCGGGACAGGCTGGCGTGTGGAGGCGGTGACGGCGGTGACGAGGTACTCGGGGCGAGGGGGGTGAGGCGGTTACGCCCTCTGACTGAACCGCTCCAGGAACTCCCGCTCCCCCGGCGTGAGCTGGCCCACGCCGTCCCGCTCGATCTTGGCCATGATCCGGTCGAACTCGTCGCGATTCACCTCGTGCAGCTCCTCCCGCCGGATGCGCGACCACCGGGCCATGGCGTTCCCCGTCGTTTCCAGGCTCCGGTGCGCAACGGGGGAGGCCCGTTCCTGGAACTTCCTCGCGCCCGTGGTGCGCTCCAGCACGCGCAGGTAGACCCAGGCGCCGAGGAACCCGCCCATGTGCGCGAAGTGCGCGATGCCGTCGCCGCTCCCCCCGAACCCGCTCACGAGTGAGATCGCGGTGACGAACACCACGAGCCAGCGAATCTCGACCGGCAGGATGCCCCAGATGTGCACAACCTGCCGCGGCCAGTAATGGGCAAATCCCAGCATCACCCCGTAGACGGCGCCCGAGGCGCCGATGACCGCCGTCATCGGACTGGTGAAGCTGAGCAGTCCGCCCGTGGCCCCGGCGACGAGGTACAGTCCCAGGAAACGGCGTGAACCAAGCCGGGCCTCGAGGCGTGGGCCGAAGAAGAACAGGGCCAGCATGTTGAAGAAGATGTGCCCGAGGCTGCCGTGCAGGAACATGTAAGTGAGGATCGTCCAGGGGCGGACAGGCAGGAGCGCCGGAACCAGCATGAGGACGTCGCCCAGGCCCGGCATGGCCAGGGTCAGGACGTACATCGCGACATTGAGGAAAAGCAGCCGTCCGACCCAGGGCGTCATGGCGAACAAGCTATCCCGAGCGGTCGGCCCGGCGTAAGGGCCGGCGGGCCTGCCATCCCCTCCGCTTGCGCCGCCGCGCCACGGATGCGAACGTATCGGGCGTCACCCGCACCCCACCTCATCCTGTCTCCGAGCGTTCGATGATGCCTCGACCCACCCTCCGGCTGGCCGCCGCCGGCGGAGCACTCGCCCTGCTCGCGGCCTGCGCCTCGCCGAGCCCGACTCCGGCCCAGCAATCTACTGCCAGCATTCTCACCGCAGAGGAACAGGCTCAGGGCTGGCGGCTCCTCTTTGACGGCCGCACCACCACCGGCTGGCGCGGCTACCAGATGCCCGCGATGCCAACCGGGTGGCAGGTCGTGGATGGCGCCCTCACCCGCGTCGGCGACGGCGCCGACATCATCACCGCCGATGAGTTTGCGAACTTCGAGCTGTCGCTCGAATGGAAGATCGCGCCCAAGGGGAACAGCGGCATCATGTACCGCGTCACCGAGGCGGACAGCGCCACGTACCGAACCGGACCGGAGATGCAGGTGCTCGACGACGCGGGACACCGCGACGGCCTTTCCCGACTGACTGCGGCCGGGGCGGCGTACGGGCTGTACCCCGCCCCCTCCGGCGTCGTGAAGGCGGCCGGGGAGTGGAACCAGGCCCGGATCCTCGTCAACGGCAATCACGTCGAGCACTGGCTCAACGGCGTGAAGATGGCCGATTATGAGTTGCTGAGCCCTGACTGGGAGGCCCGCGTTGCCAAGAGCAAGTTCGCGGAATGGCCCGGATTCGGGCGCGCACCGAAGGGCCACATCGCGCTGCAGGATCACGGCGACTGGGTGGCGTACCGGAATATCAAGATCCGGGTGCTTCCATGAGCGGGGAAGCGGGGAGGCGGGGAGGCGAAGCCGTAAAGCTCCGGCTTTCCGTGATGATGTTCCTGCAGTTCTTCATCTGGGGCGCCTGGTTCGTGACGATGGGAACCTATCTCGGCACGACGCTCCGATTCAGCGGCGGCGAGATCGGGCTTGCCTACGGCGCGCTGGCCATCGCGGCCATCGTCTCGCCGTTCTTCGTCGGGATGGTGGCCGACCGGTTCTTCGCGACTGAGCGGATCCTCGCGCTGCTCCACGTCGTGGGGGCCGGGCTCCTCTGGTGGGCCTCGACGCTCACTGAGTTCTCCGCATTCTACCCGGCGCTCATCGGCTACGGCCTCTGCTACATGCCGACCCTGGCCCTCACCAACTCCATCGCCTTCGACCACGTCCGCGATCCAGGCCGCGAATTTCCGGCGATCCGCGTCCTGGGCACCATCGGCTGGATTGTGGCGGGGCTCGTGGTCGGGCGCATGGGCCTCGAGGCCACGGCCGCCCCGATGCGGCTCGCGGCCGGCGCCTCGGTCGTTCTCGGACTCTTCTCGCTTCTGCTGCCGCACACGCCGCCGCACGCGGCGGGCAAGCCGCTCAGCGTCCGCGACGTGCTCGGGCTCGATGCCCTCGCGCTGCTCAAGGACCGATCGTTCGCGACCTTCGTGGTCGGCTCATTCTTCCTTTGCATCCCGCTCCAGTTCTACTACGCCTTCACCAACCTGTTCCTGAACGAATCGGGGATGGTCGAGCCCGCGAGCAAGATGACATTCGGGCAGATGTCCGAGATCGGGTTCATGCTGCTCCTGCCGTGGTTCCTGGCGCGCCTCGGGGTCAAGCGCATTTTGCTCATCGGCATGGCCGCGTGGGCGCTCCGCTATGCACTGTTTGCCTTCGGGGACACGGGGCCAGGCGTGTGGATGCTCTACGCCGGCATTCTGCTGCACGGCATCTGCTACGACTTCTTCTTCGTGACGGGGCAGATCTACACCGACGAGCAGGCGGGCCAGAAGATCCGCGCGGCGGCCCAGGGCTTCCTCGCGTTTCTCACGCAGGGAGTCGGCTACCTGATCGGCGCCTGGGTCTCGGGGCAGGTCGTCCAGCGCTACGCGCTTCCGGCCGGCCACGATTGGAAGGCGATCTGGCTCGTGCCCGCGTCCGGCGCGCTCATCATTCTCCTCGCGTTCATGTTCCTCTTCCGGCCCGCCGCGCGGGCCGCCACCCCGGCCTACGAGACGGCACCATGACGACCAGGACTTCCACCAGGCGCGACTTCGTCGGCGATGTGACCGCAGCCGGCCTCGCTTTCACCATCGTCCCCCGCCACGTGCTCGGCGGTCGCGGCCACACCGCGCCGAGCGACAAGCTCAGCATCGCCTGCATCGGCGTTGGCGGCATGGGAGAGAACGACGTGAAGGGCGTCTCCGACGAGATCATCTACGCGCTGTGCGACGTGGACCTGAAGTCGGCGGAGGACACGTTCCGGAAGTACCCGAAGGCGAAGCGGTACCGGGACTACCGCGAGATGCTGGACAAGGAGCAGAAGAACATCGACGCGGTGACCATCACGATACCGGACCACAGCCACGCCGCCGCGGCCATGATGGCGATGAAGCTCGGCAAGCACGTGTACTGCCAGAAGCCGCTCGCCCGGACTCTGCACGAGGTGCGCGCGCTCAAGGCCCAGGCCGCGAAGACCAAAGTCGCGACGCAGATGGGCAATCAGGGACATGCGGGCGACGGGGTCCGGCAGCTCCGCGAGCTGATCGAGGCCGGGGCGATCGGCACGGTGCGCGAGGTGCACTACTGGACCAACCGTCCCATCTGGCCGCAGGGATTGGACCGGCCCACCGAGGCGCACAATCCTCCGCTCACGCTGGACTGGAACCTCTGGCTGGGGCCGGTCGCGGACCGGCCGTACCATCCGGCGTACGCACCGTTTCGCTGGCGGGGATGGTGGGACTTCGGCACCGGCGCCCTGGGCGACATGGCCTGTCACGGCATGGATGCGGCGTTCTGGATCCTCGACCTCGGCTACCCTGAGCGGATCATCCCCGAGAGCACGCAGCTCTATGTCGAAAGCGCGCCGAAGTCGTCGCGGGTGGAGTACCAGTTTCCGGCAAAGGGCAACCGGCCCGCGATCAAGGTGGTGTGGCGGGACGGCGATATCCGGCCTCCCAAGCCGCTCAAGCTCCCGGAGACGATGGAGTGGCCCACAGCGGATATCGGCGGGCAGCTCTGGGTCGGCGACGAGGGCGAGATCGTGGCGGGGATGTATGGCGAGGATCCGGTGATTCTCGATCCCGCGCGCGACGAGCAGTTCAAGAAGTCGCCGCCGGCGCAGACCTATCCCCGCTCCAAGGGCGTGCACAAGGAGTGGATCGAGGCCTGCAAGGGCGGACCGCCGGCGCTCTCGACCTTCGATGGCCATGCTGGTGCGCTGACGGAGATGGTAGTGCTCGGCTGCCTCGCCGTGCGTTCGGGCCAGACGCTCACGATCGATCCGGCGACGGGCAACATCACGAACCTCACGCTGCCGGAGGCATGGCTGAAGCCGGAGTACAGGAAGGGGTGGGAGCTGTAGGAAGGATGGGCGGATGGGCAGATGGGCAGATGGGCAGGCGGGAGAGTGGGGCACCGGGTCGGCGGGTTGGCGGGTTGGCGGGTTGGCGGGTTGGCAGGTCGGCGGGTCGGCACCTCCCGTCATCCCGAGGAAGCGAAACGCCCGAGGGATCTGGCTAACGCCGGTGCAGACTCAGCCGTGAAACGTTCGGCCTGTCCAGCGCGTCCTCGACGATCAGCCGAACGCTCGATGTGGTCACCGGCGCGATCCGGTCGAGCTTCCGGTGGCCGATCGTCGTCCCACGGGAGACCGTGCGCCATGCGCCATCGAGCTCCGCCTCGACTCGGTAGGAACTCACCACGTGCCCGTGCCGGATGTCCTCCTCGAGTCGCACCACATCGAATGCGAACGGCGCGCCGGGCGTGATGGTGATCCGGCGCCCGTTGTCGGCCCGCTGCATCCGGGCACCGGCGGCTCCATCCCAGGCGAACAGCCGGCTCCTCAGCTCTCCGAACTCCGCCAGGCGACGCACGTCCATCGCATGGAAGCGTCCATCCGGAGCCGGTGGCACGTTGAGCAGCAGCTTGCTGTTCCGGCCGACGGATGTGAAGTACAACTCGAGCAGGTTGGCGGCATCGCGGACCTTCGCATCCTGATCGGCGTGATAGAACCATCCCGGGCGGATGGAGACGTCGGTCTCCCCCGGGCGCCAGGCCGAGCCTGCGGGATCGCCCCGCTGCAATAGCTCCCGCACCCCCGGCGCGTCGTAGCCGGGCCACGGGACGGCGCTGGGGTCGATCGTGGCCCAGCAGGTCTCGCCGGCGACCCCATCTTCATTCCCTATCCAGCGGACATCCGGCCCGGCGTCGGAGAAGATCACGGCGTCCGGTTGCAGGCGGCGCACTGTGCCGAACACCCGGGGCCAGTCGTACCGTTGCCGTTTCCCGTTCGGCCCCTCCCCGTTGGCGCCGTCGAACCAGACCTCCACCAGCCGGCCGTATCGTGTGAGCAGCTCCGTGAGCTGGGCGATGTAGAGCTCGTTGTAGCGCGGGGAGTCGCCATAGGACGGCTCGTGCCGATCCCAGGGGGAGAGGTACAGACCGGCGCCGAGCCCTTCGTCACGGCAGGCGGCGACGAATTCGGAGACGACGTCGCCCTGTCCACCGCGCCAGGGGCTGGATGAGACGGAATGCGTGGTGGTCGCGGTGGGCCAGAGGCAGAAGCCGTCGTGGTGCTTGGCGGTGAGGATCATCGCCCTGGCGCCGGCCGCCCGGGCGGCGCGGGCCCACTGCCGTGCATCGAGGGCCGGGGGATGGAACAGGGCAGGGGATTCCCCTCCGTCGCCCCACTCCCGGTCGGTGAAGGTGTTGATCCCGAAATGGACGAAGAGAGCGAGTTCCTCCCGGTGCCAACGGTACTGGGCGCGCGTAGGGGTCGGTCGCGACGCCCAGGGAGGGAGTAGGCGACGCGCGCCGAGTGCGGCGCCCGCACCGACGGCCAGCAGGTCGCGGCGGTTCATCACTCGAAAGGGCCGATGAGCGGATGGGCAGATGGGCACGGGATGAAATCGGTCACCTCGCTGATCTGATCCCGCCATCGAAGCGACCGCCCATCCGCCCATCTGCCCATCTGTCTCACCTTGGCTTCCACTTCCCCCGTGCCACGGCCGGCTTGAACTGCTCGAGTCCGCGCGGAGGGAACTTCACGGTCCGTCCCGACTCCGCGCTCATGTAGGCCGCCATCAGCGTGCGGACGACCTCGACCCCATCGTCGAAGGTGAGTTTCGGTTCTTCCAGTCCGAGGAAGGCGCGAACAAAGTGGCGGTTCTCCGCCTCGTAGCCATACGCGACGGCCTCATCCGCCACGACCGGCATGAGTCCCTGTTCGGCGTTCTGCTTCTCGACCAGGTCCTCACCGGCCCGACCCTTTACCGCGCGACTGAAGAACAGCTTGAGCCCGGCGTCGAGAGAATTCCACGCCATCGAGTACTCGGGCCCGAGCAGCTCGGCCGAGAGCCGGAGGCCGGCGCCGACGTAGCTCCATGATGTGGTGGCCTCGCCCAGCACGCTGTAGCCGTCGTCAGTCTGGAATTCGATGTTGACGCTGGCGAAGTCCTCGGCGGGATGCCTTCGGTAGTCGACATCGCGCCCCATCGTCCGCCGGAGCTGTCGCACGTACCTGGGGCGAGTCCACTTGAGACTCGCGATATGTCCGGTGATCGCGACGGGCCGGACCGAGGCGCGCGGCGCACCCGGTTTCGTCAACAGGTACCGCACTACTTCGATGGAGTGGCACATCATGTCGTTCAGGACGCCGCCGCCCTGCAGCCGTCCCTGCCAGAACCACGGGCGGTGCGGCCCGCTGTGCTCCTCCGCGGCCCGGGCGAGATACGGGCGGCCGGTGGTCGCGGCGCCCCGCGCCCAGATGAGCTGTCTCCCCTGCTCCACCTGGGGGCTGAAGAGCTGGTTTTCCAGGTAGCCGTGCATGAGCCCCACGCGCTTGACGAGCCCGGCGACCTTGCGTGCCTCCGCCACCGTGCGCGCGAGCGGCTTCTCGCACGCAATGCCCAGCAACTCGCCCCGGCCGCGGGCGATGGTGTCGCAGATTTCCTCGACATTCTCGACGCGGGCCTGATTGGCGCCGCAGAGCCAGATGGCGTCGATCGAGGGGTCGGCGACCATCTCCGCGATCGAGCGATACGCCCTGGCCCGCCCGATATCGAGCCGCCGGGCCAGGGCCGCGGCCGCCGCCGCGTTCTTTGGTGTCGGGCTCCAGACTCCGCGCACATCGGCATCGCGCACGCCGCGCCAGGACTGCATGTGGAATTGCGCGTTGAACCCGCTGCCAATGAAGCCGACACCGAGCCGACGAGTAGCCATGAAGTCTCCAGTTCCGCGAGTCAGGTGCCGCTCACGCCGAGCTTGCGGAGCTGCTCGGGGGGGCAGCCCTTCCACTCCGCAACGGCGGTGTTGCCCATGTAGTGCAGGTCTTCGACGCCGACCTTGCTGCTCCAGAATCCGGCGGCGGAGAGATTCCGGAACGCGGTGAAGAAGTCGGCCGCCTTCTGGTGTTCGGGCCGGGCCCGGGTCGGCCAGGCGATGTCGTCGAGGATGCGCGACTGGGATTCCTCCCCCGCGCCCGCGAAGTGACGCCCGAACCGCGTCGTGGACTCGGCATCGAGCCAGGCGAGCCCGGCGCGCATTGTCTCCTGGCTCTCCATTTCCTCCGCCATCACGAAGTCCAGGAATTCAGGCACCAGGGCCTCCGTGGCGCTGCCGGACCGGTCGTCCTCGGGGATCACCAGGTCTGCCAGCACTCGAACTGTCTTCCATTCCTCGGGCGTGAAGAAGCGGGGTTTGTAGGGGTTCCGGCTGGCGCGGATGGCCCGCTCGATCGTCTCAGGGCGGCAGCTCCCAGTGCCCGCCGCGAGCGCGAGCCCGAGATAGCCGAGCATCTCCCGCCGGGTGAGGTCGCTCACAGGGCCCCCTTTCTGCGCTGATCGGCGATGTACTCCGCCGACCTCATCGAGAGGGCGAGGATCGTCCAGGTCGGATTCTTGTCCGCCTGGGACACGAAGGGCCCACCATCGGTCACGAACAGGTTCCGGACGTCGTGGGCCTGGCACCAGGCATTCACCGCGGAGCGCTTCGGGTTCCGGCCCATGCGCACCGTGCCCAGCTCGTGGATGATCTTTCCGCCCGGCGCGATTCCGTACCCATCCTTCGCGGTCGGCATCGGCGAGAAGACCACGCCCCCCATGTCGGCGATGAGCGCGCGGAAGGTCTCCTGCATGTGCTTGACCTGCAGGTACTCGTGGTCGGTCCATTGCCAGTGGAAGCGAAGCACGGGGATGCCCCACTTGTCCTTCTGCACCGGATCGAGCTCACAGTAGGAGTCGTCGTTGGGGATCATCTCCCCGCGCCCGCTGAATCCGATCGTGGTGCCGTACAGGCGCCGGTAGGACGCCTTCAGCGCCTTGCCGTACCCGCCGAAGTCCGGATAGTTCTCGATCCCGCCCATGAATCCGTACGACGGCTGCCCGCGGCCGCCCCAGACCTCGATGTGATAGCCGCGCGGAAAGTCGAGCTGCCTGTTGTCCAGCCACCACGGGGAGTAGAGGTGCATTCCGCCGACACCGTCCTCATTGTGCGGGATGCCGTCCATCAATTTCGGAATGAAGCCCGCCACGTCCGTCCCGGTCGTGTCCGTGAGGTACTTCCCGACGACGCCGCTGGAATTCGCGAGACCGTCCGGGAACCGCGGCGACTTCGAGTTCAGGAGAATCCGCGCCGATTCGCAGGCGCTGGCGGCGAGCACCACGACCCGGGCCTGCACGTGGTCCTCGGTGCCGGAGAGCTTGTTGATGAAGGCCACGCCGTTCGCGCGGCCGTTTCGTCCCAGCGTGACCTCGCGCGCCATCGCGTTGGTGATGAGGGTGAGCTTGCCCGTCGCCAGGGCCGGGGGCAGCAGCACGTTGGTGGAGGAAAAGTTGGCGTTCACGGCACAGCCGCGATTGCACTGCCCGCAGTAGTGGCAGGCCGCCCGGCCGTTGTGGGGCCGCGTCAGGATGGAGAGCCGCGCGGGGATGCAGGTGACGTTCAGGCGGTCGCATGCCTGCTTGACCAGGAGCTCGTAACATCGGGGGGCGGGCGGCGGCAGGAAGTGGCCGTCGGGCTCATTCGGAAGGCCCTCGGCGCTCCCGAAGATTCCGATCAGGTCATCCACCCGGTCATAGTACGGCTTCAGGTCGTCGTAGGTGACGGGCCAGTCGTCGCCCAGTCCGTCGAGGCTCTTCCGCCGGAAGTCGTCGGGCCCAAACCGGAGCGAAATGCGGCCCCAGTGATTGGTGCGGCCGCCGACCATCCGTGCCCGCCACCACCCGAACTCGGTGCCGGGAGCCTGGGTGTAGGGCTCGCCCTCGATGTCCCATCCACCGATGCACGCGTCGTATTCGCCGAACGGGCGCTCCTTGGTGGATGCCCCGCGCCGCGGCGTATCGTACGGCCAGGTAAACATCGCCGAGTCCCGGGAGTTGTCCCACGGACCGCCAGCCTCAAGCATGACGACGTTCGCGCCTGCCTGCGTGAGGATGTACGCCGCCATGCCGCCGCCGGCCCCGGAGCCGACGATGCAGACATCGTAGATGGGCCGCTGGCCTTGGACGGGCATCGGGCCTCTCGGTGGAATGGAATGTCAGAAGCTAGTGCGCCAGCCAGTCACCGGCCAGCGGCTCCGGCGGCGATCCCTCGGCCGCCACCGTGGCACTCAGGGCGGAGGCCCCGCTCCCCTGTACAAACAGGATTTCGATCGGATGGAGGCCCGCCGCAAGCGCGGACTGTCCGGTCCGGGCCTCTTCGGAGTGCCAGCCGTCGTTGTCCACCACCCGCTCGCCTCCGATGCTGAGGATGCTTCCGTCATCGGAAGAAAGGGAGAACGTGTAGATCCCGTCGACCGGCACCCGGAGGAAGCCCTCGAAGCGGAGTCCGAACGCCACGGCGCGTTCGAACCCCTGCAGTGCGATGCGGTCCGCGATGGCGGTACGGGTGGGTGGCAGGGAATCGACCGCGGCGGCGCTGCCGAAGGCGCGCTCGTGGTACGCGACGAGCAGTCCGGGCTCGACACCGGTCGGGGGCGGTGTCGCGGGGGGACGCAGGGTCGTGCGGCTCACGCGCGCCGAGCGCGGCGGGCTGGTGCGGCCGCCGGGGAGGAACACGGCGGCGGTGACCGTCGTCGGCGCGGCCGTCACCGGCAGCTGGAGTGGCACCTCATAGCGCGGCGAGTCCGCGGTCGGGCGCGTGCCGTCCAGCGTGAAGTGAATCTCACCTTCGGGCAGGATGCTGTGGAGCGCCAGGACGAGCGTGTCCGCCAGGGTGATCCGGTCGACCTCCAGCCCCTCGACGTGGGGCACCCGGTAGTTCACGCCGAGCCGGTCGAGCGCATGCAGGGCCGCGGGAAGCCGGCCGGCGAAGCTCGTCCAGTCCCGCGCCTCCTTCGGCGACCAGGTCACCTCCGCCATCGCGAGCGCCCGCGGAAAGACCATGAACTCGACCTGCTCCGGCGTCTTGAGGTACTCCGTCCAGACGTTCCCCTGTGCGCCGATCACGTGCGCCGCCTCCGCGCGGGTAAGTTCCACAGGCACCGGCTCGAACGCGTACACCCGCTCGAGCGGGATGTTCCCGCCGTTCGAGAGCGGCTCCACCGCTGGGTCACCCTGGGCGTAGTCGAAGTAGGCGTGGCTGGTCGGCGTCATGATCACGTCGTGCCCCTGACGCGCCGCCTCGATGCCCCCGCTCACGCCCCGCCACGACATCACGGTCGCCTCCGGCGCGAGCCCGCCCTCGAGAATCTCGTCCCAGCCGATGAGACGGCGGTCGTGCGAGCTGAGGAACCTCTCGATTCGCCGGATGAACCAGCTCTGCAACTCGTTCTCGTCCTTGAGCCCCTCGCGCCGGATGATCGCCTGCACTTCCTTGCTCGCCTTCCAGCGGGTCTTGGGGGCCTCGTCACCGCCGATATGGATGTACTTCCCCGGGAAGAGCGCCATCACCTCCGTCAGCACGCCTTCGAGGAAGCTGAAGGTCCGTTTGCGGGGGCAGTAGATATCCTCGTCGATGCCCCAGACCGTGCTCACTTCGAACGGCCCGGGTGTGCAGGCGAGCTCGGGGTAGGCGGCGAGTGCGGCCTTGGAGTGGCCTGGCATCTCGATTTCAGGGATGATCGTGACGTGCCGCCGTGCCGCGTAGGAGACGATCTCGCGCACCTCGTCCTGGCTGTAATAGCCGCAGTACGGGAGGCTGTCGCCGACGTAGGGGTCGATGTTCCGCTCGAGGACCGTCTCGCGGCGGCAGGAGCCGATCTCGGTGAGAAGCGGTAAGCGCTTGATCTCGATCCGCCAGCCCTGGTCCTCGGTCAGGTGCCAGTGAAAGGTGTTGAACTTGTAGCGCGCCATCAGGTCGATGTAGCGCGTGATGAACTCCACCGGGAAGAGATGGCGGCCGACGTCGAGATGCATGCCACGGTACCGGAAGCGGGGCGCGTCCTGGATGCGAACCGTGGGCACGATCCCCGGTGTGCCGGTATGGAGGAGCTGGCGCAGGGTCTGGAGTCCGTAGAACAGTCCCGGTTCCGCCGCGGCCTCGATGCGTACGCCCCTCGGCGAGACGACAAGGCGATACCCCTCGGCGCCCAGCGGTGGCGTGGCGGGGATCAAGGCGAGGGTGAGGCCGGCGCGAGCCGTGTCTGTGGCGGGGCGGATTCTGGGGCGCCAGCCGAGCTCCTCGACGATCAGGTCCGATGCCTGGCGACCGATCGCGTCCAGCTCGCCTCGCACCCCACCCTCGAGCCGGATGACGGGTCCCCGCCCAAACACGAAACGTCCCGTATCCTGCTCGACCTGCCTCGGCCAGGGAATGAGCGGGAGCGGCTGCGTCTGGGCCAGCAGGGGAGTG
>DASTCF010000191.1:0-4486 GCA_035711365.1 Gemmatimonadales bacterium
CCATCGCAGAACGGCTTGTTCTTTGAGTGCCCGCAGGCGCAGAGCTTGAGGATCCCGGGATGCTTCTCCGGCGGGCGCGGGATCAGGTTCCCGTCCCGATCCTGCAATACCACGTCTCCCTCGATGGATATGCTCCCCGAAGACTTGATCGTGATGGTGACGCGCTTGGGTTCATCGGCCATTCAGGACTCCGTGATCCTCGGACAGTCGTCCCGTCCTGCTGCCCATCCGCCCATCCCTTCAAAACACATCCCCCGCCGTCCACCACCGGCTCTCTGGAAACCTGACGCGTAGTTCCGCCCAATACTCCCGCAGGAATTCGAGCGGTTTGCCGTCGCGCTGGTACGCCGCAACCCCCGCCCAGTACAGCGCTTCGGGAGTGACGGGCGCCGGCGGGTCGAGATCGGCCACGGCGCGGAATTCGTCGTAGGCACCGGCCAGGTCGCGATGGAGCATCCGCACCTTGGCGAGTGCCACACGGAGCTCGGCGATGAAGTCCCGCGGCGGCTGATACCCGAGGAACCGGCGCAGCTCCTCACCGCGATGGTCCAGCACCACGAATCCCGGCGCCCACAGGTGCCGGTACGCCCGGACCAGCGTCCGCGCCTCGGGTGACTTGTCGTACGCGTTGACCTTCACGCACTCGAGCCGCGCCCCCAGGAACTCCTCGACTTCGGCGGATGGATACGTCACGGCATCCATTTTCTTGCAGCCGAGTCAGGTCGGGGACCACGTGTAGATGAGGATCGCGCGCTGCGACGCCTCGGCGGCGGCCCGCGCGGCCTCGAGCGTTGGGTGCCAGTGGGGCATGAGGGGAACTTAATGGATGGTCGGATGGGCGGATGGGTGGATGGGCGGCAATACCTCATCGTCAAACAAAAGCGTTTTGACTGCCCATCTGCCCATCTGCCTCGCTGCCCATCCTACTTCCCTACACAAAAACTCCCAAACACCCGGTCCAGCACCTCCTCGACATCCACCGTGCCGATCAGCTCCTCGACTGCACGCGCCGCCTCGCGCACGTGGTGGGCGGCCAGGACGGCCTCGCCGCGGGGCGGGAGCTGGGTGATGGCCGAGCCGATCTCCTCGCGCGCCCGGGCGAGCGCCACCCGGTGCCGTTCCCGCGTCAGCATCGGCTCCGCATCGGTGTAGTTGGCCGTGCCGTCGCCATACAGCCGCTCGGCGATGGCGGAGCGGAGGGTGTCGAGGCCTTCGCCGGTGACTGAGGAGACGGGCAGATGGGCGGATGGGCGGCTGTGCGGTCGATCCGGGTGCAGGTCGCACTTGGTGGCCACCGGGAACATCCGCTCGGGCGGGACGCCTGCGACAGGATTATCTCCTGCCCATCTGCCCATCTGCCCATCCGCCCATCCGTCGTCGCAGGCCACCACCAAGTCCGCCGCCGCCAGGTACCGCCGGCTCATCTCGACACCGAGGCGATCGAGATCGGCCGCCGCGTCCCACAAACCCGCCGTGTCGACCAGGCGCACGGGCCACCCGTTCATCTCGGTGTGGGCCTCGATCGCGTCGCGGGTGGTGCCGGGCGTCGGGGTGACGATCGCGCGCTCGCGGCCGAGCAGCGCGTTGAACAGTGAGGACTTGCCGGCATTGGGCGGCCCGGCCAGCACCACGAGCGCGCCCTCGCGCAGCCGCTCGCCCGCGGGCGCGGTGGCCAGCAGCCGGTCCACCTGCACGGCCACGTCGCGCAGGTGCGCCGCGATGCGCGCCGGCGGGATGGGGCCGTCGTCTTCTTCGGGGAAGTCGATGTCGTAGCTGAGGAGTGCCAGCGTCTCGAGGAGCGCCTCCCGGAGGGCCTGCAGCCGGCGAGAGAGTCCGCCCTCGAGCTGGTGGACGGCGGCCCGCGCCTGGCGGTCCGCGGTGGCGTCGATCAGGTCGCCGACCGCCTCGGCCTGCAGCAGGTCCATCCGGCCGTTGATCACGGCCCGGCGGGTGAACTCACCCGCGAGGGCCTGGCGCGCGCCCGCGGCGAAGAGCGCCGCCAGCAGTTGCCCCGGCGCGACCAGCCCGCCGTGGCAGGAGAACTCGATCAGGTCGTCGCCGGTGTAGCTGTGCGGAGCCGGGAACACGGTGTAGAGCCCGCGATCGATCACCGTCCCGTCAGCGGCGAGGAATGCCGCCAGCCGCATCTCCCGCGGCGGGGCTGCGCGGAATCCGTCCACTACGCGCGCCGCAATCTCGAGCGCGCCGGCGCCCGAGAGCCGGACGATCGCCAGCGCGGAGCGGCCCGGCGGGGTGGAGAGGGCGGCGATGGGGTCCGAAAACATAGGACTGAGGGACGAGGACTGAGGACCGGGGACTGAGGTTGGTGCCCCTCTCAGTCCTCAGTCCCCAGTCCTCAGTCCTTCTTTTTCTTGGATGTCGGGGCCGGTTGTGGTGGCGCCCCCAGCCCCCGCTTCATCCGCTCCTTCGCGAGGTGCCACTGCTGCGGGATGCTGGCGAGGTTCTGCACCGCGTAGTACAGGTTGAGCCCGGACGCGAAGTTGACGAACAGCACCGTCATCATCACCGGCATCACGTACATCATCATCTTGGTCTGCGGGTTGGGCGGCATGCCGAGCTGACCCACCTTGGTCAGGCCGAACATCGAGAGGCCCATCAGGAGCGGGATGATGTAGTACGGATCCGGCCGCGACAGGTCCGGCAGCCACATGAAGGCCTGACCGCGCAGCTCGATCGTGTTCTGGAAGACGAAGAAGAGCGCGAGAAGCACCGGCATCGGCAGCAGCATGGGCCAGCAGCCGCCAAACGGGTTGACGTTGTGCTCCTTGTAGAGCTTGAACATCTCCTGCTGCAGCCGCTGCGGGTCCTGCTTGTATTTCTCCTGGATGCGCTGCAGCTCGGGCTGGATGGCCTGCATCGCCATCGTGGAGCGCATCGCCTTCTGGTTCAGCGGCCAGAGGATGAGCCGAACCAGGATCCCGAAGAACACCAGCACCATTCCATAGGCGAGGTTCAGGTGGTCGTGCATCCAGACCAGCAGCCAGCGGACGCCGATCGCCACCGGGCGGATGATGGTCCGGAACCCGGGCCAGCCGTACGGATTGACGTCATCGAAGTCGTGACCGACCCGGGCCAGCCGCGAGTACTCCATCGGTCCCGCATAGAGCTCGTACCCGAAGCGGCCCTCGGCGGAAACCGGGAAGCTGAGCCAGATCGCGGCGTGGTGGGGCTTCTTCTCCTCCGGCGCCACGATGGGCTGGGCGGTCAGGCCGCTCACCGGAAGGTCGCCTTCGCGGAACGCGAGCAATGCCGTGACGAAGTACTTCGACTTGACCGCCACCCAGTCGAATGGCCCGCTCAACGTCCGCGTCTGGCCCGCGTCCAGTGACTGCAGGCGGGTCAGCCTGGTGCCGCTCTGGTCCTTCGTGACGAAGCCCATCTCGCGCTGGTTCTCGCCGGGATTGGCCTCCGTGTTCCGAAACCCGGGGCCCAGGCCGACGAGAAGGAGCGCCCCATTCGGGCCGATGCCCGTGACGGACCCACGGACGCCGATCCGGTAGTCGTCGGGCTGGAAGGTGTATTCCAGGGCGATCTGCACGTCGCCCTGCGCCGCGGTGAAGGTCACCGTGCTCGGGCCACCGACCGACAGCGCCGTCGTCGACGGCGTGAAGGACCAGTCCTCCAGCCGAAGCGTGTCGGCCCCGCGCACCAGCCGGAGGCCGAGCAGGTCGGTCTCGGGCGGAACGAGCTGGACGGGACGGGCGCTGTCCGCCGGCGCCATACTCTTGTAAAAGGGAAGCGTCGCCCCGATCAGCCGGGCGCCGCGGGTGCTGACGGTGTAGGTGAAGAGCTCGGAGTAGATGCGGACGGAGTCTTCGGGCGCGGGAGCGGCCGAAGGCGGGGACGCGGGAACGCGGGGAAGCGGCGCGCTGCTGTCCGCGACAACCGGCGGCGGTGCTGACACCACGCCGGAGTCAGTCGTCCCCGCTTCCCCGCTTCCGACCGGTCCCGGCTTCTTGAGCAACACCGCCGGTGCCATGACGATCAGCGTCATCAGCACGATGGCCCAGATGAATCGACGATCCATGCGTCAGTCTATCCGTGTGTCAGGGAACGGGATCGAACCCGCCCGGATGGAACGGATGGCACCGGACCAGCCGGCGCATCGCGAGCCACGACCCTTTGAGCGCCCCGTACTTGGTGATCGCTTCCAGTGCGTATTGCGAGCAGGTCGGGGAAAACCGGCAACTGGGCGGCAAGGCGGGTGAGATGAACCGCTGGTACCCACGAATCGGCAGGACGAGAAGCCGTCGCGGCACGAGGAGCAGCGGCCTCATTCTCTGACCCGCTGACCCGCCGACCCGCTGTCCCGCCCGATCATCTGCACCCACGTCGTCAACTCCGCCTTCAATTCCGCGAACGTCGCGCGGTAGGCCTCGCGCCGAGTGCGGATCAGCAGGTCCATCGCCGGCAGCGTTCGTTGCAGCTCGCGCCGCCAGACTTCCTTCAGCCGCCGGCGCAAACG
>DASTCF010000192.1:0-9691 GCA_035711365.1 Gemmatimonadales bacterium
CGGCATCGCCTGGAGGTCGGGGTTCTGCTGCAGGGTGGAGTCGTCGAGCCGGCTGAAGATCTCGTGCAGCGCCAGCGTCGGCACCATCGTCACCTGGGTGGTCGCGAGCTGCTGTGCCACGCGGGTAAGCGCCGCCGAATCGAGCGTGGCCCAGCTCCGCTCGAAGGCGGTCCACCCCGTGAAAAACCCCTTCTCGTGCGCCGCCATCAGCGGCTTCGCGAGGCCGGCTGCCTCGGGCACCCCGGTGAGGTGCTCGATCGAGCTCACTCCCGCCTTTGCGGCGGTCGCGGCGTCGGTGAGGCCGAGGTGGGCGGCCACCGGAAGCTGGAAGGTGCGGGCCTCGTCGACGATCGCTTCGAGGAGGGGTGGGGTGATACGGGTGTACACCTTGACCAGGTTAGTGCCCGCGACCGACAGGCGGTCCACGGCGCGGCGCGCCTCGGTCGTGTTGGTGACCGGCTGCGCATCGGGATAGGTGGCCGGCACCCCGTCGATCATCGCGCCGGCGGTGAAGATGCGCGGGCTCGGCATGGCGTTCAGGTCCGCCTCCTGCGCCAGCGCGAGGGCGGAGTCCATTGTCCCGTGCATGTCGCGCACGCTGGTCACACCGAACGCGAGATAGCGGGTGAGCGCCCACCGCGCGACGTGCGCGTGCGCATCCACCAGCCCCGGAATGATGAACGCGCCCGAGACGTCCACCTCATGGGTCCCGCGCGGGAGCTTCACATTGGCGCGGGGACCCATCGCCTCGATGTGGGTGCCCCGCACCAGGATGACGCCGTTCCGGAGCGGCGTGCGCCCGCTCCCGTCGAGGATCGTGGCCCCGACGAATGCCACGCGCTCCGGCCCCTGCTCGGCGCAGCCCGCGGCGAGCAGGGCCAGCGCGAGGAGGCGGAGACTAGCGCGGATCACTGTGGGTGTGGTCGTGCAGGATCTTCCAGCCATCGGCCTGCCGCTCCATCACGAGGGTGAACGGCCCGCTGGAGGTGGTGGCGCCGTCCCGGAAGAGTATGTAGCGCGCGTTGACCAGGGCCAGCGTCGGACTCAGCACGCGAACATGGAATTCCTCGAAGCGGAGGCTGTCGCGCCGGGCGCCGGGCGCGAATTGCGCGGCGTATCCCTGCCGGATCCGGTCGTACCCGAAGCGCAGGTGCCCGCCCGCGACGTAGGTGGTGAGACTGTCGCGCGCATAATCGGACATGAAGGCGTCGAGGTCGCCCCGGTTCCAGTCGTTCGCGGAGCGCTGGAACTGCTGCTGGAATTCAGCGGTGAGGTCGGCCGGCGCCGGCGCCGGCGTGGACGGGGCAGGAGACGAACTGCACGCGGCGGCGGCAATGGCCGCCACCGCGAGGAAGAGTCGCATGGGATCGGGCCTCGAGGGTCGGGTGGAGAAGCGCCCCGGGGGGCCGGGGCGCTGTGCGGGACTCACTTCCCTCTCTTCTTGACGACTTTCCTCCGGGCGGTCTTCTTCGCCTTGCGCGCTGCCTTCTTCTTGGCGGGCCGCTTCGCGGCCTTCTTCTTCGCCGGCTTCCTCGCGGCCTTCTTCCTGGCGGGCTTCTTCGCCGCCTTCTTCTTCGCGGCCTTCTTCTTCGCGGGCTTCCTGGCGGCCTTCTTCTTCGCAGCC
This sequence comes from Gemmatimonadales bacterium, assembly GCA_035711365.1. Classification (GTDB taxonomy): domain Bacteria; phylum Gemmatimonadota; class Gemmatimonadetes; order Gemmatimonadales; family GWC2-71-9; genus DASTCF01. Next base: position 1,625 of record DASTCF010000192.1, read on the forward strand.
GGCTTCGGCTTCGGCGCCGCCGGCTTCGCGGGTTCGGGAACAGGCGCCGGAGGTGGCGGAGGCATCGGCGCCGGTTCGGGGGACATCGGCATCGGGTCCATCCAGCCGGAACCCGACCAGCCCATCTCGGTCTCGCTCATTGTTGCTTCCTCCGCCTGCGGGGTGCGACGCCACCCGTCGCTGGAGCGCGGCGCGAACGCGCCGGCGCAGAACCGTCGTATAAGTTGCATACTTGTCCATCTTGTGCAAGCGGTTGTGCCGCAATGACCTCCCCATCCATGCAGGCGGTCGCATCCTGGCGAGGGGCCCCGCGTGCCTCGGTGACACCTAACACTATACGCAGCAATATGTTGGGCGAGTACGATCCGCCCAATTGCCCATCCGCCCATCTGCTCATCTGCCCATCCGACGACGCTCCCTCGCCATCCAGCCGTTCTGCCCTTAAGTTGGGACCCGCAATGAACATCGGCCGCCGTTCGCTCCCCCTCGCCGTGTTGCTGTGCCTCGTCGTCCCCGGTCTGGGGTGGGCGCAGACTCCTACGGAAGTGCAGGCCACTCCGACCCGGCTCGACCTCACGGTCGGCGACCGGGAGCGGTTGTTCCTGAGCGCCTACGATGCCGACGGCAATCTCCTTTCCGACGCGAAGTACACCTTCCTGGTGAGCCGCACCGGAGTGGTCCGAGTGGAACGGGACGGCACCATCGTCGCTCTCAAGCCGGGCTCTGCACGCATCGAGGTGCGGGCCGGGAGCGGCCGCGCGTCGGTCGCGGTGACCGTGGCCGGGGAGGCCGCCACCGACAGCGGTCCGCCGCCTTCGCTTCCTGCGGGCACGGTGCTGATCCCGACTCCTCCCGTGCTCTACCTGCTCGCACTGGAAACGGCGCGGGTCACCGTCGCGCTGCAGACGCCCGATGGGTCCGGGCTCGGGCAGGTGCACGTCACGTGGACATCGGTCGATCCCACGATCGCGTCGGTCAACTCGACCGGACTCGTCGTCGGACTCCAGCCGGGCAGCGGATCGGTGCAGGCAACCGGTCCTGGGGGCCTCACGATCACCGTTCCCGTGCTGGTGGCCCAGAGCGACTTCGCGCTCGATCGCGACCGCCTGCTGCTCGCGCCGGAGGCCATCGATACTCTCCGGGCGATCGTCCCGTCCCAGGGCGGACGGAGGCTCCTGAGCGGTCTCGAGTGGCGCAGCACCGATCCGAGCATCGTCCGTGTGGACGCCACCGGCCGTCTGCAGGCCGTCGCGCCAGGCAGCGCGGAAATCATCGTTGTTGGCTATCAGCTCGAGCGGCGCGTGCGGGTGACGGTGCATGCGCCGCTCTCGAGGATTCGCTTCTCGCCGCCGCCAGGCGAGCCGGTTCGCCTGCCGATCCACACGACGATGGCGATGTCGCTCAAGTTCTTTGCCGCGGACTCCTCGCCCATCGCCGAAGTCCCGCTGGCGTGGACCGTGCTGGATACTGCGGTCGTGGGCTTCGATCCGGCGACGCGGACCCTCACCGCCCGCTCGCTCGGCAAGACCGAGCTCGCGCTGGCCGTGCCGGGCTTCGAGCCGTTCCAGTGGGAGGTCCAGGTGGTGCCGGCGGGGCTCGCGCTCATCCGGACACGGTTCCGGCTCGCGGTCGGCGGCCGGGATTCGCTGCGCATCTCGTTGCTCGACGAGGCCGGCCGGCCGCTCGGCGGCTCCGGCGAGATCGCGTTTCACTCCGACCGGCCGGATGTGGTGGCGGTGGATTCCGCCGGCCGCCTGGAGGCGAAGTCCGTCGGCGGCGCGACCATCACGGCCCGGGCGGCCTGGGGCTCGGAATCCAGTGTGCGCGTGTTCGTGACGGAAGACCTGCTGCTCAGCCTGCGGCAGGGAAGCGGCGCCGGGATCTACCAGGTATCCACCGCCGCCGGCGCGCCGCTCACGCCGCTCCTCGCCGACAGCACGGTCAATTTTCATCCGGTCTGGTCGCCGGACCGGACGCGCGTGGCGTTCAGCTCACGCCGCAATGGGGATATCGACATTTACACGATGGATGCTGACGGAGCGAACATCCGGCAGTTGACGAAGGAGCCCGGAGCGGACCTCGCACCGACCTGGAGCCCCGACGGCGGCACCATCGCCTTCTCGTCGGTGCGCGGCGGGACGACCCAGATCTACGCCATGAATGCCGACGGAACCGGACTCCGGCAGCTCACCTCCGACAGCACGGTGAATCAGTCGCCGGTGTATTCGCCGGACGGGCATTTTATTGCGTTCGTCTCTACGCGGGACGGCAATCCGGACCTGTTCGTGATGGAAGCGGAGGGCGAGAATCCCCGGCCGCTGACCCGGACCCCGGAAGCGGAAAGTCAGCCGCGCTTCTTCCCCAACGGCGACGTGGCCTACGTGGTGCAGCGCGGGGAGCGCGGCGACATTCTCCGCCTGAATGCCGGGCCCGAGGGCCGGCGGATCATGCTGCAGTCGCTCAAGGGGAGAATCACGAGCCTGGCGCTGTCGCGGGACGGCGCGATGCTGGCCTATGTGGTGGCACCCGCCAAGGAGGGCGATACGGCCGCCGGGTCCTCGCTGATGCTCAAGGGGCTGGCTCCCGATCAGCCGCCGCGGCCGGTGACGCTCCCGCCCGGCGCCCAGCCGATCCATCCCGGCTTCTGAATCGCATGAAGGCCCTCGTCCTCACGGAGCTCGGCGGACCGGACCAGCTCGCGATTGCCGACGTGCCCCGCCCGGAACTCACCGGCGACGATGCCGTGCTGATCCGGGTGCATGCCGCCGCGCTCAATCATCTCGATGTCTTCGTCCTCGGCGGACTACCGGGCATCACCTATACCTATCCCCACATCGTCGGGTCGGATGCGGCCGGCACGGTCGAGGCGGTGGGCACCGCCGTGACCGGCTTCCGTCCGGGGGACCGGGTGATGGTGAACCCCGGGATCGCGTGCGGTACCTGCGAATTCTGTCACGACGGCGAGCAGCCGCTCTGCGCCAGTTACGGCCTGCTCGGCGAGCACGTACCCGGCACTGCGGCGGAGTACCTCGTCGTCCCGGCCAGAAACCTCGCGCGCGTGCCCGACCGGATGCCGTGGGACCAGGCGGCGGCGTTCTCGCTCGCGACCCTCACCGCGTGGCGGATGCTGATCGGTCGCGCGGAGCTCCGGCCCGGCGAGACCGTGCTCATCTGGGGCATCGGCGGCGGGGTGGCGCAGGCGTGCCTTCGCATCGTGAAACTGATCGGGGCCGTCGCGATCGTCACCAGCTCGTCGGATGACAAGCTCGCGCGAGCCCGCGAGCTGGGCGCCGATCACACCCTCAATCACGCCACCGGGGACGTGCCGAAGGCGGTCCGCGCGATCACCGCCGGCCGGAACGCGGACGTGGTGATCGACAACGTCGGTGAGCAGACCTGGCAGAAATCGCTGCGGGCGCTGGGGCGGGGCGGGCGGCTCGTGACGTGCGGCGGGACCACCGGTCCGATGGTGACGACCGACGTGCGCAAGCTGTTCTGGTACCGCTGGAGCATCCTCGGCAGCACGATGGGGAGCGACCGCGAGTATCGGGAGGTCGCGGAGCTGGCGGCGCAGGGCCGGCTCTGGCCCGTGGTGGATTCGGTGGTGCCGCTGTCGGAGGGCGCGAGTGCCTTCCGCCGGATGGCAGAGGGATCGCAATTCGGCAAACTCGTGATCGAGGTGGGGCGATGAGCGAACTCCTGGAGCGCCTGCGGTACGGCGCCGAGCAACTGGGATTGTACCTGCCGGCCATCCTCGGGGCACTGGTCCTGCTGTTCGCGGGCTACCTCGTGGCGCGGCAGATCCAGAAATGGGTGGACAACACGCTCAAGCGGCTGGACTTCAACCGGATGGCGGAGAAGGGCGGCTTCACGGAGGTGGTCGAGCGGGCCGGCCCCCGGCTCGATCCGGTGCACGCGGTCGGGAAGCTCGCGTTCTGGCTCGTCATGCTGGTGGTGATTCTGCTCGCGAGCACCGCGTTGGGACTCGAGAACATCAACGAGATGTTCGGGCTGATGCTCGGCTTCATTCCGACGCTGATCAGCGCGATCGTCATCGTGATCCTGGGCATCATCATCGGCGAATTCGTGCGCGGCCTCATCGTGGCCTCGGCGGGCGGCGTCGCCGGCGTGCCGACGGTGGCCAAGATCACCAAGGCGCTGGTGATCCTCATCGCGGTGTTCATGGCCATCCAGCAGGTCGGCGTGGCCGAGGACATCGTGACCACGGCGTTCACGCTGATCCTCGGCGCCGTGGCACTGGCGACGGGCCTGGCGTTCGGACTGGGGAACCGGGACCTGGCGGGCGAGATCACCCGGCGGTGGTATGAGGAAGGCCGGCGCCGGGACCGGCGGGCGACTGACCGGAAGGAGGAGAGGACTGAGGACTGAGGACTGAGGGCTGATGACTGATGGCCCTCCGCATCACGATCGTCGGCGATCAGCGCCGAGTCTCAACCGGCATCGCCGCTCACCTCCACTTCGATTCCGCCGACCTGGCGGGCGACGATGTTGTAAATAGCGCACATCAAGGCCGTCATGATGTAGCCCAATACGCCGTAGATGATCGGTAACGCCAGGGCGAATCCCGGGCCGAAGCCTGTGTCCACCGGCGAAGTCATCGCCACGAAGACGAAGAATGGCGCGAGTATGAGGCCCAGAATCGCGTAGAGGATGGCGCACACCTTGGCGGCTTGACCGACGGCGATACGCGTGACGCGACGGCGCATGGTAACCCCCTGGTTGTCAGTCCTCAGTCCTCAGTCCTCAGTCCTCGTCGCTCCTGCTACGCCGCCCCCGCCTTGAACGGCGGCATCTTCGGCCGCGTCGCGGGAAACCAGTCCTGCAGGTGGCGGCCGCGCCCGGTGACCTCCGCGGCGTTGACCCGGATCCGGCGGCACCTGAACTCGATCTCATGCAGATACCACGGATTGAACCGCACCCGCCAGCGATCGGGCTCGCCGTCCAGCTCGAGGATCGACAACTCGACGATATCGTCCCCCGACGGCGGTGAGGTCCGGCTCCGGGTGACCAGGTCCCGGACACCGTCGAACTCGACCCGCAAACACTCATCCGCCTGCTCCGCCGGCCGCCGGGCAACGAACGCGATCCGGTCGTCGGGATCCGGTCTGAGGTCTCCCGCCCGGATGAATGCGCAGGCGAGCGCCTGGCAGAACTCCTCGATCGAGACCGTCGTCATCCGTCCTCGGTGCCCATCAGCATCACCACCGCGAACCGCGTGAGCCCGTTCTCCGACTCGATGCCGAGAATCCGCCGGATGTTCCGCCGGTGGAAGTGAATCGTGTGCACGCTGATCCCCAGCTCCTCGGCGATTTCCTCCGTCGTGCGGCCCTGTGCGATCGCCTTGAGGATCGCCTTGTGGCGCGGGGTGAGGCGCGACCACCCCTCCCGGTCCGGGCTCGCTGGTTCGACGGCGTGGCGTTCGACTCTCGGCGAGAGGTACTTCCGTCCGGCGAGCACCTCGGTGATAGCCTCCTGCAGCTCCTCGACCCCCGAATCCTTGGGCATGAATCCCGCCGCGCCGAGGGCCAGGGCCTGTTTCGCGATCACGAAATCGGTATGCATCGTGACGACCACGATCGCGGTGTTGGGTGCGGTCTGCCGCAGCTCCGGGATCAGGTCCAGGCCATTCCGGCCCGGGAGCGATAAATCGAGCAGCAGCACGTCCGGCCGGGCCTTCTTCACTGCAGCCACGACCTTCGATCCATCGCGCACCCCACCGAGTACCTCGTAGCGCCGCTGCAGCATGGAAATCAGGCCCTGGCTCACCAGGTCGTGGTCTTCCGCGAGCAGGAGGCGGACCTTAGGCACGAGTACCCCCGTTGATCGGCATGGTGACGGTGACGGTGGTGCCGACGCCGGGACGGGACGCGATCACCGCCGTCCCCCCAACCTGCCGGGCGCGCTCCTGAATGGTCAGCAGGCCGAGGCCCCGCGGGTGCCCGGAGGCCTCACCGGCGCGGCCGCCCTTGTCGAATCCGCACCCCCGGTCGCGCACCTGTAGAACAACCTCCCCTTCCGAGATCGACACGTCGATCTCGGCCCGGGTCACCCCAGCGTGCTTGGACACATTGCGGAGCGCTTCCTGTCCGATCCGGTACGCCGCCAGCGCCAACTCGGTGGAACGCAGTTCCGCCGGGACCGCGACCGTGACCTGCACCTCCAGCCCATAGATACGCTCCCCTTCCTCCACGAGCTGCTCCAGCGCGAGCCCGATATCGCCGTGGTCGAGGGTGGACGGATGGAGCCGGTGCGCGAGCTGTCGCAGGGCCACGCCGAGGTCCTCGATCTCGCCCTCAAGTCCGGCGAGGCGGCGCCGCTGGGCGGGCGTGAGAACCGTTTCCTCTCCGCGCGCCAGGTCCAGCTCGTGGCGGAGCACTGCCAGCCGCTGGACCACATCGTCGTGGACCTCGCGGGCCACCCAGGCGCGTTCCTCGTCCTGGGCCGTGAGCAGGCGCTGGCCGTAGGTCTTGTGCAGGCCGAGGAACCGGTGCTGGGCGATCGTCAGGGCGGCGGCGAGGGCGACCACGAGAACCGTCAGGCCGATCGCAGCGGCGACGAAGAAGGCCCAGAGAGCTTCGCTGGATGTCGGCACTGGAGTCCCCAGGCGATGGCCGCGAACGACAGGATGTGGAGCGCGGACCGGACATTCACCGCGGCCACGACCAGGTCGATCCGGTCGCGCATCAGGATCGAGGCCACTGGCCCGAACGCAGCCGACGCGGCGCCGTAGATTGCGAGGCCTCCCGCCACCCAGAACCAGTCGCTCTCGAGGTGCGGCTGCTCGGACTGGGCGAACGACCGGCGGATCAGGGTCCACAGCGCCGCGACCAGGATGATCAGCGAATGGAGCGGCGCCGCGTACCGGCTGAAGTGCCTCAGGTCCTCGGTCAGGAGGGCCAGGGTGAAATGTGCCACCACGTAGATCGGAATGGCCAGCCGAAGCGTGAGCCGCTCCAGGTAGGTCAACTGCCACGCGGCGAGTCCGAACAGGAACGCCGCTCCCACCAACGGGGTGACCGTGTAGGATACCCAGAAGTTGTTGATGTTCTGCATCGCCAGCAGCAGTTGGACAGCATCGCCGGCGATGCTCACCGCGCACCCAAGCACGATCGCCTGATGGGCAGGGCTGCGCGACCGTCGCAGCCCGGCTGCGATCGGGGGTAGCGCCTGCGCCAGGGCGCTCGCGTGCATGAGGATCGTGGGTTCGGCCATCCAGGATCGGTTAAGCCTCCAGGGGGCTGGCCGCGCTGCAGAACGGGGGACAGGGATAGGTCTCTTCCATGATCTCGCCCGAGGTCATGTCGTTACCGTCGGCGTCCACCCCGACCATCACCAGGCTCATCCCGCCGCCCTCCGCCCGCCCATAGTAGATCCGGATGCCCCGGCAGCCTTCCTGTTTGAGCAGGGCATCGTATGCCTCGCGTGGGAACATGCCGGCGCGCTCCTTTTCTGCTCCGGGGTGCTCGCGATAGCGGCGCGTGAGCGCCGCCGCCGCCTGCAGTGTGATCTTGTGTTCCTTGCCTTGGGGGAATGGCATCGGCCGCTCCTCTTGCAGTGTTCAGCCTGTGGGAAAGAGCTTTCCGCGGGGAGAATGTGCCTTCGGGGCGGGTCGAATATCTAGTCCCTATCAAGCTTGATAGTGGGACTATCAAGCTTGATAGGGTGCAAGAACTATCAACGTTGACAGCTTGTGCGTGGGAGTGGAATTGCCCATCGTGCGGAGGTACCACCTGCCTTCACCCGGTCGCCCACCCATGCGGCCCATGGGGCGTGTGGCGAGGCCCCGCCGGCGGCTGCCCCCTGCGCCGGCCCCTCGCGCAGTCCTTGGGGCGGCCGGAAGACAGGCGGGCAGGCGGACAGTCGGACACTCTGACTGCCCATCCGCCCATCTGCCCATCCTATCTCATATCAAACATGTAGTTATTGAGATACTTGATCGTCGTCTGCTGCTCGGCCACCCGGAACGCCAGCACGTCGCCGCTGGTGATGATGCCGACCAGCCCGCGCGCGTCCGCCACCGGCAGGTGACGGATCCGGCGCGTGGTC
>DASTCF010000193.1:0-36595 GCA_035711365.1 Gemmatimonadales bacterium
CGGCGCGCTGCCCGCCGACCTGCCGGTGTACGCGGCCGGTGGACCGGATCCCACCCCAGGATTCGTGGTCTTCGCGGCCTATCCGTATGGCATAGTGATCGACAACACGGGGCGCGTTGTCTGGTACCGGCACCTCGACGGCGGGCCGACGCTCAATTTTCAGGTGCAGCCGACCGGGCGCTATACGACAAGCCCGATTACGCCGGCGCCTGGAGATCCCACGCCTTGGGTGGAGTTCGATCTGCTCGGCAATGAGACTCGCCGGCTCGGGTGCGGGAACGGGCTCATTGCCCGCTTTCATGAGATGGTGGAAGAACCCGACGGCTCCGCCTGGATGCTGTGTGACGACTCCAGGGTCATGGACTTGACCGCCTACGGCGGCCTGCCGGCCGCGACCGTCACGGGAACCGCCGTGCAGCACCTAGCCGCCAACGGTGCCGTCCTGTTTGCCTGGACCCCCTTCGATCACTTCGAGATCACCGACCTCGACCCCGCCAGCCGGACCGGAGCGACCGTCAACTGGACCCACGGCAACGCGATCGACTTCGGTGCCGACGGAAACCTGGTGCTTTCATTCCGCAGCCTGAACGAGGTCACCAAGATCGACAAGACGACCGGCGAGGTCCTCTGGCGCCTCGGTGGCCTCCGGAACCAGTTCGCTCTCAGCGGGATCGCGGCCGGATTCGTCGGCCAGCACGGACTCCGGGTAGTCGGCCCGGGTCAACTGCAACTGCTCGACAATCGCGGCGACGTGGGTGATTCCCATGCCGAGCGATACGTCGTGGACGAGGTGGCATACACCGCCCAGCTGACGAGCTCCTATTTTTCGGGACCGCCGGTCAACGCAATCCTCGGCGGGTCCACGCAGCAGCTGCCGATGGGCCGGCTCCTGGTGGCGTACGGGAACGGGAACCGGGTCCAGGAATACGACGCGGCAGGAAACGTCGTGTGGGAGATTCACGGGAACCCCGGTTACGTCTTCCGCGCGCAGCGGATTGCGTCGCTCTATCACCCTGGCGTAGGCACGTCCAGGTAGCACCGCAATCATCGGATTCGGTCCAGCATCGACACCGCCTCGAGTTCGAAAAGAGATTACTTGTGAACCCCTAAGTCTTGAAAAATCAGGGCGATAGCGGCATCTTTCGCCTCGATGATCAAGGTGAGTGCTGTCGAACCCGGCTCGTTGGCCGACGAACTCGGCCTCGTGCCCGGAACGGAGTTGCTGTCCGTCAACGGGCGCGAACTGGAGGACTTCCTCGATTGGGAGTTCCTCACCGCCGATGACGCGTTCATCCTCCACGTCCGCCAGCCGGGTGGCGAGGAGATTGAATTCGATGTCGAGCGGCCGGAGGGCCTCCAGATGGGGGCCGGGCTGGAGCCGCCGAGGATCCGCCGCTGCGCCAATCGCTGTGATTTCTGCTTCGTCGATGGCCTCCCTACGGGCCTCCGAGACACGCTTTACATCCGGGACGATGATTACCGGCTCTCCTTCCGGTACGGCAATTTCGCGACCCTGACCAATCTCAAGCCGCGCGACACCGAGCGGATCATCGAGTATCGACTCTCGCCGCTGTACGTGTCGGTTCACGCCACCGATCCGACGGTCCGCCGCTGGCTGCTTCGAAACCCGACGGCGCCCGAAATCCTCCCGCAGCTGCGCCACTTCGCCACGCACGGAATCCAGTTTCATACCCAGGTCGTGATGTCCCCGGGCGTGAATGATGGTGCCGTGCTCGAGCAGTCCCTGGACGACCTCTACGGGTTCGGGCCGGCGGTATTGAGCGTATCGGTGGTGCCGGTCGGCCTGACGGAGTTCAGCAAGCATCACCTGGTGCGCGAGCCGACAGTGGAAGAATGCCGGGCGGCGGTGAAGCTGGTGGAGCGTCATGCCGCGATCGCCCGGGTGGAGCGCGGGATCACCTGGTGCCACGGCGCGGACGAGCTGTACCTGCGAGCCCATCTCGACCTGCCCGCGCCCGAGGCCTACGATGGGTTCGAGCAGGTCGAGAACGGGGTCGGCTCCGTGCGCTACCTGCAACAGAAGATCGCGGACGGCATTGAAGGCCTTGGCGGATGGCGGGGCAGGAGGATCGGTGTCGTGACCGGTGCGTCGATGGGGGCCCTCATGCCGCAGGTTCTCGCCCCGCTGGCCGAGGCTACCGGCGCCACGCTCGAGCTGCTGACGCTCGAGAACACGCTCTTCGGCCCCTCGGTGACGACGGCCGGGCTGCTGCCGGGCGCGGCTTTCATCGCTGCGCTTCGCGACCGCCGGGACCTCGACCTCGCCCTGCTGCCCGCCGAGAGCATCAACGACGACGGTCTCTTCATGGACGATCTCGACGCCCACGTCCTTCAGTCGCAGTTGCCGGTCGAAATCCGCTTTTCACACTGTTTCACCGATGCCCTCGGCACGCCGGTGGCCGCGTGAGCAAGCCGACTGTCGCCGTGGTCGGCCGACCGAACGTCGGCAAGTCCACGCTGTTCAACCGGATCCTGGGCGGGCGGCCCGCGATCGTCTCCGAGCATGCAGGGACGACTCGCGATCGCCACTTCGGGGATGCGGAATGGGGTGGCCGGCGCTTCTGGATCGTGGATACGGGCGGCCTGGTGCCGGGCTCCACCAACTCCATGGACCGTGCAATCCGGCGACAGGTCGAGCTCGCCCTCGATCAGGCCGACGTCGTCGTGTTCGTCGTTGACGGGAAAGAAGGCCTGAATCCCGTGGATGCCGAGATCGCTGCCCAGCTTCGGCGTTCGGGCCGGCCGGTCCTCCTGGTCGTGAACAAGCTTGACGAGCTGCCGCGCACGACCGCCCATCTCGCCTTCTTCCAACTCGGGCTCGGTGACCCATTGCCGGTCTCGGCCTCGGTGGGGAAGTCGAGCGGCGACCTGCTCGATGCCGTGGTCGAACGGCTCCCGCCCGAGCGCGAAGGCGAGCACGAGGAGGCCATCCACGTGGCGGTCGTCGGACGGCCGAATGTGGGAAAGTCGTCGCTGGTCAACCGGCTGCTGGGCGAGGAACGGGTGGTGGTGGCGCCGGAGGCGGGCACCACCAGGGACGCTGTGGACTCTGTCTTGCGCTATCACGGCCGAAACCTCAACTTCATTGACACGGCGGGGTTACGAAAGCGAACTAAAGTGGAGGATGATGTCGAGTTTTACTCGACCCTCCGCACCCGGCGCGCGATCGATCGGGCGCAGGTCTGTGTCCTCGTCGTGGACGCCGCACTCGGACTCCACGCCCAGGATCTCCGAATTGCCACGGAAGCCTGGGAGCGCGGCTGCGGGCTCGTGGTGGCGGTCAACAAGTGGGACCTGATCCAGGAAAAGGACGCGAACACCGCGAAGCGGGGCCAGGAGCAGCTCATCGAGAAGGCCCCCTTTCTTAAGTACGTGCCGTTCCTCTATGTGTCCGCTGAGTCCGGGCAACGTGTGCATCAGCTGCTTCAAGTGATCCTTGATGTTGCGGAGGCGCGGGAGCTGCGGGTCCCGACCGCGGAAGTGAATCGGGTTCTACAGGAACTGGTGGCACGGTCGAGCCCACCGCAGAAGCCGGGGGAGGAGGTCAAGCTGCTCTACGCCTCGCAAGTCGGGACGGCGCCGCCGACGATCGCCATCGTCTGCAGCCGGCCGGACGCGGTTCCCGAGTCGTATGAGCGCTACCTGGTGAACGGCTTCCGGGAGGCCTGGTCCTTCAACGGAGCGCCGCTCCGCCTCAAGTTCAAGCGACGGAGCGGCGCACGGTGATCGCCGGCTATGCGGCGGCCCTCGCCGTGTCGTATCTGCTCGGGGCGATACCGACCAGCTACCTCGCCGGGAAGCTGGGACGGGGGATCGACCTTCGCGAGCACGGAAGCAAGAACCTCGGCGCGACGAATGTGTACCGGATTCTCGGGTGGAAGTATGCGGTTCCGGTCGGGCTGTTCGATATCGCGAAAGGCGCGATCCCGGTGATGCTGATCGGCCCCGCGGTGGTCGAGAGTGAGTTTTTCCCGCTGCTGTGCGGCGTCTTTGCGGTCGTTGGCCACGTGTTCTCGGTGTTCGTGCACTTCAAGGGCGGCAAGGGCGTCGCGACCAGCGCCGGGGTGGTGCTCGGAATGGCGCCGCTCGCGGTGGGCGTGGCCCTGGTCATCTGGGCCCTGCTGGTCTGGCTGACAGGCTACGTCTCGCTCGGCTCGATCGTGGCGGCCGCGGTGTTCCCGGTGCTCGTGCACGCGCTGTATCCCGGACGGCGGGAGCATCTCTGGGTGTACGCCGCCATGGCGGCGGTGATCATCTGGATGCATCGGGCGAATATCCGGCGGCTGCTGGCGGGAACCGAAAACCGGTTCGGCACCCGACGGCACTCCCCGCCCGCGGCATGACGCGCATCAGCGTCCTCGGCGCTGGGGCCTGGGGAACGGCCCTTGCCGACCTGCTGGCGCGAAAGGGCCATTCAGTCCGGATCTGGGCATATGAGGCCGAGGTCGTCGAGAGCATAAACTCCCGGCATGAGAACGCGCTCTTCATGCCGGGACATACACTCGCCCCGACTCTGCGGGCCTGCGCAGACCCGCACGAGGCGGTGGCCGGTGCCTCCGTTGTGCTGTCGGCCTCGCCCAGCCATGTCGTCCGGGCGGTCACGGCGCCGCTTGTCGGGTCGATCGCAGCAGATGCGATCGTCGTGAGCGCGACCAAGGGCATCGAGGCGTCGTCGCTGCTCCTGATGCACGATGTGCTCGCGGAAACTCTGCCGGGGCGGCGCGTGGTGGCGCTCTCGGGACCGAGTTTCGCGCTGGAAGTCATCGAGGGCCAGCCGACCGCCGTGGTGGCCGCCGCCGCGGATCAAGCGACGTCCGAGGCGGTACAGGAGGACTTCGCCACACGGCGGTTCCGGGTGTATTCGAACCAGGATGTGACGGGCGTCGAGTTGTGCGGGGCGCTCAAGAATGTGATCGCGATCGCTGCCGGCGTCCTGGAAGGGATGGGCCTCGGCAACAATCCGCGGGCTGCGCTGATCACTCGCGGCCTCGCCGAGATGACCCGGCTCGGCCTCGCGATGGGGGCCAAGCCGATGACCTTCGCGGGACTGGCCGGGATGGGCGACCTGATCCTGACGACGACCGGCGCCCTGAGCCGGAACCGGAGCCTCGGCGTGGCGCTCGCCGAGGGGCAGAAGCTGGAGCAGTACACCGCGACTCATCGGACGGTAGCAGAGGGGGTCAATACGGCCCGCTCCGCCGTTCAGCTCGGCGAACGTCATGGTGTCGAACTGCCGATCACGCAGCAGGTGGCGTCTATCCTGTTCGAAGGCAAGGCGCCGAAGCAGGCGGTGACAGAGTTGATGGAACGGGCCCTCAAGTCGGAGCAATGGCGGTGAGTCATCCACGGCCGATGCAGGAATTCTTCTCGATCGGTGAGGTTTGCGCCCTCACCGACCTGAAGCCGCACGTGCTGCGCTACTGGGAGAGCCAGTTCCGGTTCCTGAACCCGGCCAAGAACCGGTCGGGGAATCGCGTGTACAAGAGCCGTGAGGTCGAGCTCATCATGCTCGTCAAGCATCTCCTGTACACGGAGAAATACACCATCGAGGGGGCGCGCCAGAAGATCGAGCACTACCGCAGGACCGGGGAGCTGCGTGGGACCGCCCGCAAGGCCATGGGCACCGAGACGGTGCAGGAGCTCCGACGCGATGTCGAGGAAATCGCCCAGATCCTCGACGGGAAGAAGCCCGCGGCCCGCTCCGACCGGGATGAGGCGCTGGGGTAGGGGCTATATTCCGCTCTAATGCACATCCTCATCAGCAACGATGACGGGATCCTCGCCCCCGGCATCAGCCTGCTCGCCGATGCCTGCCGCACGATCGGTACGGTCACGGTGGTCGCGCCCGACCGGGAGCAGAGCGGCACCAGCCACTCCCTGACACTGCACCGGCCGATCCGCGCGGCGCTCCGGCCCGACGGGGCCTACCAGGTGGACGGCACTCCAACCGACTGCGTGCTCCTTGCGATCAACGCGCTCCTGCCCGAGAAGCCGGCGTTTGTCTTCTCCGGGGTGAATCACGGCCCGAACATGGGCGAGGACGTGCTGTACTCGGGAACGGTCGCGGCCGCGATGGAGGCAGTCTCGCTCGGAGTTCCGGGCGTGGCGATCTCCTTCGCCGGGGGCGATCCGGCCGTGATGGCGAGCTACGGCAGCGTTCTCCCGCGGCTCGTCTCAAAGATCGTCGCGGTGAAAGACTTCCCCAGCGACACGATTCTCAACATCAATCTCCCGAACCTGATCGCGCCCGAGGTGAAGGGAATTCGCGTCACGCGGCTTGGAAGCCGCTTCTTTTCCGAGTCCCTCACCCGGATGAAGGACCCGTGGGGCCGCGAGATCTTCTGGATCGGCGGCGGCACCATCACCTGGACCGGCGGCGAGGACTCGGACCATCGCGCCGTTGCCGAGGGCTACATCTCGATCACGCCCCTCCACATGGACCTGACCGACTTCCCGCGGCTCGACACGGTGACCGGATGGCGGCTGGAAGAGTAGGGGCGGGGGACAGCTACGGTGGGTATCGAGCCCAGCTGGTCGATACGCTCCAGGCCAAAGGCATCCGGGATCTCGCGGTCCTCAAGGCGATTGCCCAGGTGCCGCGGCACCTCTTCGTGCCCGCCAGCGTCCGGCACCGGGCCTATGAGGATTCCGCACTGCCGATCGGCGGCGGGCAGACCATCTCCCAGCCGTGGGTGCAGGCGCGGTACCTCGAGGTGCTGCAGCTGACCGGACGCGAGCGCGTCCTCGAGGTCGGCACCGGATCCGGCTATCAGACAGCGCTCCTGGCCCAGCTGGCCGAGACCGTATTCAGCATAGAACGCCTGCCGGAGCTCGCCGCCACGGCGCGGACCGCCCTGGCCGAGGCCGGCATCCGGAACGTGACCGTGCTCGTGGGAGACGGCACGCTCGGGTGGCGACCCTTCGCTCCGTTCGACGCGATCCTCGTGGCCGCCGCGAGCCCCTCCGTGCCGGAGCCGCTGCTGGAACAGCTCACGCCGGGCGGGCGCCTCGTGATCCCAATCGGCGACCGCGAACGCCAGACCCTCCATCTTCTCCGCCGGGATGGTGACAGCATTACGACCACCGTCCTTGGCGATGTCCGATTCGTCCCCCTGCTGGGCGAATTCGGCTTCCCCCCCTCCGCCTGAGTCCTCCGCATGATTGACGCGGCCATCCACTGGCTCATCGAGACGGTCCTCGTTCTGGGCTACCCCGGTATCATCGTCCTCATGGCCATCGAATCCTCGTTCCTGCCGCTGCCGAGCGAGCTGGTCATGCCGCCTGCGGGCTACCTGGCCGCAACCGGTCGGATGCACGCCGGGCTCGCGGTTGCGGCGGGGGCGGCGGGGAGTCTCATCGGCGCGCTCTTCAACTATTACTTCGCAGTCCATATGGGGGAGCCGTTCCTCCGACGTTACGGCAGGTTCGTCCTTGTCTCCAATCACAACCTGGACCGGGCGGAGGGCTTCTTCCGGCGGCACGGTGAGATCGCGACCTTCGTCGGACGGTTCATCCCTGTCATCCGGCACCTTATCTCGATCCCCGCCGGGATGTCCCGGATGGCATTGGGCCGGTTTGCCCTGTTCACCACGATCGGTGCCGGGCTCTGGTGCGCAGTGCTGGTCTATATCGGGTGGCTGCTCGGCCGACACGAGGCCGAACTCCGCGAAGCCGCCGTTCAGGCATATACCACGCGGGCGCTCGGGGTCATTATTCCAACCCTGATCGCCTTGGTGCTCCTCTACGCGTGGTGGCACCGCCGGCGCCGGGGCAGGGGAGGCCCGGAGGCGTGAGAACCGTCGGGTTCGTGGTCGAGGGCGAGGTCCAGGGGGTCGGGTTCCGCTATTTCGCACGCCGGGAAGCCCAGCGGCTCGGGATCGTGGGGTGGGTTCGGAACCGCCGCGACGGGGCCGTGGAAGGCCACGCGGCCGGGCCGGATAGTGCGGTCGAGGCGTTTCTTTCTCGGCTCAGGCGCGGGCCGGCGATGGCGAATGTCACGAATGTGGATCTGACCGAGATTTCGGATGACCCCGAACATTTCATAACGTTTGAAATCAGATAGTTGGCGATTCTTCCTCACTTGGATTCCATCCCATGTCAGAGCTGACATCAGCCCGGATCAAGGGCGCACTCAGGACCGTTCCCGACTATCCGAAGCTGGGAGTCACCTTCCAGGACATCACCCCCGTGCTCCGGGATGCGGCCCTCTTCAAGGCCGCGGTCGACGGGATGTCTGAGCCCTTCCTCCGGCAGGGCGTGACTCACGTGCTCGCGATCGAGGCCCGCGGTTTCATTCTCGGCGGTGCGATCGCCGCAGCGCTGGGTGCCGGGTTCATTCCCGCCCGGAAGGCCGGAAAACTGCCGTGGGAGACGGTGCGGAAGGTGTTTACGCTGGAGTACGGCGACGATACGCTCGAGGCGCACCGGGATGAGTTCACCGAGGACAGCAGGATCATCGTGGTGGATGACGTCCTTGCGACCGGTGGGACAGCCGCCGCGGCCGCCGACCTGGTCGCCCAGCTCAAGGGACGGCTGGTGGGCTTCACCTTCCTGTTGGAGATCCTCGCGCTCAATGGCAGGGAACCGCTCGGGGCGGCTGCTGTGCACGTAGTAGCGGGGGTATGACCGCATTTCCAAGTTGACTTCCAACCTCAGAAACCAATACTTTTCAAGGCTTTGCCCCCGTAGCTCAGCCTGGATAGAGCAGCAGTTTCCTAAACTGTTGGCCGCGTGTTCGAATCACGCCGGGGGCACCTCGAATTCGTCGTGCGAACCTTTACCAGCAGCCGCTTCGGAGATCCATGGCCACGACAGTGAAGCCCGGCACATCCGCACAGACCGAGCCGAAAACAGACCCGATGGAGTGGGTCCGAAAGAACCAGAAGCTCCTCCTGTGGGGCCTGGCCGCACTCGGCGTCATCGCGCTCGGAGGCTGGGTGACGGTCGAAAGCGGCAAGCGGAAGGAGCGGATGGCCGCGGTGCAGCTCGACCAGGCCAGGAACGCGGCGGAATCAGGAAACCTCCCGCTGGCGGCCAGCGAGCTCCAGAAGCTCATCGACACGTACCGCGGCACTGAGTCGGCGCGGGAGGCGGTCATCACGCTGAACCAGGTCCGGATGGTGAACGGGCAGAGCGAACTGGCCGTGGTCGGCCTCGAGGACTACCTCAAGACCAACCCCAAGCCAGACTACGCCGTCCCGGCCCGGGGTCTGCTGGGCCAGGCCCTCGAGAACGTGAAGCGGTTCGACCAGGCGGCGGCGGCGTACGAGGAGGCCTCCCAGGGTGCGGACGTGGACTACCTCAAGGCTCAGTACCTGCTGAGCGCTGCGCGGGCGTACCGGGCGGCGGGGAAGCCGGCCGACGCCACCCGCGTCCTTTTGGTCATTCGGGAGCAATACCCGGACACGCCCAGCCGGACCGAGGCGGACGTGCGGCTGGCGGAGCTGACGGAAGGGCGGATGCAGTAGGTCGGCGGGACAGGAGCGGGAGGACTGAGAACTGAGGACTGAGGACTGAGGGCGGGGCCGATCACGGGTTCCGCCCCCTTTTTCTCGTCATAGATCTATGGCGTATAAGATATGTTATGTTAAGTACACAAGTGGAAAGGTGGGGAGAACCGGCTCCCCCGCCTGAGGATCACGTCATAAGCGATTGTGGGTTATTGTGTTACGGAATGGACCAGACTGGAGCTCGCAGGTGGAAGTTCAGGCGCTCAGGACTCCCTGATATACCAACCGCCCCTCCCCCTGCAGCCAGACCTGGGTGGCCTTCCCCTTCGTGAGGACCGCGCTGACCCGGAGGGGCCGCCCCGAGCGGGTCTGGAACACGAGCGGCAGCTCGGCCTCCCCCTGAGCCGCCAAGGCCACTGCCGCCGCCACCGTGCCCGTTCCACAGGCCAGCGTCTCGCCCTCCACACCCCGCTCGAAGGTCCGGATGAGCCACGGGCCGCCCGGCTGGATGGGTTTGGATACGAAGTTCGCGTTGGCGCCGGCCGGACCGACCGCGGGATGATGCCGCAGCGCGGACCCTCGCGAGAACAGGTCGACCCACTCCACATCGTCCACCCGCGTCACCAGGTGTGGCACCCCAACCCTGGCCAGGACGATCCAGCGCTCGCCACCCGCCAGGGCCATTCCCGGGACCGGGGCCGGCAGGTCGAAATCGGGGAGATTGAGCTCGGCCTGGTGGCCCTCTCCGACGCAGCGGGTCGGAAAGGTCCCCGCCCCGGTTGCCAGCTTCATCCCGGCCGCGGGTGCCAGGCCCAGAAACGCGGCGAACCTCGTGCTGCAGAGGGCGGCGTTGCCGCACATCGCCGCCGGGGACCCGTCACAGTTCCAGAAGGCCATCCGGACCGTCGTGTCGCCGTCGGGCGTGAGGATGACGAGCCCGTCTGCGCCGGCGCCATTCCGCCGGTCACAGATCGCGGCGATCCGCTCCGCGCTCCAGTCCTCTGCGGTTGTGCTCCGGCCGTCGAGCATCACGAAGTCGTTGCCCGAGCCGGTCATCTTGTAGAAGCTGGTACCGCTCATAACGTCCCCATGAGGGCCCGGAACCGCAGCCACCAGACCATCCAGACCGCCTCCCGCACGATCTTCCTGTTCATCTTGCTGTGCCCTTCCACGCGGTCCACGAAGACGATCGGAATCTCGGCGAGGCGGAAGCCCTTCTTCCAGGCGCGGAAGCTCATTTCGATCTGGAAGGCGTAGCCGTTGGAGTCCACGCGGCTCAGGTTCAGCGCCTGCAGCACTTCGCGACGGAAACACTTGAATCCGCCGGTCGAGTCGGTCAGCGGGAGTCCCGTGATCCACCGGGCGTACAGATTCGCGCCGTACGAGAGCAGGAGCCGGGACATCGGCCAGTTGATGACGTTGACGCCTGTCTTGTAGCGCGACCCGATCACCAGATCCGCCTGTTCGATCGCCTTCAGGAAATCGGGGAGGAACTTCGGATCGTGGGAGAAATCCGAATCCATTTCGAACACGAGAGAATACTCCCGCTCGAGCGCCCACCGGAAGCCGGCCAGGTACGCCTTCCCCAGCCCTTCTTTCGCCGTTCGGTGGAGGCAGTGCACGCGGGAATCCTGGTTCCCCATCCGGTCGGCCAGTTCACCGGTGCCATCAGGCGACGCATCATCGATGACCAGGACCTCGAAACGTGGATCCTGGCGCAGGACCGCTGGCACGATCTGCGGCAGGGTCAGGAGTTCATTATACGTCGGAATGCAGACCAGGAAGCGCTCAGCCACCGCGAGCCTCCCGCCGCTGTCCCCGGACCCCCGTTCCCGCGATGATCAGCAGGCCCGCGAGCATCCCCAGCGTGATGAAGTGTCCCCGCCGAAAGGCCGGCGACGAGAAGCTCAGCTCCACTGAGGTCGCCCCGGCGGGCACCGGGACGGCCATCAGCGAGTACTGTGCCCGGACCACCTCAGCCGGCTTCCCGTCCACCTTCGCGTGCCAGTCCGGATAGTAATTCTCCGAAACGAACAGGTAGGCCGGCGTGGCCGTGGCGGCGAAGCCGAACCGGTAGTGTCCTTCGTGGGGCGCCCCGACCGTCACCGGTGCCGCGATCGGCTCCGGCACGCCGAGAGGCGCGGAGACGCCGACCGATCCGTCGCCGGGCACGAGGAGATACCGGCGCGGGTCGAAGCGCGGATCCACTAGGGTGGGGATCATCTGGTCTTCCGCCGTCTTCACCGCCTCGGGAACGAGGTACGCGAACGGCAAGGCGCCCTCGAACCGGTAGACGTACACCTGTTGCCCGTCGTGGGCCGCCACCGGCCCGGCGACCGGGACGATCCCCTGCCCTTCCAGCGGCTGCGGCAGGACCAGGTATTTCACGGCGAGCAATCGCCAGAGCGCCGGGTTTCCCATATTCTGCCAGATGTTCTTCCCGCCCAGCAGCTCGTCGTACCGGTGGAGCTCCTGTCCGTTGTAGCCCAGCACCGATCGGACCCGGTGCGCCATCAGGTAGTTCCGGTTCTCGTCGTAGACCTGGTACGGCAGGACGCGGAAGACGGATGTATCCGGGCGCAGCGCCTGGACGACGCCGTCGGCCGCGAAGCTCTCGCGCGCCGGAGGGGTCCACTGAATAAAATGCCGCTCGACGGTCCACAACTCGAGCAGGACCAGTCCGCCCAGCGCGAGCCCCCACGCCATCGCGGGCAGGCGCCTCCAGCAGAGGGCGACGGTGAGGAGCCCGAACAGCAGCACGCGGGCGGCATCGAGCTTGAAAGCCGGTTCGTTGGTGATGAGTCCGCTGAAGCGCTCCGGGATCGCGATGGCTTCCATCACCGGCCGAAAGCCACCGGCTAGCGCGAGCAGCGTCGCGACTCCCAGCCCACCGGCCCACCAGACGAGGCGCCTCCGTCGCACGGCATCTTCCACCGTCAGCAGGGCCTGGAGGCCCATCGCGGCCAGCGCGGCCAGGCTGAACGAGGTGAGGAAGAAGATCATGCTGGGCGCCCGGGTCATCCGGATGCCCGGCAGGAGATGATATGGAATCCGGTAGAACGGGGTGTATCCCCCGAAGGCGAAGAGCGCGCCGTACACTCCGAGGAACACAAGGAACCAGGCAAGGCGCTTCCGGCCCTCGAGCCGGAGGCTGAATGTGGCGAGGATCAGCACCGCGACCCCGACGTACTCGCTGTGCAGCTTGAAGGGGTTTCGTCCCCAATAGTCCTGCAGGACCCCCATGAAGGCGGGCCAGAGTATACCGAGCAACTCCTCCGGCGGCATGGACCAGCCGGTGGCGTAGTCCCACCCAGTGCTGGTGCTCCCGGCGGCGCCGCGAGGGGAGAATCGGAGGTAATCGAGGAATGGCAGCATCTGAATGGCAGCGAAGGCGAATGCGATCCCCAGCGCCCCGGCGAACAGCCCGGTATACCAGACCCAGGAGTGCTCAGGTGCCCGCTCGCCGCTCAGGAAGACGAGATAGAGCCAGAAAAAGCCCGCCGCCATCAGCAGGTAGTAGGTGAGCTGGAAGTGGGGTGAGATGAGCGCGAACCCCACCGTGACACCGAACCCGACAAAGCTCCGCCAGGAGCCGCAGGTCACGCCCCGGTAGAGGCACAACAACGCGAGCGGGAGGAGCGCGCTCACGAACAGCTTCCCGTCATGTCCCGGGCTCACCAGTGACACAACTTGCCCGCTCATGAGATACGCGGCGCCACCGACGAACGACGCTCCCCACTCGAGCCGAAGAGCCCGGAGAAAGAGGAACATGAACAGCCCGGCCAGCACGAGATGAAGCATGAACCCGAGCGTGATGCCGGCGTCGGGGGGGAGCACGAGCCGCAGGAGGAACGTCGGATAGAACGTGTCGCCATGCGCCGTGTTGGCGATGAAGGGCATGCCGCCGAAGGTGTACGGCATCCATTCGGGGAAGGCGTGGTGCGCCTTCAGGTACTCGGCCGCGTATTCGCGAACGGGATACCCGGTGCGGGCATCGCTCATCGGATTGACGAGAAACTTCCCCTGCCAGAACGGCCAGAAGGCGAGAGCCACCACGGCAGCATAGAGCGCGGCTGCGGTCAGCGTGGGAAATCGGCGTGTGAAGCTCGGGGCCATGGCGTCCGGATTCAGGGGTTGAGGCCGCGACGGCGTTGCCAGACGAGGACGGCCAGGGCGGTCGCGAGTTCCAGCCCGACAAGCCAGAGCCGGGCGGCGATCGCCAGGAAGAGCGCGGCCGGGGCGCCGATCCCCGGCGAGAGCAAGGCGACCAGTGCCGCCTCCCGGATTCCGAGGCCGCCAGGGGCGAACACGGCGATGATGCCCGCCACGTAGCTCCCGATAAACGCCGCCGCCGCGGGCATCAGGGCGGGTGCGGCCGCCTCACCCAGCAGGGCCCGCCCGAAGAGCCAGAAGGCGACGCCATACGCCAGCCACGGGAGCACAAGGGCGGCGGTGTACCGGCTGAGATCTCTGCGGGTCGGCGCCGGCCACGGGATCTCCCGACGGAGCACACGGGAGGTCCCGCGCTCCAGCAACGGGGTCACGACGGGAAGGAGAATAATCACGGCTGCCACCCCGAGCGAGGCCAGCGCGATCGCGGTTCCAGGGGCGAGAGTGATCGCCCCCTGCCCCGGCAGCATCGGAGCCAGCGAGCCCGCGACGGCGAGGCCTGTCGCGAGCAGGACCAGTTGTTGAAACACCATTCCGCCGGCGGCTGCCACCGGTGAAATCCTGGCGGCAAGCGCCTCAGTGCCGACGTGCGCGAACTGCCACACGATACCGGGCACAAAGCGCGTCAGATTGGTGATGAACCAGATGCGGATCGCGTCGCCATACGGCAGGGACTGGCCCCACCAGCGGAGGCTTCCGGCCCACGTCCCCACGAGGTAGAAATACGTCCCGACCGTCACCAGGGACGCGACGACGAACGGCCACAGGGCGAATCTGAAGGGCACCCCCGCGAGCGCCTCCCGGTTCACCATGGCGGTGTGCACGAGATACCAGGCCGCCGCCGTGACGCCGGCGACCTGCAGCGCGCGACCGATCCATGTGCGGGCGCCGCTCACGCGGCATCTCCGATCGCCCGGCGATAGACAGATTCGAACGCGCGAGCGATCGACCCGGGCGCGAAGCGCGCATCGAGGTCCGCCGCTGCGGCTGTGATGAGGGACTCGGCCAGGTGCGGATCATCCAGCAGCCGGCCGACGGCGTCGGCCAGCGCGGCAGGATCACGCTCCGCAACCAGCAGGCCCGACCGGCCGTCCCGGATGACGTCGGCGATCCCACCGCTCAGCGTCGAAACGACCGGGAGTCCACTGGCCATCGCCTCGACGAGCACCATGCCGAAGCCCTCCTGCTCACCCTTCCAATCGGTCACGGCGGGCATCACAAGCACCGCGCTCGTCCTGTACAGCTCGGCCACGGCATCATGGGGTAGCGCGCCGGTGAACTCGATCGCGTCCGCCACGCCGAGCTCGCGGGCCAGCGCCTCCAGCCGCGCGCGCTCGGGACCCTCCCCGCAGATCGTGAGTCGCACTTCCCTCCCCGCCTTCCGGAGCGCCGCGAGGGCCCGTAGCGCGTACTCCGCGCCCTTCCGCTCCACGAGGCGCCCGACGAACAGGAGGCGAGTCGGATCACGAACGCCGGTATACCCGCCGGCGAACCGCTCGGCGCTGAGCGGCATCGGCAGAATCGAGATGCGGTCGCTGGGGACGCCGAGCGCCTCGACCCGGGGGAGCAGGGGTGAGGAGATCACCGTGACCTGCCGGGCGGACCGGAAGATCGCCCGGGCGATGGGACGGGCGAGGGGAAAACGATCGAGGAGGAAGACATCCGTGCCGTGTGAGGTCAGGACCACCGGCACCTGGCGGGCGACGCCCGGCCAGACGGCGAACCCTCCCGGGACCCACCAGTGGACGTGAAGGACATCGGGGTGCCACGCGCGCAGCTCGCGGCGGAGGCCGGCCCGCGACGCGGCGATGAACCGGAGCAGGCGCCACCGCGCGCGCCAGGAGCGGAGCGCCTGCTCGTGCATCGTGCCGGCGTAGGCCAGCGTCTCCTCCGCCTCCGGGCCGTAGCGGTACCGCACCACGTCCACCCCATCCACCCGTTCCTCGAGCAGGAGGCCGGGGGCGTGCGGTGCCAGCACCCGTACCTCGTGTCCGAGCGCCTGCTGGCCGTGGGCGAGGGCGAGCAGAAAGGCCCCCGCCATGTCGTGGACGTGGCGGGGGAAGTTGTGCGTGACGAGCAGGATCTTCAGGCTGGATTGTGTCATTCGCGATCCAGCGGGCCGGCACCGGGAGCATCCCGCGCAACTTCCCGCCGGAGGCCCGCGATGTCCTCCCGCATTCCCGCGATCATTTCGCCGACGAATCCGAAGCCGAAGAGCGCAATGCCGCTGATGACCATTGTTTCGACCAGATTCAGAAGCGGCCGAAACCCGATGCCGTACCCGAACCGGAGGATCAGGGCGACGACACCAGCCAGGAATCCCACCAGGAACAGGATCGCCCCCGCCCCACCGAAGAAGAGGAGCGGCTTGCGCCCGAAGCGGAGCTGGAACCACACGCTCAGCAGGTCGAGAACGCCCACGGGGATCCGCTTCCAGTTGAACTTCGAGACGCCGGCGCGGCGGGGGTAGAGCGGCACCGGCAGCGAGGTCAGCCGGGCCCCCTCGGCGGCCGCGATGACCACCATGTACCGGTGCCAGTCGGGCCGGAGCGGGACGTGGTGCATCACCTCGCGACGGTAGGCCTTGACCGAATTGAGGTCGGTGACCCGGACCCCAAAAAGCCAGCGGCAGAGCGCGTTGTACACCCCCGACACGAAGGCCTTCTCATACTTGCCCTGCTTGGTGCCAGTCACGATATCCGCGCGTCCCTCCAGGATCGGCGCCACGAGCGACGGGATGTCCTCGGGGAGGTACTGCAGATCGGCCGGATAGAACACGAACACATCGCCCCGCGCGGCATCGCCCGCCGAGCGGAGCGCGTCCGCGATCCCGCGCTGGCGCGGGTGCGAGACGATCGTCAGGAACGGATAGGCCGCCCGGAGCTCCTCGAGGATGGCACCCGTCCGGTCGCGGGAGCCGTCATCCACCACCACCACCTCGAAGGAAAACGGCGCCGCCCCCAGGGCCTCGGCGCACAGCCGCAGGAACTCGGCCAGATTCTCCGCCTCGTCCTTCGCCGGCACCAGCACACTGACATCAACAGGGCCCCTCCGCGCCGGGAGGCTCATACGCGCTTTCGCATCCGCGCGGGGAGGATGCCGAGCTGGTCCCGGTACTTCGCGACGGTGCGGCGGGCGATCTGGATGCCCTGTTCCTGGAAGAGGTGCACGATCTGCTGGTCGGTCAGCGGCTTCGCGGGATTCTCGTCGGCCACCATCTTCTCCAGCTTCGCGCGGATGGAGCGCGCGCTGGCGTCCTCCCCCGAGGAGGTCTGGAGCGCGCTCGAGAAGAAGAACTTGAGCGGCAGCACGCCGCGCGGCGTCTGCACGTACTTCTCGTTCGTCACCCGGCTCACAGTGGATTCGTGCATGTTGATGACCTCGGCCACTTCGCGGAGCGTGAGCGGCTTGAGGTACTCGATTCCCTTCTCGAAGAAGTCGCGCTGCCGGTCGACGATGAAGTTCATCACCTTGAGCATCGTCTGGCGACGCTGCTCGATGGCCTGGATCATCCAGGTGGCGCTGTTCATCTTCGCCGCGATGAACTCGCGGTTCTCCGCCGTGAGCTTCTTCCGGTCGCGGGTCACCTCCTGATAGGCCCGGCTCAACCGGAGCCGCGGCACCCCGGTGTCGTTCAGGAAAACCTTGTACTCCTTGTCGATCTTCTCGACGATGAGATCCGGAAGGATGTACCCGTCGTCCTGCCCGGCGAACTTGAGGCCCGGCTTCGGATCCAGCACGGCCAGCGCATCGGCTGCGGCCTGCACGGACGCTGGCGGCACGCCGAACCGCCGGGCCAGCTCGTTCCACCGGTGGGCGATGAGGTCCTGGAACGCTTCCGAGACCAGCCGGTAGGTGAGTGTCTCGGTCAGGCCGCGCTCCCGGATCTGCAGGAGGAGGCATTCTCGAATGTCCCGCGCCGCCACGCCGGGCGGATCGAGGCTCTGCAGCACCTGAAGCAGCTGTTCCGCTTCCTCCAGGGTGAACAACTGGACGCCCGGCGGAAGCGCTGCGGCGTCCGGCTCCTCCGCGTCCTCCTCCTCCTCGGACGCCTCTCCTCTCGCGTGGGCCGCGATCAGTTCATTCACCGAGCCGATGATTTCCTCGAGCGACGCCGCCAGGTAGCCGTCCTCCTTGATGTTGCCCAGAAATTCCTCGCTCAGGAGCAGCTGGCGGGGGCTCAGCTCCATCAACTTGAGCTGCTCCCTGAGGTGATCGATGAGGTCGCGGGTCTCGACGGTGACCGGTTCCGCGTACTCGAGCTGCTCGTACTGCTCCCGCGCGCCGCCGGTCTCGAAGCCGTTGAGCAGGATCTCTTCCCAGTCCATCTCGTCCTGCTTGGCGGTCTCTTCCTTGTCCTTCTCCTTCTGAGCCTCCCGCTCCGTGCCCTCCTGCTCTTCATCGTCCGGCTCGACGAGCTCGAGGAACGGATTGATCAGCAACTCCTGCTTGAGGTGCTGCTGGAGGTCCATCATCGGCATGTACAGCATGTCCATCGCCTGATAGAGGCGGGGATTGATGCGGAGCTCCTGCCGCATGCCGATATGCTGCGAGAGTCCTTGCTTCACGCGACGTTCTCCAGGCGGGCCCGAAGCCGCGCCGTCAGCGTCGGTCCGAGGTACAGATTCGCAACGTTGTCGTTGAACACGAGCTCGGGAACGGTGCCGGCCGCCTGCACCTTCCCCTCAAAGAGAATGTACGCCCGATCCACGATGTCCAGCGTCTGCTCCACGTTGTGGTCCGTGATGAGCACACCGAGGCCCCGGTGGCGCAGCCCGGCCACGATCGTCTGGATGTCGTTGACTGCGATGGGATCCACCCCGGCGAACGGTTCATCGAGCAGCATGAATTTGGGCGCCGTCACGAGGGCGCGGGTGATCTCGAGGCGCCTTCGCTCGCCGCCGCTCAGCGCGTACGCCTTGCTCTTGCGGAGGTGCTTGATCGACAGTTCATCCAGCATGATCTCCAGCCGCTGCGCCCGTTCGGCCGCCCGGATCGGCAGCGTTTCGAGAATCGCCAGGACGTTTTCCTCCACCGTCAATCGGCGGAAGACCGAAGGCTCCTGGGCCAGATAGCCGAGCCCACGGCGTGCCCGAAGGTACATCGGGGATTCCGTAATGTCCTCGCCGTCCAGCAGGACCCGTCCCGCATCCGGCCGGATGATCCCCGTCAGGCAGTAGAAGGTGACGGTCTTGCCCGCCCCGTTGGGGCCCAGCAGCGCGACGATCTCCCCCTGCGCCACTCTCACCGACACGTTGTCCACCACCGTTCGCTGCCGGAAGCTCTTGGAGAGGCCGATGGCTTCCAGCACGGTCCCGGTCGGCCCGGGGAGCCGCACGGCGGCCGCTTCGTGCCGGGCGTGGCTGCCCCGGGCGAGTTCCACCAGCAGCTCGAGTGCGGCCCCGCGGTCCCGGGACGCCTCCGCCCACCAGGGGCCGGTGGCGCGGACCTGGGCCCAGTGGGTCCGGGAATCGTCTGCGATCCACCCGTCGCCGGCCAGGCGTGGCAGGACCGAGCGCGCGAGATTGTCCCGCACCTGCTCGCCGGAGAGCTCCGATCGCGGGAGCCCGGGCACTGTCTCGACTCCGCTGAGGAACGCGTTCCGGTACGAGATGACGAGGTTGTCGAAGGCGACCCGACCTTCGTCATCGGCGCCGCTGACGAGCGCCGCGAGGGCCAGTCCCATCGAAGCCTCGCGGCCGCGCAGCGCGTCCAGCCAGGTCGGGGTAGTCACCTCGGCACCGCAGGGGCCTGGCCCGGCTTGGCGGGCGTGGTATCGCGAGCGGCGGTGGTCACGGGCTCCAATTGGACTCCGTCCACCTGCCCCCGCAGTTCGACGCGATCGACCCCGCCGATCGAATCCGTTCGCATGACGACCACGATCCGATCCCCGCGCGCATAGTTCAGCGAGGGACGCCCCGGCCGGGCGGCGTCGTGCACCTGGTAGTACGAGCGCGCTTCATGGCGGGCGTCCACCCGGCTCAGCACGGTGCGCGGCTTGCCTGCCGAATCCTGCCGGGCGAACTGCGCGGTCACGCTGTCGCCGACGAGCCAATCGCGCTCCCGGGTTGCCGTGTCGGCCTGGGAGGCCACCCATGCCTTCCCGAATGCGCGGGCCTCCGTCAGCACCTGGGCGGGGCTGTCGAGCGCGAGCGAGTCGGCCAGGATCTCGTACGTGACCGAGACGGCGTGCGGCCGGGTGCTGTTGCCCCAGGCGAGCGTCTGCTCGATCTTTTGCCTGTTGATGTCCAGGGCGAGCGTGTCCGCGACGATGTCCCATTCCCTGCTGACCCCGTGGCTCGAATCCTTGGCCACGACGTAGGTCAATTCGCTCTGCTCGAGCCGCAGGTCGATCCGGCGGCCGGTGAGCGCAAACGTATCGGTGCCAAGCCCGCGCACCTCCGCTCCGCGAAGCAGCGTCCCATCCTGCCCGGCGCCCTGGTCGAGCCGCATCGAATCGGCGCGTGCGGCGAAATCACTCCGGTCGATGGTGACCTTACCCCCCGCCCAGACCCGGTCTTCACCCTTCATTCGCACGCGGTCCCCGACGATGAGGTAGGGTTCCCTGGGTTGCCCGGCGGAATCAAGCGTCACGTAACTGATCGTCGGCCGTCCAATGGCGTATACCTCGAGCGTGTCGCGCTCGCCGGGGATGGCACGGTAGTAGTCGAGACTCGGCCCCTTCAGCGTCGAGCCGTTCCGGAGGTTCCGCGTGAGCACCTTCCCGCGGGCTTCCCACCGTTCGCCGGCGCGGACGTAGGTGCCGCGCTCGGCGTCCATCGTCATGGTGGAGTCTTCGTAGCGGACATTCCCCACAAAGTGCACGATCTGGCTCGCGTAAGATGCCAGGCTGTCGCTCCGCATGTGCACCGACCCACCCTTGCAGCTGATCTGCACGTCGCCCGAAGCGAAGTAGTTGTTGCCGTCGGCGTACCCGCGATCGGCGTGGTCCAGATTCAGTTGGCAGCGGCGACTCGCCTCCTGCGCTCCCGCCGCGGCCGGCATCGCGGAGGCCAATCCCAGGATGAGCAGAAGTCGGTGAGCGTTCATTGGCCCGGCAGGAGGACGCCTTCGGCGGCCCTGCCCCGCGGTTGCTCGGTCTGGACTTTCTGGAAGTTCGGGTCCGACCGGAATCCGTTGCCCTCGAGGTGATTGCCACCCTCGTCGTACGTGTAGTGCTGATTGGTCGAGATCTCGTTCTTCGCCGGGTCGTACTGGAGCAGCTCCGTTCGAAGGGTGCGATTGCCATCCGCCGAGCGGACGACAACCGCGCCACGGCCCTCCATCGAGCCGTTGGCCACGCGGTAGGTGCCCTCACGCGCGTTCAGCACGGACGTCGGCGACCCGTCGGCAGCGAAGAAGGAGACCTTCACCGCCCGGAGCTCGAACGACTGCGATCCCTCGTAATAGTAGGCCGTGTCCGCCTCGACGAGACTCTTGCGAACGCCGTCAACGGTAATGTGGTGCCGCACCTTCTCGAGTACTTGATCCGCCGTGTCCGCCTCCGTCACCACGGCGGTGGGCCGGGCTCCACCACCGTTGCAGGCAGCCGAGAGGAGGGTGAGGCCGACCACCGTACACAGCCCCCACCTTCCCCGCCTCCCCGCGTCCCCGACTCCCTCCTTCAAACCGCCCCCGCCCGCATCAGGTCGTGCAGGTGCACGACGCCGACGATCTTCCCGTCCTCTGTCAGGACCGGCATTGCCATGATGCCGTGTCGCTCCATCCGTCCCAGCACGGCGGCCGCGAGCTCCTCGGCCTGCGCCGTCTTGGGTGACCGGGTCATCACGGAAGCCACCGGGCGCTCGATGAATCCGGGCTCGGACTCGGCGAGTCGGCTCAAGTCCCCCGCCGTGACCACCCCGGCAACCCGTCCGCCCTCGGCGATCACCGCCAGGCCCCGGTGCCGGGCGAGGGCCATGACCCCTTCCCGCATCGTGGCTCCGGGCGGGAGAATCCCCTGGGGTTCGAGCATCACATCCCGCACCCGGAGGAGGAGCTTCCGGCCGAGCGTGCCGCCGGGGTGCAGTTCGGCGAAATCTTCGCGCCGGAAACCCTTGACCTCGAGCAGAGCCACCGCGAGTGCGTCGCCGATCGCCAACGCGACCGTTGTGCTGGTGGTCGGTGCCAGGTCGTGGGGGCAGGCCTCTTCCGACACGCCCGCATCGAGCACCTCGCGCGCCATCCTGGCCAGGGTCGACTGGCGGCCGCCGGTAATCGCGATGATCGGCACGCCGAGTCGCTGCAGCGCGGCGAGCAGTCCGAACATCTCCTCGGTCTCGCCGCTCTTGCTCAGCAGGATCGCCACGTCCGTGCGACCCACGATGCCCAGGTCGCCGTGCAGGCTGTCCACCGGATGCAGGTAAGTGGCCGGAGTACCGGTAGACGTGAGCGTCGCGGCGATCTTTCGCGCGATCAGCCCTGATTTCCCGACGCCTGACACGATCACGCGGCCCCTCGCTTCTGCCAGCAACTGCACGGCGCGACCGAACCCGCCATCCATCCGGGCGGCGCACGCGGCGAGCTCGCGGGTCTCCAGCTCGAGCACCCGGCGGCCGAGGAGCGTGAGGGCGTCGGGATCACGCGTCATCGACGTCGCGCTCCTCGAGATAGCGCTGCAGCGCGGCTTCGTACTCGCCCCGAGCCCGAAGCAGCGTGGTTACCACCTCGCGGACCGCTCCGCGGCCACCCTCCGCCTTCGTGACGTAGGCGGCCATTGCCTTCGCCTCGTCCACGGAGTTGGCGACCGCGATCGGCAGACCGACCCGCTTGAGTACCGGCAGGTCCGCGAGGTCGTCCCCGACGAATGCGACCTCCGGCCAGCCGATGCCGCGCTTCGCAAGCAGCGCGCCGAGCGCGGGGACCTTCCGTGCGCCCTGGTCCTGAATGACATCCTCGATCCGGAGCTCCTGCGCGCGGAGCGCGGTCGCCTCCGACGTGCGGCCGCTGACCAGCGCAACCCGGATGTCCGAGCCCCTGAGCAGTGCGAGGCCGAGACCGTCCTGGATGTCGAAGCGCTTGAACTCCACCCGCTGCCCGCCGACGGACCCGATGAACACCGCATTGTCCGTCAGCACGCCATCCACGTCGAGTGCCAGCAGCCGGATCCGCCTGGCGATGCGCGGATCAAGCACGGACGCGCTCGCGGGCGCGGGCCCAGAGATCGAGCGTGCGTTCGACGAGGTCGCCGAGGCGGTCCAGGGGCCACTGCGTCGCCGCATCGCTGGGCGCGCGTGCCGGGTCGGGGTGCGTCTCCAGGAAAAATCCATCGGCGCCCGCGACGGCCGCGGCCGCGAGCAGCGAGGGGATGAACTCACGCAATCCCCCGCTCGTTCCGCCCTCCCCCTGCCCCGGCTGCTGCACGGAATGCGTCGCGTCGAAGATGACGGGCGCGCCGGTCGCCGCCTTCATCCGGGCGAACGAGCGCATGTCGACGACCAGGTCTCCGTACCCGAAGAACGTGCCGCGCTCCGTCACGGCCACCTCCGCCGATCCGCTCGCCCGGACCTTCTCCACGGCCCCGAGCATCCCCTCGGGCTGCATCCACTGTCCCTTTTTCACGTTCACCGCTCGCCCCGTCCGGCCAGCGGCGACCAGCAGGTCCGTCTGGCGGCACAGGAACGCCGGGATCTGCAGCACGTCGACCACCTCGGCGGTGGGAGCGGCTTGCGCCGCTTCGTGGATATCGGTGAGAATCGGGAGCCCGGTTGCCTCCCGCACCCGCTCGAGCGTCCGGAGGCCCTCCTCCAGTCCAGGTCCCCGGGGCCCCGCCATGCGCGATCGGTTCGCCTTGTCGAAGCTGGCCTTGAAGCAGACGGGTATCCCGTGCTTCTCGCCGAGCGCCGCCAGCGCCTCACCGACTTGCCGCATGAGGTCATCGCCCTCGATGACGCACGGTCCGGCGATCAGGAACGGACTCTCGCCGAAGCTCCAGGCCATCAGCGGGTCGCCCCGGCCATCGGCGTCGACGTGGTGGCGGCGGGCCCGCCCTGCTGCCGCTTCTTCAGGGCGGCGCCGATGAAGCCCGCGAAGAGCGGGTGCGGCCGGTTGGGCCTGGACTTGAGCTCGGGGTGGAACTGGCACCCGATGAACCACGGGTGATCCGGCAGTTCGATCAGCTCGACGAGCCCGCCGTCCGGGGACTGGCCCGACAGCCGCAGGCCGTACTCGGCCAGGACGTCGCGGTAGGCGTTGTTGACTTCCCAGCGATGGCGGTGGCGCTCGCTGATCTCGGTCGTTCCATAGGCCTGGGCGACCTTCGACCCCGGCCGGAGTCGCGCAGCATACGCACCGAGCCGCATCGTGCCACCGAGGCTGGTGACGTCGCGCTGCGACTGGAGGAGGTTGATCACGGGCGTGCCGCATTCCGGCTCGAACTCGGTGCTGTTGGGGTCGGGCAGCGCGCACACATCGCGCGCGAACTCGATGATCGCGACCTGAAGGCCGAGACAGATGCCGAAGAACGGCAGCTTGTTCTCGCGCGCCCACCTGATGGCCTGGATCATCCCCTCGATGCCGCGCACGCCGAAGCCTCCGGGCACGAGGAGTCCGTCGAATCCGGCGAGCATCCGGCCCGCCGCGTCCGAGTCGGTGAAGTGATCGCTCGAGATCCACTCGATGCGGACCTTCGCATCGTGCGCGATCCCGCCGTGGATCAGGGCCTCCTGCACGGACTTGTATGCATCGTGCAGGTCGGTGTACTTGCCGACCACTGCGATTCGCGTCTCGTGGGTCGGATGCAGCACGCGTTCGACCAGTCCGCGCCAGGCGCGGAGGTCGGGATCCTTGGTCACCAGCCGGAGGCGCTCGCACACCTCCCGGTCAAGGCCCTGCTCATGAAGCCGGAGCGGGATCTCGTAAATGGATTGCACGTCCGGGCTCTCGACCACGCAGGCGAAGTCCACGTTGCAGAACAGCGCGATCTTGCGGCGGATATCGGCCGAGAGCGGGCGCTCCGTCCGGCAGACCAGGACATCCGGCTGGATTCCGATCTGCATCAGCTCGCGCACAGAGTGCTGGGTCGGCTTGGTCTTGACCTCGCCGGCGGCGGCGATGTACGGCACGAGCGTCAGGTGCATGAACAGGGCATTGTCGCGCCCGACCTCCTGCCTGAACTGGCGGATCGCCTCGAGGAATGGCAGTGATTCGATGTCACCTACCGTACCACCGATCTCGGTGATGACTACATCGTGCCCGGGCGCCGTACGGCGGATGGCGTTCTTGATCTCGTCCGTGATGTGGGGAATCACCTGCACCGTGGAGCCCAGGTACTCGCCCCGGCGCTCCTTGTTGATAACCGACTGGTAGATGCGTCCCGTGGTGACGTTGTTCTGCTGGGAAAGCGACCGGTCAATGAACCGCTCGTAATGGCCGAGGTCGAGGTCGGTCTCCGCACCGTCGTCGGTCACGTACACCTCGCCGTGCTGGAACGGCGACATCGTTCCCGGATCGACGTTGATGTACGGATCGAATTTCTGCATCGTCACGCTCAGACCGCGCTCCACCAGCAGGCGTCCCAGCGAGGCCGCGGCGATCCCCTTCCCGAGGGAGGAGACAACGCCGCCGGTGACGAAAATGAACTTCGTATTCGAGGGACCGGTGGTCATGGACTACCTCGCAAGAGCGTGCCAGTGGGCCTCGGCCCGTTTCAGGTCGTCAGGCGTGTCCACACCCGGAAGCGCGGGGGCGCTCAGGCGGGCCACACCGATGGTCATTCCATGCTGGAGGGCGCGGAGCTGCTCGAGGCGTTCGGCGAGTTCCGCCGGCGTGGGGGAGAGCCTCACCCATCGTTCGAGCGCGGGGCGCGTGTAGGCGTAAATGCCGAGGTGCTGCCAGTACAGGCCCTCGCCCGGATCCTCGGATTCCCGGCGATAGGGTATCACCGCTCGTGAGAAGTACAGGGCCCGCCCGGTCATGTCGGTCACCACCTTGACGCGCGCGGGATCGCGAACGAGGGCGGGCTCCAGTGTTGCCGCCGCGGTGCCCACTTCATCACCGCCGCGCACGCGCGCGAGGCTCCCCTCGAGGGCCTCACGGTCGATGAAGGGCTCGTCACCCTGGATGTTGACGATGATATCGTATCCGGCGAACTCCGGGCGAGCCGCGACCTCGGCGACACGCTCCGTGCCCGTGGAGTGTCGGTTGTCCGTGAGCACCGCCGCGACACCGGACCGCTCGGCCACCTGCACCACCATCGGGGAGTCCGTTGCGACGACCAGCCGGTCGACGAGGTCATGGGCCAGGACGCGCTGGACGACCCGGGTCACCAATGGTTCACCGGCCAGGAGCTGAAGCGGCTTGTTAGGGAGTCGGGTCGAGCCGAGACGGGCCGGGATGACACCTAGGACGCGCATCCCAAAAACTAATAGTGTGAGGGGCTCACGTCAAAAGTCGTGCCGAGTTTGCTACGCAGCTGGTGCGGCGCCCCTATCGAATTGCTTGATAAGAAGTTACACACCCTTCAGCAGGACGCCGCCGAGGATGAGGAGCGCGATGACGACTCCAAGGATGATGAGGAGGCGGCGGGCCCCGCGGGGAATGTGAAGCCCCCTCG
The DNA here is from genome assembly GCA_035711365.1 of Gemmatimonadales bacterium. Lineage (GTDB taxonomy): Bacteria > Gemmatimonadota > Gemmatimonadetes > Gemmatimonadales > GWC2-71-9 > DASTCF01. The sequence goes on from DASTCF010000193.1 coordinate 26,194, forward strand.
CCACCGGGGCAGCCTTCCCGAAGCCCGGCGCGCTCGGGGAACCCATGGCCTCAAGCTCAGCCACGATCTCGTCGGCTTGCTGGTATCGCTCGGCAGGGTTCTTGGCCAGGCAGCGGAGCACGATCGCATCGAGAGCGGGCGGGACCTCCTGGCGCCGGCTCCGGACGGGCGCCGGCTCGATCGCCACGTGCGCGGCGAGCATGGCCTGCGGCGTCGGGGCATCGAAGGGGAGATCGCCGGTGAGCATCTCATACGCCACGATACCCAGTGCGTAGATGTCCACCCGATGATCGATATCGGGATCAGCGGCCGCCTGTTCGGGCGCCATATAGGATGGCGTTCCCAGGGTCAGGCCGGAGTTTGTGAATCCCGGCTGCCCCAGTGATTCGCTCAGGGCCTTGGCCACACCGAAATCACTGACCAGGGCGTGCCGCTCCTCGATCAGGATGTTCTCGGGCTTGATGTCCCGATGGACCACCCCGGCCTTGTGCGCGCGGGCGAGCGCGTCCGCGACCTCGCGGAACAGACGGACCGATTCCACGACGGTGAGAAATCCCTCGCGTTCGATCTTCCCCCGGAGCGATTCACCTGAGACATACGGCATCACGTAGTACAGCAGCTCATCCGCCTCCCCGGAGTCGATGAGTCCGAGGATGTGCGGGTGATGCAGTTGTGCCGCGATGTGAATCTCCCGGAGGAACCGGTCGGCGCCGATCGTTGCGGCGAGCTCCGGCTTGAGCACCTTGACCGCCACCCAGCGGTCGTGCCGCGTGTCCTCCGCAAGGAACACGGACGCCATCCCTCCCTCGCCGATGAGGGCCGGTGCACCGTCTACCCGGACTTCGAGCCGATACCGGTCGCCGAGCGCGTGTGCCAGGCGGTCCGCAAGGCCGGTCATTCTCCGCTCCGCTGCTGCGCCGCCAGCTCGCGCTCGGCGCGCGCCGCCACCGCGCCGTCGCCGGCTTCGCGCGCCGCGCGTGCGAGTCCGCGAAGGGCCGGTAGGCGGCCCGGTGTGACCTGGAGCGCACGGGTGAACGCCTGCTGGGCCTCTGCCGGCCGCCCCAGGGCGAGCAGCATTTCCGCCTGCATCTCGTGAGCCGGCTTGACGACATCCGGCGGACCATACTCCACCACCAGCCCATCCTCGATCGCGGCTGCCTCGGCGGCGAGTCGCAACCCCACCTCCCGCTCCCCGCGCTCGAAGGCGAGGGCTCCCTCGAGCTCCCTGGCCAGGGCCGCGCGCACGCCGGGTTGCCCGCCCCATCCCCCCTGAGAGGCTGCCGACTCGAGCGATTGCAGGCTGGCGAGCGCGGTCCGGGCCGTCCCGGTGTCGCCGCGGCGGAGGGCGGCGATGCCGCGTGCAAAGGCGTCCAGCGCAAGTGCGCCGGTTCCCACCCCCGCAGTATCGAGCTGCCAGGAGAGCGCCGGGTCATCCCAGCGCTCGCCGTTCACGACCTGCGCCGCACGCATGGCCAAGAGGTGCGCCCGGCGCCGCGGATTCGCAGTGGCGCCGGGGTTCCGCCGCACGTTGTCGAGAAGGGCTCGGGCCTGGTCCACCCGACCCTGCTGCAGCAGGCCATACTGCAGCCAGTAGGTGTAGTGACCCGGTACCCAGGTCGAACGGTCGGGGCCCGACGCGATCTCATTCTGACGCACGACGTCGTCCCACATTCCCAGCGCGAGGAAGATGTGGGTGGTCATGTGCTGTGCATGGTCGGCGCCGGGCGCGATGCGCGAGTAGGCCCGGGCGGCCGGGAGTCCGAGCGGGGCGTGGGTGGGATCGTCGAATGCGTGGATCACGTAATGAGCGGCCCCGGGATGGTCGGGGTGCCGCGAAAGCAATTCGAGCGCCATCGCGCCGGCGCGCATGTATGTCGGAAGGTCACGGTAGCCCTGGCTCAGTCCCATCAGGGAGAGCGCGTAGAAGGCCGCCGCCTCGTCGTCGTCCGGGTACGCGGAGTGCAGCCGCTCCATCGCGGCGGCGTAGAGCGTATCTCGCTTGGCCTTGCTTCCCGTCCCGCCGAACAGCAGCTCGGCCGCCTCGAGATACCGCCGCTCCCGGTCGGTCGGCGCCGTGGCCGCGCGAGCCTCCGGCGTGGGCGCGAGCCGTTGGAGCGCGGCCAGGCCGGCCTCGCGGTCGTGCTCGTTCCACAGCGGATGGTCGAAGGTCAGCGCCTCGCCCCAGTAGGCGAGTGCGAAACGCGGCTCGATGCGCTGCGCCGCACGGAACGCCGCCGCGGCATCGCCGTACTCGAAGCTGTGCAGGTAGAGCACACCCCGGATGAACTCGGCCTGCGCCGCCGTCGAAGCGGAGGTGGGGAAATCGACCGTGCCCAGGCGCGGTTGCTGCGCGGCGAGAGAGCCGGCGGCAAGAGCCAGCACGACAAGCAGGCTGCAGACTCGTGGCATGGGGTCGGAATCTCCCCTACCCGGCTCCCCCTCGCAAGAGCAACAGGAAGTTGCGGAGGACAAGCTGGCCCTCACGAGTCGCGATGGACTCCGGATGAAACTGGACGCCGAAGAGGGGCAGTGTGCGGTGCCGGAGCGCCATGATCTCCTCGCCGGGAGGTCGATCCGCCGACCATGCGGTTATCTCGAGTTCAGTCGGCAATCCCGCAGGGGAAACGATGAGTGAGTGGTAGCGCATGACCGTCATGGGGGACGGCAGGTCCCGAAAGAGGCCGTCACCCGAGTGGGCGACTTCCCCAGTCTTGCCGTGCATGAGCCGATCGGCCCGAACCACTGCCGCACCGAAGGCCTCACCGAGGGCCTGATGTCCAAGGCAAACGCCGAGCACGGGGACCTTGCCGGCGGCAGCGCGGATGAGCGGAACCGAAATGCCCGCGTCTGCCGGAGTACCGGGTCCGGGCGACACCACGATGGCGTCGGGCGCGAGCGCCAGGGCCTCGTCGACCGACAGGGCGTCGTTCCGGCGCACGACCGGCTCGGCGCCGAGCTCGCCGAAGCACTGGACCAGGTTGTACGTGAAGCTGTCGTAGTTGTCCAGCACGAGCAGCACGCTAGTACCGTTCCAACCTGTTGTCCCGAGTGTCAGCCAGGGAGGAAGCCAACCGGGTTCTGAGGAACATGTGGAGGAGCCTCAACGGCCGGCGCGGAGGCGTGGATGGTCCGCGTCCGTGGGTGTAGTGCACTCGGCGCTTTCCTCAAGTTGGGGGAGCAAGTTGGAACGGTACTAGTCGAGCTCCACCTGCCGGACATCGAGCACATCCGGCATCCCCCGGAGGGTCGCCATGACGTCCGTGCCCAGCCGGCCATCGACGCCGATGGCGGCCAGCGCCTCGCCGCCGGCCTCGAGTCTGGCCTGGTAGTACTGACCGATGTTGATGCCTGCAGCGCCAAGCGCCGAACCCACCCGGCCGATTACCCCCGGCACGTCCCGATTACGAAGGATCACGAGGCTCCCGCGCGGAGCGATGTCCACGCGGTACTCCCCGATCCGGACGATGCGCGGGTGCGCGCCCTCGAGGACGACGCCGGCCACCCGGATGCCGCCCCCCTGGCCTACGAGCCCGAGCTCGAGGTACTCCGCGTAGTCACCGCGCGGGGTCAGCCGGGTGCGCTCGGTCACGATGCCCCTCCCGGCCGCGATGTGAAGCGCATTCACGAAGTTCACGGCCTTCCGGCCGACCACCTCCGAGAGCGTTCCGACCATGGCGGACGCGGCCAGGGCGCGCAGCGCATCCTGCTCGCGGCCCGCGTAGCGGACTTCGACCGACGCCAGCCGCTCGCCGGCCAGCGCCACGCCCAGCCGGCCGAGGCGTTCCGCGAGCTCGAGGAGGGGGCGCATGCGCCGCATCCGCTCGCCGCCGATGCCCGGCGCATTGACGGCCCGGCTGAAATCACCCTCCGCCAGCGCGGCGCGGACGGCAGTGGCGATCTCCACGGCGACGTTCTGCTGGGCTTCCTCCGTGGACGCGCCGAGGTGCGGGGTGAGCACAACGTTGTCGAGCAACCGGAAGGGATGATCGGCAGGCAGCGGCTCGTGCTCATACACATCCAGCGCAGCCCCTGCGAGGCGCTTGGCCCGCAACGCGTCGAGCAGCGCCGCCTCCTGCACGATCTCACCCCGCGCCGCATTGATGAGCATCGCCCCGGGCTTGAGCAGCGCCAGCTCGTGTGCGCCGATCAGGCCGTGCGTGGTCTCCGTGAGCGGCACATGCACCGAGACGACATCGGCCGCGCGCAAGACTTCCTCCAGTGGCAGCAGCTCCGCGTCCAGAGCCTTGGCGCGTTCCGGGTTGAGAAACGGGTCGTGAATGACGACGTGCATCCCGAACGCGTGCGCCCGGATCGCAACCTCGCCGCCGATGCGGCCAGCGCCGATCAAGCCGAGCGTCTTGCCGTACAATTCGTTGCCGCCGAACTTCGAGCGGTCCCAGGCGCCGGCCTTCATGGACCGATCGGCCGCGGGCACCCGGCGGGCCAGCGACAGCATGAGCGCGAAGGCGAGCTCAGCCGCGGAGATGGTGTTGCCGGCCGGCGCGTTGAGCACGGCGATGCCCTTCTCGGTCGCGGCATCCACATCGATCGTGTCCACCCCTACACCGGCCCGACCGATCACCTTGAGCCGGTTCGTCCGGGCCATCGCCTCGCGGGGAATCTTCGCCGCACTCCGCACGATGACCGCGTCCACGTCGCACAGGGCTTCCGTCAGGTCGGTCAGGTTGAGCCCCGGACGCGACACCAGCTCAAAGCGGGCGTCCTCGCGCAGGGGGCCGAGCCCGTCCTCGGCGATCTTGTCGGCGATGAGCACACGCCAGGTGGCCGTCATACTGCGAGCACCTCCTCGAGCTGCGCGAGCACCGCATCGAGCTCCTCCACGGTGTGATCGCCCATGTGGCCGATGCGGATCGTGCTGTCCTTGAGCTTCCCGTAGCCGGCCGAGATCGTGAATCCGCGGGTCTTCATCGCAGCGTTGACTTCGCTGCCCGTGTGACCCGGCGGGACGGTGAGACAGGAGACCGTCCAGGAGCGGGCGCCCTCGGGCGCGAGGACGCGCATCGGCACGCCCCGCGCGGTCATCGCCTCGGCCCAGGCCCAGGTCCGCCGGGCCATGGCCTCGTGGCGGGCCCAACGGACCTCGACCGTCTCGCGGTCGATTCGATCGAGCTGGGCGGCGAGCGCGTAGAGCAGAGACACGGCGGGTGTGTTCGGGGTCTGATTCTTGGCGGCATACTTCTCGAACTCGAGAAAGTCGAAGTATGTCCCGCGGTCGCGTTTTGATTTCGCACGCTCCAACATGGCCGGCTGGGCGACTCCAAAGGTGAGCCCCGGCGGCAGTGCGAGCGCCTTCTGGGAACCGGTCAGCACGAAATCCAGCCCCCACACATCCGTCTCCACCGGAACGCCTGCGATTCCGGTCACGCTGTCCACGAGCAGTGCGACATCGCCGGCCACGTGCGCGACACGGGCCAGTTCCGCAATCGGATTGAGCGCGCCGGTTGATGTTTCGGAGTGGACCACGGTGACGGCGTCGTACTGCCCCCCCGCGAGCGCCTCGGCCACCCGGTCGGGGTCGTGGACCTGCCCCCACTCCACCTCCATCGGATCGGCTTCGAGCCCACAGGACACCGCGATCCGGTAGAATCGCTCGCTGAACGCGCCGTTCACGAGCGAGAGCACCCGTTTCCGCACCGTGTTCCGGACCGCGCCCTCCATGAAGCCCGTGGCGGACGCCGCTGCGACATAAACCGGGCGCCGGGTGCGGAACACGCGCTGCAGCGAGGGCTGGACCCGCCCGAGGAGCTCCTCCATTCCCTTGCCGCGATGGCCGATCATCGGCTTCGTCTGCGCCGCGAGCACCTCGGGGAGGACTTCGGTCGGTCCAGGCAGGAAGAAACGGCCAGCGGCCTGAGGCATAAGTGATTGCTCTACGAGGAGGGGGAACCAGGAGCGAGGGCATCGCCGGCGAAGACGATATCCAGGAGCGGTAGCAGGGAGGGTGTTGCCACGACGACATCCGCCGCGGCCGCGATGGCCGGCCGCTGTACCACGCCCATGAACGCCACGAAAACATCCACCTCCGGACGTGCCTCGAGATCCGTGGCGCCGTCTCCTACGAACAGCACGGGCGGACGCAGGGTCGGGCGCCAGAGGGCGAGGAGCTCACGCTTGCCTCCGGACTTCGCCAGGGGTGAGGCATCATCGTAGCCAGCATAATCACCCCGGGCATCGAAGTGCAGGTCCACAGCCGCGACCCGGTGCTCGGGAATGCCGAGCCAGGCCGCGAGCGGCAGCAAGGCCGGGCGCAACCCGCCGGAGACGATGCCCACTTCGACGCCCGCCTCACGGAACGATGCGACCACCTCCCGCGCGCCGGTCACCGCCGCCGCGATGTAGCGTCGCGCCAGGACCTCGATGTCGGCTCGGCTGGGCCGGATGATCGCGAGGCGGCGCCCATACACCGCCTCGAGCGGGAATTCCCCGCGCATCGCCCCAGCCGTCAACGCCGCGATTTCCGGCCTGCGCGGCCCGGCGAGCTCGTCGATGCCCTCCACGGCCGAAAGCGTGGAGTCGCAATCGAAGATGACGGTGCCGAAACGCGGAGCGCCGTGGCCGGGCATCATTGCTTCCGGAGAACGACGTCGTCACTGCGGACGTTGTGGCCGATCAGCAGCACGAGCAGGCGCGGCTCGAAGCCCGGGGCGCTGACCCGGACGTATTGCGTCCGGCAGCGGTCCAGCAACGAGGCGTTGAAGGTGAGCGTGTATTCCCCGTTCTGATCGGTGTAGGTCACGAACGTGGTGCCGATGATCTGCAGATGGGCGTTGGCCAGCGGGAAACCGTTGTCCACGCGGAGCACGCGGCCGCTCGCCGATCCCATGCGCGGCTGGCCGGGGTGGTCCGGATCGGTAGGTATGGTGGCGCAGGAGTCGCCCTTGGAGGGGAAGGAACGGGTCCAGGGCCTGGGATCTCGCGGGGGGATGCCGAGTCGGGGCCCGATGCTGGGACCGCCGAACGTGGTTCGCGTGGGTTCTGCGACCGGTTCCGGCTCGGGAGCTGGGGGTTCCGTGGTGAGTGGTCCAAGCGCCAGCGGGCTGGCCTTGGGCGGGGCGATTTTCGCCGGCTCCCGGGAATTCGACTCGCCGAGCCGCTCCGCGTCGCCGCCGGCATCTGCATCCGGGGCCCGGATGGCGCGGATCGGATCGGCGAGCGGATCGCGGGAGTCCTCGCCGGTATTCGCTGGTGGCGTGGGGCGTGGCGCGGGGGACGCCGACCGGGGAGCAGGCGGCTTGGGAGCCGGCTCCGGCCTCGGAGGGATATAGACCATCCGAACGGCACGTTCCTCAACGGGACGTGCCACCGCTGCACTCACCTCATCCGGCTCCGGTGCGCGGCGCCAGTTCGTCCAGCCGAGCGCGGCAAGGATGCCGAGCCCGTAGAGCGTCATCGCAATCGCGAATCCCTGCCAACGCGGTTCCGGCTGGTAGTGCGGGGTGAGCTCGAGATGGCGAAGCGATGGCATCCCTGAAATATACCGTCCTCGCACCCCCGATCCGTTTCATTCCCGGTGAGGGCGTTCGTCAATGACGACCCGGTCGATCCGCGTCTTGAACCGGTGCCGCACGCGCAGGAAGAGAATCGTGGCGACCGAAGCGAGGCCCGCGACCAGACCCCACCAGAGTCCCACGGCTCCCTGCCCACCCGGGAACCCCAACGCGAGCCCCGCAGGGATTCCTACGCCCCAGAAGCCCAGGAGGTTGATGATCATCGGCGACCGAGTGTCGCCGAGTCCGCGCAGAATGCCCCCGGCCACGACCTGCACTCCGTCGAACACCTGGAACAGCCCTGCCAGCGGCAGCAGAGCTGTTGCGATCGCGAGGACGGGGACCGAGGTCGTATACAGCCGTGCGAGCCAGCCGGGCGCGCTGAGGAAGACGGTCCCCGTGACAACCATGAAGGCGGCCCCGACGAACACGGCGGTACGGGCGGCGCGCCGGGCGCCCTCCTGGTCGTCGCGGCCGACCGCCTGTCCGACCAGGACCGCGGCCGCAGCGGAGACGCCGAGCGGGACCATGTAGGTCAGCGACGCGAGATTGATGGCGACCTGATGCGCCGCGACCTGGCTCGTGCCGAGGAGGCCCATCAGCAGGCCGGTCAGGCCGAACGCCGTGTATTCGAGCTGGAATTGCAGTCCGATCGGGAGGCCGAGACGGAGCATGCGGCCGATCGGGCGGAGCTGAACGGAATCGGGGCGCCAGGCCAGCAAGTACGCCCGCAGGTCACGCCAGCCCAGCGCGAGCAGCACGAGAGCCATCAGCCACCGGCTGAAGGTGGTCGCCCAGGCGGCGCCCGCCACTCCCATCGCCGGGGCGCCGAGGTGCCCGAAAATGAGGGCCCAATTCACCACCGCGTTGGTCACGTTGGCGAGCACGATCGTCAGGACGATCGCCCGCATCCTCCCCATCGCCTGAAGCGCCTGACGAAGGACGGTGAAGGCCATGAAGGGCAGCACACTCGGGATGATGATCCGGGTATAGCGGCCGGCGAGCGGCACGGCATCGGCCGGCTGCCCGAGCGCGGTGAGAATCATCTCCGCCGGCCAGAGCAACACCGATGCCGGCAGGGAGAGCACCAGCATCAGCACGATTGCGCGCTGAAGCGCGCGGGCAATGGCCGGGTCGTCGTGGGCCCCGACGGCCTGAGCGATGAGCGGATCGAGCGCCATCAGCGCGCCCAGTCCGAAGATGACGACGCCGAAGAAGAACAGATTGCCCAGCGCCACGCCCGCGAGTGCCGCAGCCGACACGCGGCCCACCATGAGCGTGTCCACGACGCCCATGAACATCATCCCGACCTGCACCACGACGACCGGTACCGCGAGATCGAGGAGCTCGCCCACCTCAGCGCGGGACGGGAAGCGACGGAGCAATGGCATCGGGAGTGGCGGTTCGGGGAGATGAATGCGCCCGCCAGGATTCGAACCTGGGACCCTCAGCTTAGAAGGCTGATGCTCTATCCAACTGAGCTACGGGCGCGGGTGGACGGATGGCGCGGTATAATCTACATCGGACCGGGAACGGGCGGGAAACCGCGCTTCCCTCCCGGCCGTAGGTTCGGGAAGTTCCCCGACTTCACTCCCGGAGGCATCGTGCTTCGCCCGCTCCTGCTCCTCGCTGCCGTCGTGATCTCCTGGCCATCTGCCGCGCCACAGACCGGCGAGGAGGTCATCCGCATGATGCACTCCCGCTATGCCGGAAAGTGGTACCGCACCGCCACCTTCACCCAGAAGACGACGCTCCCCGACGGCAAGATCGAGACCTGGTACGAGGCCCTCGAGGTCCCGGCGAAGCTGCGGATCGACATCGCGCCGCTTGCAGGCCGCGACGTCATCCTGTTCCGGAACGACTCCGTCTATCGCTACGTGGGCGGCGAGGTGAAGGTCGCCCGGGCCCTTGTTCACCCTCTGTTGCTGCTCGGATTCGACGTCTACGGCCAGGCGCCCGAGGTGACGATCGGGAAGCTCAAGGGACTGGGCTACGACCTCGGCAGGGCGCGCGAGGGCACCTGGCAGGGGCGCAAGGTCTGGATCGTGGGCGCGGCAGCGGGGGACTCGACCAGCAAGCAGTTCTGGGTCGATCAGGAGCGATTGGTGTACGTGCGCAGCCTCGAGCCCGCGGTGCAGAAGCCCGGGGTGACCTCGGAGGTTCAGTTCAACAAGTACGTCAGGCTGGGTCAGGGCTGGATCGAGACCGAGGTCCTGATGCTCGAGAACGGCAAGGTGGTGGTGCGGGAGGAGTATCGTGACATGAAACCCGACGTACGCCTCCCCGCGGGACTGTTCGAGGGCGGAGCGTATGCGGCGCCGGGGTGGGTGACGGAATAGCAGACGGGACCGAATCGGGGCGCCCGGATTTGAACCGGGGACCTCCTGCTCCCAAAGCAGGCGCTCTACCGGACTAAGCTACGCCCCGAAACGACTGCAAGATAACCGCTCACGCAGGCCCGCCAACCCGCAGCTCATGGCTCCGACCCACCGAGCACCCGCGCCGCCGCCGCCACCGCGCGGTCCACGTCGTCCGCGGTGGTACGCCAGTTCGACACCGAGACCCGCATGCAGCGCTCACCTCGCCACGTCGTACCGGTAAAGTAGGCTTCCCCTGTGGCATTGATCGCTGCCATGACCTGGTCGGTTCTGCGGTCGTGGTCCTCCGCGCCGGCCCCCGGCCGGGGATCGTAGAAGCGAACCAACCCCTGGTTGATCTGCGGGACGCACATGACCCGGGCGTGCGGCAAGGCCCCGATGCGGGTCACGATGTCGTATGCGTGGCGGCAGCAGCGCGCGATGAGATCCGACAGTCCGCTGCGTCCCAGCTCCCGCAGGGCCGCCCAGGTGGCGAAGCCGCGCGCGCGCCGCGAGTGTTCCGGCGTCCAGTCGAGC
>DASTCF010000194.1:0-7387 GCA_035711365.1 Gemmatimonadales bacterium
GAGCGATTGGGGGCGCGGTAACTCGATGGAAGGGTTCGGGGCGGACCTCAAGATGGCGCTCCGGACGCCCGGCCCGTGGCGAATGTCCTTCTACGGCTTCGGGGAATGCCTGCCGAACCCGGAGAATCGCGTGGAGCTCGATCCTCAGGTGAAGGACAAGTGGGGCATCCCGGCCCTCCGGATTACCTGCGTCTGGCGTGAGAACGAGCGGAAGATGCTGCAGGACATGGCGGTCACCGCCGCCGAGATGCTCGAAGCCGCCGGCGCCACTGACATCTCGACCTTCGTACAGGACAATCCTCCCGGGCTCACGATCCACGAGATGGGAACGGCGCGGATGGGTCGCGATCCGGCCACGTCGGTTCTCAACGCCCACAACCAATGTCACGACGCTCCGAACGTGTTCGTCACGGACGGCGCCTGCATGGCTTCCTCGGCCAACCAGAACCCGTCCATCACGTACATGGCGCTCACCGCCCGCGCAGCGGCCTTCGCCGTAGACCAGATGAAGCGTGGCGAGCTCTGATCCGATGACCGATCGCCGCGGGTTCATCGGCCTCGTCACCGCCGCCACGGCCGCCGCCACGATCCCTCGCCGGCTCATGGCGTGGGGCCCCGCGGATCGCCTCGACCGGATCGGGGTGCAGCTCTATACGGTGCGGAAGGCGATGGCGGAGGACTTCGAGGGAACCCTCGCCCGGCTGGCGCAGATCGGATTCCGCGAGGTCGAATTCGCCGGCTACCACGACAAGACTCCGGCACAGGTGCGGGACGCGCTGGTGCGCCATCACCTGCACGCTCCCGCGGCGCACGTGGCGCTGGAGGAACTGGAGACCGGCTGGGAGTCCCGAGCGGCGGCCGCGAAGGAAGTCGGCCACCAGTGGCTGGTGGTGGCCTGGATCGACGCGGAGCGCCGGAAGACGGTCGACGACTACAAGCGGGTAGGAGAGGCATTCACCCGGATCGGCACGCAGGCACGCGCGGCGGGGCTGCGATTCGCCTATCACAATCACGCGTTCGAGTTCGCACCGCTCGAGGGGAGGGTGCCCTATGATGTGCTGCTCGAGTCCACGGACCCGTCCGTCGTCGAGTTCGAGCTCGACCTCTACTGGATCACCGACGGCGGCAGCGATCCGCTCACGTATTTCAAGCGGTGGCCCGGTCGGTTCCCGCTGGTCCACGTCAAGGACAAGGCCGTGGACGGCAGCATGGTCGATGTCGGGGCCGGCTGCATCGACTGGAAGGCCATCCTGCACCAGCACAAGGAGGCCGGTATCCGGCACTACTTCGTTGAGCACGACAATCCGCCAGACCCGTTCGCCTCGGTGGCCGCGAGCTACGCCTACCTGACCCGGCTCGACTTCTGACCATGAATCGACGGGAGCTCCTCGCCGCGTCCGCGGGCGCCCTCCTCCTGCGCACGGGGGCCGACGTCCACGCGGAGCAGACTGCCCCTCTGCCCCGCGGCCCATCCGCCAATCTGAATCAATCCGTCTCCTACTGGCCCTTCGAACGGATGCCGCTGCCGGACTTCGCGCGAGTGGCGCGAAACATCGGGCTGGTCGGGATCGACCTGCTCCAGCCGGACCAGTGGCCGGTCGTGGCCGACGCCGGACTCGTCTGTTCGATGGGATACCCGACTGCCAGGCGGGACTTCATCGCCACGGGATTCAACGATCCGGCCAATCACGCGTTGTTGCTTCGGGAGCTCGAGACGACGATCCCGCGCGCGGCCGGCTCCGGCGTGCCCAACGTGATCGCAATGTTCGGAAACCGGCGGGGCCGGAGCGACGAGGCCGGGGCCGAGGCGTGCATCGCGGGACTCTCGAAAATCAAGGCGCTCGCGGAGCAGGAGCGGGTGACCGTCTGCGTGGAGTTGCTGAACAGCAAGGTGGACCACGCCGACTACATGGGGGACCACACGGCCTTCGGGGCCCGTGTCATTCGCGCGGTGGATTCCCCCCGCGTGAAGCTGCTGTACGACATCTACCACATGCAGATCATGGAGGGGGACGTCATCCGGACGATCCGCAACCACGCCAAGGAGATCGGCCATTACCACACCGGCGGAGTGCCGGGCCGCCACGAGATCGACGACACCCAGGAGCTCAACTATCGGGCGGTGTGCCAGGCGATCGTGGAGACGGGATTCACAGGGTATCTGGCCCATGAGTTCGAGCCGGCCCGCGAGCCGCTCACGTCGCTGCGGCAGGCCTACGAGATCTGCCGGGTTTGAGGCGGGGAAGCGGGCCGAAGGTAGGGCCGTGCATCGAACCCCTGAGTTTGATCACAACGAGAGGAGCCCCGGAATGAGCGACGGCATGCTGAAGGGTCTCGCGAAGCCGACGATGATCGGCACCGTGCTGCAGGTGGCGATGGTGCTGCTGGGGAAGGTGAGCCCCGAAGTCGGGCAGAACTTCGCGATCGGCGGCACCACCATTGCGGCGGTCACCGGCGTTCTTGCCTCGCTGATGAACCGGCAGCCTGCCATGGGCGGCGCCGTGGGCGGCGGGGCGATCGCCGCCGGCGTCAGCGCGCTGATCGGCACCGTCGTCTCGATGGCCACCGGGCAGACCGGGATGGATACCATCATGATCGGGACCGGCAGTTCCGTCGTGGCCGGCGCGCTTGGTGGCGTCGTAGGGCAACTCTTCGGCGGCAGGAAGACCGGAGCGTGATGCACCGATTCCGGACTGGGGCGGCCGCGATCCTCTGGCTCGGTACCGCGGCCGCGCCGTTACCCGTCGCCACCCAGGAGCGCGCAACGGAAAACGTCGTCCTCATCGTCACCGATGGTTTCCGCTGGCAGGAGCTCTTCGGCGGGGCCGACACGACGCTCATCAACGAGGAATACGGCCATGTGGAGGACACCGCGGCCCTGCGCCGGGACTTCGTCCTCGGCTCTCCGGCAGCGAATCGGCGAGCGCTGTTGCCGTTCCTCTGGGACTCCATCGCGCGGAACGGCCAGCTCTTCGGCAACCGCGACCTCGGCAGCTCCGCGCAAGTGACCAACGGGCTCAAGTTTTCCTACCCCGGCTACAACGAGATGCTGACGGGCAGCGCCGATCCCCGGATCGACAGGAATTCCTACGGCCCGAACCCCAACGTGACGGTCTTCGAGTGGCTCGGCCACCAGCCGGGCTTCGAGGGGAAGGTCGCGGCCTTCGGGTCCTGGGACGCCTTCGCCGAGATCTTCAACCGTGAACGGGCGGGCATCCACGTCCACGCCGCGTGGGAGGCGCCGTTCCCGGACGCGGCTACCCCGACGTCACGGATGCTCAACCAGCTGTATGCCACGACGACCCGCATCTGGGACGGGATGACCTTCGACGCCTACCTGCAGGCCGTCGTGGTCGAGTACCTCTCGCGCAACCAGCCCAGGGTGCTCTACCTCGGCTTCGGCGAGACCGACGAATGGGCCCATGAGGGACGGTACGACCTCTACCTCCGGGCTGCCCACCAGGTGGATCAATTCATCGCGGATCTGTGGCGAACCCTCCAGGGGATGCCGGGCTATGCCGGCAAGACCACATTCATCATCACCACCGACCATGGACGCGGGAGCGGGCTGGAGAAATGGCGCGACCACGGCCGCGAAGTAGACGGCGCGGAGTACGTCTGGATCGCTGTCCTGGGTCCCGACACTGGGCCGCGCGGCGAGCGGCGCGACACGGCCCTGGTGACGCAGGCCCAGGTCGCGGCGACCGTCGCGGCCTTGCTCGGCTTCGACTGGCCCGCGGCTTCGCCAGGAGGGGCGGGAGCGATGGCAGACGTGATACGGTGAGCGGGTCAGCCGAGGTTACTGACCGCCTGACCGTCCGTCCGCCCGTCAGAACACGAACATTACCCCCCCGCTGAAGTCCGCCTGGACGAACAACCTGCCGCTGGCCGAGAGCACGCACACGCCGGGCAGCGAGCAGAAGATCTGGCTTTCTTCGGTGAGGAAGGTGCCCCACAGGCGGGTTTGGGCGCGGAACCCGATGCGCTCGCCAATGTAGGCCTTTGCGCCGAGCGTGGCGACGCCGGCGAAATGCCACTCGTCGTCACGTTCGTCGCCCGGGTTGAGGTGCGCAGCGCCGAGAGTGAGCGCGAAGAACGGCTTGAGGTTCGGCTCGTGGCCGAATTCGACCGCACCTCCGAGCTGGAAGTACTCGATCATGATGTCGGTGATCGTCGAATCGGGCCCGGTCGAGATGCGGCGGACCACGTCGGAATGCTGCCGGTCGTAGAGGAGTTCCACGACGCCGTCCGCCCGCACCCGGACGTCCAGGATCACGCCGTAGCTCGTGGCCGATTCCACGTCGAATTCGCCGTCCTCGGTTTCGACCCCGCCACCCATTCGCCAGCCGATGGTCGGGGTGATCTCGACCGTGCGGGCGGGAGTCGGCGCCTCGGGGGTGAGGTCCTGCGCCGTGAGAGTCGAGGCCAGGCCGGCGGCCAACATGCACGTCTGGGTCAGAAGGTGCATCGAGGCTCCGGGCGAGGGTAAGGGTAAAGTACAGGACGGCGGGCCCTCGCGCACGCGGCAGGCGACCTCCATCTTACGCCGATGCCCGCAGACCCGAACAGCCAGCTCGATCGCGTGAAGTCCGCCCTCGCCGACCGCTACATCGTCGAGCGGGAGCTCGGCCACGGCGGCATGGCCACGGTCTACCTCGCCCAGGATCTCCGGCATCACCGCCGAGTCGCCGTCAAGGTCCTCCGGCCGGACCTGGCCGCGTCGCTCGGCTCCGACCGGTTCACCCGCGAAATCGAAGTCGCCGCGCAACTCCAGCATCCCAACATTCTCCCACTCTTTGACAGCGGGGCGTCGGACCCGGCGGGCGGCGGCCCGGAAATCCTTTGGTACGCGATGCCGTACGTCGAGGGCGAATCGCTCCGCGACCGCCTCGCGCGCCAGGGCGAGCTCCCGGTGCACGAAGCGGTGCGACTCCTGAGCGAGGTCGCGGATGCGCTCGCGCATGCGCATCAGGCGGGCGTAGTGCATCGCGATATCAAGCCGGAGAACATCCTGCTCTCGGGCCGCCATGCCCTTGTTACTGATTTCGGTGTCGCCAAGGCGGTGAGCGAGGCCACTGGACGCCAGCAGCTCACGACGGCCGGCGTCGCCCTCGGTACTCCAGCCTACATGGCCCCAGAGCAGGCCGCCGCCGATCCGCACCTCGATCACCGCGTGGACATCTATGCGCTGGGTGTTCTGGGTTATGAGCTCCTGACCGGCCGTCCGCCGTTCGCCGGCAAGACGCCGCAGGAGACCCTCTCCGCGCACGTGCTTCAACCACCGGAGCCGCCCTCGCGGTACCGCCCGGGCATTTCACCGGCGCTGGAAGAGGTCATTCTGCGTTGCCTCGCCAAGCGGCCCGCCGACCGGTTCCAGTCCGCGGAGGAGCTGCTGACCGCCCTCGAGCCGCTCGCGACGCCCAGCGGCGGCATGACTCCCACCCACACCCGGCCAGTGCATGGCGTCTCGATCGCACCAGGCCAGCGGCGCTGGCTCGTCGCCGCGGGGCTCGCCGCCGTGCTGCTCGGCATCGCGGTGGTCGCGCTTGCCAGACGTGGCGGGGAACGTCCGATGCTTTCGCTCGGCCGAACCACCCGGGTGACGAGCGCGCCAGGCATCGAGATCACGCCGGCCATCTCCCCCGATGGACGATTCGTGGCCTACACGGGAGGGACGACCTCTGACGTCGATGTCTTCCTCCAGCCGACGAGCAGCGGCGGCCGGGCGATCGCCATCACCGACAGCCTCCACGGCCAGCAGTACTCACCGGACTGGTCGCCGGACGGTAGCCAGTTGCTTTTCGTGTCGGAGGACTCCACTTCCACCGCCATCGTGACCATGCTTCCGACCGGCGGCATCGCCAAAGTGCTCTACCGGACGAGCCACCCGGCGGGTCCGCTCGCTCCCAGATGGTCTCCGGATGGCTCCGAGATCGCCTTCGAACAGGGTGACAGCGTGGTCGTGATGCGGGCGGACGGAACCGGCCTCCGAGTGGTCGCCGGCATCCAGCAACCACACTCACTGTCGTGGTCGCCAGACGGTCATTGGCTCGCCGGCGTGCGAGGCAATCTGCCCTTCGCCTACGCCGGTTTGGCCTTCGGCAATCTGGCAGCGAGCACCGTGTTCATCGTCCCTGCGGCAGGCGGCACCCCGGTCATGATCAGCGACTCCACCACCCTTAACATCTCACCGGTGTGGCTCTGGGATGGCTCGGGATTGCTCTATGTGTCGAGCTCCGGGGGCGGGCGCGATATCTATCTGCAGCGGCTCGACGGCACGCGACCCGAAGGGAGTCTGCACCGGATCACCACCGGTCTCGACGCGCAGTCGATCGGCCTCTCGCGCGACGGGAAGCACCTCGCGTATGCGAAGTACAGTCGGGATGTGAACATCTGGATGGTGCGGGTGCCGCCGGGCGGTGTGGCGAGCGTCCGTGACGCCGTGCCGATCACGCGGGGCAATCAGGTCGTCGAGCTCATGCGCCTCTCGCCCGATGGCAAGTGGCTCGCGTATGACTCCGATCTCAACGGCAACGCGGACATTTTCCTGGTGGCGTCGGCGGGCGGCACGTCGCGCCAGATCACGAATGACCCGGCCGACGACCTCGCGCCGGCCTGGTCACCCGACGGATCGGAGATCGCGTTTCATTCCTTCCGGACCGGCAATCGGGACATCTTCACGATGAATACGGACGGGAGCGGTGTTACTCAGGTCACCTCGGCGCCGACGCAGGATCGCACGCCGGTCTGGGGAGCCGATCCCAACGTTCTCCTCTTTCTTCAAGACTCCGCCGAGGTACGAAACGTTCTGACGATCCGGCGGCCCGGAAAGGGCTCCCCCTGGGGTCCCCCGATCCACCTCGCCTCGGCGATCGGCGCGCCGATCTGGAGCGCCGATGGATCCGCAGTCCTGTATTGCCGGGCGGACAAATGCTGGCAGCATCCGGTCGATGGCAGTCCGTCGGTCATCCGCGGGACCGAGGGCAGAAACCTCTTCGTTCCGCGGCCGGTGCGGGGTACGCCAACCATCTTCTTCCGCGAAGCAACCGGCCCGGTGAATTCCCCCATTGTGGCCGTCGACCCCGTCCGCGGCACGGTGCGTCCCGTGGTCATATTCGACGATCCGGCCCGGCGCTCGATTCTGCGCGAATTCGCGACCGATGGCACTCGGTTCTATTTCACGATCTCCGATCACCAGAGTGACGTATGGGTGGCAGAAGTGGAATAGGAAGCGGGTCAGCGGGTCAGCGGGTCAGCGGGTCAGCGGGTCAGCGGGTCAGCGGGTCGGAAAGTATCGATCCCTGTGGAGGTTGGCGAGGGATCGGTCCTGTCTGATGGGCAGATGGGCAGATGGTGGTGCGAGCCGAGCGGTGGGTCCAGAGGGCAC
>DASTCF010000195.1:0-80918 GCA_035711365.1 Gemmatimonadales bacterium
CCACGACGAAATCCGGTAAACAGATCGATGTTGGCGCTCAGGTTCATCGACACGCTCTTGGACTGCGTGTTCGCGGCCCTGAGCTCTCCGGTGACCGGGTCCGTTCGCGTGCCCTCCGAGAAGCTCGATCCATACGAGGAGTTGGCGTTGACATCGGGCAGGAACGAGCCCCAGGCGGTCCGGTACTGCGCCGAGGCGTCGGAAGATGCGCCGCGCGCCTGGATGATCGCCGGTTGAACCAGTTCGGCCCGGCGAAGGGCTTCCTCCAGGGTGACGGAGGTCGTGGTCGGCTCCTGCGCGCCCACGAGGCCGGGCAGGAATACGGAGGCAGTGAGAAGGCTAGCGAGGCGCATGCGTCGTGTCCCTGCGACGGCGCTCAGCGTCCCGGCGCTGGAGCAGTTCGTCGAACTGGCGTTGCTGGTCAGGTGCCAGATAGGTGCGAATCTCCGAACGAAGCTCTCCCCGCAAAGTTTCAAAGCGCGGCCGGATGCTCTCCCACACTGAATCCATGCGCGGGTGGTAGTGGTCGAGCACCACACGGATGCTGTCACGCTGCTCGGCCGTGAGCTTCAGATCGTCCGTCAACCGGGCGAGGAAATCCCCTCGGCCCGGCCCACGGCCCTCGCGGGGCGCCGGTCGGCGCTCGATGGTGGCATGCACCGCAGCCCCGGCTACCCCTCCGAGGAGAAAGGCGGCGAGGAGGAGCAGGGTCGCACTCCGGGTCGATTTGGTCACGCAATACGCTCCTGGTCGGACATTCCGTTACTCCGCAAGCGAGGCGAGAACTACGTCGCCACCGGGCGCGGTGTAATCACCGGCGAGCTCGACCAGCGCGTCGGCTGGCGTTGGTTGGCTCGCGGTGGCCGCCTGAATTCCGCCGGCCCCGGCACCGAGCCACGCGCCCATCACGATGATCAGCAACGCTGCGGCGGCGAGTCCGGGCACGGTCCAGCGGGTGAGCACGTCCCAAGCCGTCTCCCGTGAAGCTGCGACGGCCAACATGCGCATCCGGGCCGCGAAGGCGGCATCGTCCGGTGAAGCAAGATGAGCCCTGAGCTCGGCGCCCAGGGCGGTGTCCCGCCCGGAGAAGAACTCGTTGGTCTCGTGTGTCATGTCTCTCCCTCCGATGCTCCCAGCGCGGCCCGAAGGGCGCGGCGGGCGTGGAATACGTCCGACCGGATGGTGCCCTCCGGCACTCCCAGCATTCCGGCGATCTCCGCGTGCCCGAACCCTTCGGCGTCATGCATCACGACGGCGATCCGATGCCGCTCCGGCAGGGTTCTCAGCGCCACGTTGAGCCGCTCCCTGAGCAGGGCCCGATCGGTGCTCAACTCGGGTGACGGGCCGGGGTCCGGTATCACCTCGGGCACCTGGTCGGCCTGGCGCACAGCGCGCCGCCGGCGCAGGTCCGCCGCAGCGTTCACCACGATTCGCAGGAACCACGGCGCGAAGGGGCGCGCGGGGTCGTACTGTTCCAGATGCCGCCACGCCGAGAACATCGCATCCTGGACCGCATCGTCGGCATCGTGAGGATTGAACAGGGCCGCCCGGGCAATGCGCCGGGCGACCAGGGCGTGGCGCTCGACGAGCTGACCGAAGGCCTCACCGTCCCCCCGGGCAGCACGTCCTGCCAGCTCGGCATCAGTCACCGAAGGAATACGCGGGGCCCCTCAAAAGCGTTGACCGGCTGGGGTGGGGTGGCGGGTCACGGCTCAGGTCCGGCGGCGGAAGGCTTCCAACGCCGCCCCGATGGCGAGCCAGGCGCAGAGCGCGGCCACGCCCATGGCCATGATGCGTGGGAGGAAGGCGAAGAGAAGGCCGAGGACACCGAGAATGATGGCGACCGGGGCGAAGATCGAGCGGCGGGCGCCGCTCGCGAGGATCCTCAGCGCCAGGACCGTCCGTCCACGACGCTCGCGGAAGCGCCGGTGGTGCGGACCGGGCGGCACCTCCGGCGGTTCCCAGCCGAGGCCGGCTGGCAGCACCCGTTGAAGGCGCCGCGGCCCCCGAGCGGGGCGGCGCTCGACTTCCGCGCTTCGGGCAATGTCGCGGCGGAACTGCGCCTCGATTTCGGCGGCCAGCGCCGGATTGTCGACCAGCGCATCAAGCTCGTAGTTCCCGAAGAGGCTCGATCCGTTCAGGTTGCTGGAGCCGATTCGGCACCAGCGGCCGTCGGCGACGATGGTCTTCGCGTGAAGCATCGCGCCTTCCCACTCGTAGATGCGCACGCCTGCCCTGAGCAGCTCGCGATACCCGATGCGTGTGAGGTTCCGGATCAGCGGCACATCGCTCGACCCAGGCAGCAGCAGCCGCACATCCACGCCCTCGCGTGCGGCGTCGAGGAGCCCCTGGAACAGCGCCCGGGGGGCGAGGAGATAGGCATCGGTGATCCACAACCGGTCGGTCGCGCCCGCGGCGAGAAGGCTCGTGACTCGCAGCACCCGGGCGCGTCGCGGCTCCCCGACGATCACGCCGACTTGGGCGTCCCCACTCGCCTGCACCTCGCCGACTTGCTCCTCGGGGGGAATCGTCCCGCCCGCCCGGGTCCATGTGCCCTCGAACGCGCGGTCGAAACTTGCCGCGGCTGGCCCGATCACTTCGATGGCGGTGTCCCGCCACGGTTGGACACCCTTGGTGGGATCTCCCGTCCATTCGTCACCGATGCAGAGGCCGCCCACGATGGCCCTCCTGCCGTCGGCGACGACGAGCTTGCGGTGATCTCGCAGGACGTTGGCGAGGAGATTGAACGGCTGGAACGGTGTGAAAGCCCGAACATCCGCTCCCGCCGCGCGGAGGTGGCGGAACAGCTTGCGGCTGGTCGTCTTGCTCCCCAGCCAGTCATACAGCACCCGCACGCTTACCCCGGCGCGAGCCCGGTCGGCCAGCGCCTCGGCGAATCGCCAGCCGGTGGCGTCGGATCGGATGATGTAGTTCTCGAAATGGAGCCATCGTTCCGCGCGTGCGATGGCATCCAGCATGGCGGGGAAGGCCTCTGGCCCGTCGAGCAACAGGCGAACCGCATTGCCGGGCACAAGCCGGGCACCGGCGGCGCGGGTCAGCGCCCGGGTGGCGATCGACGATCGCTGCTCGACCAGCTGGCCGGTCACGCCGTGCCGAGCCCCAGCGTCCGCTCGTGCGGCCGGAGCGCCGCGAGGAGAAACGCCACCAGTTCCTCGAGCGGGATGCCGATCTCCTCGACGCCACGCGCGACATCTTCCCGGCTCACGCCGCGGGCGAAAGCCTTGTCCTTGAGCTTCTTCAGGACGCTCTTCGGCTCGAGATCGGCGAGGCTTCGCGACGGACGGACCAGAGCGCATGCCACGAGGAATCCGCACAGCTCGTCGACCGCGAACAGCGCCTTCGCCATCGGCGTTTCGCGCGGCACGCCCGTGTAGGCCGCGTGGCCGAGAATCGCCCGCTGCCAGGTCTCCGGGAGCCCTTGTTCGGCGAGGATGCGCACCCCCGCGCTCGGGTGCTCGGCATCCGCCGCGTGCCCGGGATTGGGGAACCGCTCATAATCGAAGTCGTGGAGCAGGCCGACGACGCCCCACGCCTCGGGGTCTTCCCCGGCGCGGGCAGCCATCGCGCGCATCGCGATTTCGACCGCGTACATGTGCTTGCGGAGCGCCTCGGAGGCCGTGTACTCGTGCATCACGGCGAGGGCGCGGTCGCGGGTCCAGGTCATCCGGGCTCCGGCGGGAAGGGGCGGAGGAAAAGTAAGACACTCAGGTGGAGGACGTGAGAAGGGGCGGCGGACCCGTTGGATCCGCCGCCCCCTCGTCGTGCGGCCCTCGCCGAGGACTCAGGGAAGGGGGATGCTGGTCGCGAACGTCTGGTTGACCGCCGAGGCGAGCGAGTCGGCCACCAGCTGATGCGCCAGGGCAGACGGGTGTACGCCGTCGAGTGAGAAATAGGGTCCGAAGCCGACCGAACCGCCGGCCAGCGCGGCGCTAAGGTCGGGGAAGGGCGGAATCGCGCCCGTGCCGACCAGCGCCAGCAGTGCGGAGTTGATGTCCACATAGGCCATGCCCCGGGCCGCCGCCTGTGCGGCGATATAGCTGTTGAACCCGGCTACCGCGCTCTGCAGGCCGGCCAGCTCGGTCGGATCGACGACCGGATCGGTTGCACAATTGAGCGTGGTCTGGGGAATGCCCGCCGGTGCTCCCTGGGCCGCCGCGGCGATCTTCGGAACACCGACCGGCCATGGCACAAGGATCAGTTCGCCGCTGGACGTCGGCACCGCGGCGCTCGGGGCACAACTTATGTCCACGCTGAAGTTGGGAGGGAAGGGTGCCGCCGGCACTCCACAAAGCCCGGTCTTGAGGCACCAGTAAGTTGCCCCCCGCGAGGTGTATGGAATGACCGACACGTCGGCCACCCCGATCAGCGCCGCACTCGCTCCGGTAGCCTCGATGGCATCCAGCATCTGCCCGTAATTGCTTTCGAAGACGACCTGCGGCGTGACGAGCGCCGGATCGCCCGGGTTCGAGCTGTTGGTAAGGGACCCGAGGACGTCGTTGTTCCCGATCCAGGCGGATACGAACGTCGGGTTGGCGTCCTGCATCGCCTGGACCTGGGTCCGCCCGCCGAGGATGAACGTCGTCAGGGCGTTGCTGTTGGCCTGCGGAATCAGATTATCCAGCGGCGAGAACGACGTGGCCCCCGGCACGGCGACGTTGCTCACGTAGGGCAGGACCTCGTCCTGCCGCAGGTCGCAGGTGCTCGAGGTGCCGCCGCCGACCCGGGTCTGGGTCACGTTGTTGGTGAAGGGTGGCGGGCAACCGCGCCCCTGCAGCGACGGAATGAAGAACGGCGCGTTGGCGGCAGTTGCGAAGAGCACCGCATAGGACTCGTGCTGGGTGCTGTCGTTGATGCCGGCGGACTGGAAGCCGGCCGTGATGCTGTTGCCCATCGACACATACCGCTGCATCAGCCCGTTGCTGGTGGAGAGGTCGGGCGAGTTGAGCGAATCATCCTCATGGCACCCCGCAAGGAGCGGGAGCGCCAGGGCCAGGGCGGCCGTATAACGCTGGAGCCTCATACGCTGGTGTCTCCCGGTCAGAACGTGTAAGAGAAGGTCAGGCCGAACAGGTGGGCGCTGAACTGGTACAGGCCGTTGTTTACGGCGGCCGTCGGGATCTCGAGCCCGCCGTCGGTGGTGCGGCCTTCGCGATCGGCCTGATCGATATACTGATAGGCCAGGTCCAAGCCGAGATGTTCGCCGAAGCGGGTGCCGAAGCCAGCCGTGACCTCGGAACGCGGACCTTCCGGAAGGTTTGGAGTGACCGTCTGGTCAGGTGCGGCCGCATCGTGCGTGATGTAGCCGAGCCGGACGATGGCCTTGGGGGAGAATGCGTACTCGGTGCCGAAGCGCCAGCCGATGGTGTTTTCGTAGCTCTCATACAGGGGCTGGGGGCCGAGCAGCTCGAAATTGAGCGGCAGGACGTCGAAGGCCGACCAGTACGTCTGCTGCATGTCGACGAGCAGCATCCACTTGTCGTTGGCCTTGAAGGTGACGCCGACGGAGAGCTGGGCCGGGAACGGGATCTCCACGGTGCCGGTCTGGTCCACCAGGCTGCCGCCCGGCTGGAACTGAGGCGCCAAGAGCGCGTCGACCGGGGTGCCGGCGGGGAGCCCGAGCGGATTGCCGGGTGCCAGGACGAGCCCGGTCTCAATCTGCTCGAAGCTCGCCTCACCATTATCGACCGTGGCGGTCTGCTTGGCGAGATAGCGCACGCCGATGGAGAACCGGCTGGTCACCTGGTAGATGGCGCCGACATGATAGCCCATCGTCACGTCGTTGCCTTCGATGGAGGCATCGGCGAAATCGGTGCCCGACGCCACGCCGAGGTTGGCGAACGAGACCCCCGGAGCCGCCTCCTGCTCGGACAGGTCGACGTGCCGCTTGAGCGCGAGGTCCGCGTATCCAAAATCGGCGCCCAGGCCGACCGTCAGCTTCTTGCCGAGCGCGATGGACACGGTAGGCTGCACGTAGATGCCCTTCACATTGCTGTAGTAGCCGAGAAATCGTCCCTGCGAGTCCTCCGGCCACTCGGTCGCGAGGCCGTATGGGGCGAAGACGCCGAGGCCGGCCGACACGTCGTCGCTGAAGCCGTGAACGAGATAAAACGAGGGCACAGGGTACACGTGGTCCTCGAGGGTCATCACCTCGCCGGTGCTGGCGTCGGTGAAGTCGCCGCTCGGCACGATGAATGTGCTCCCCAGGCTCGCGACTGTGACCCCCGTCGGCAACCCGATGCCGGCCGGGTTGAAGAACATGCCGGACCCGTCCTTACACGGCGAGGCGACGCCTGTGCCGGCGCGGCCCATCGCGCATGAGCCGTGCTCGTTGACCGAAAACCCCTGGGCGGCGGCCGGACGGGGGAGCGTGCCGAGCACGCCCGCGAGGACCCCGGCGGCGAACCATACCTGGAACCGTCGCATACGAGGACTCCAATTGGGGACGACTTCGAGGGGAGTGCCGGGTGAGGACCCGGACTGAGGGTCGAGCAAAGTTACCGTTGGGGCAGACCTTGTCAAAGCGGGAGGAGTGGAGCGCAATACCGAGGGTATCCCTCGCCTTTCAGGTGGCCGGTGGCTCGAGTCCCTGCAGGCGGGCTGCCGAGAGCGGGACGCGCGTCACGGAGTCGCCGTCGAGATCGATCTCGAACGCATAGTGCCCGGGCCGCGGGAGCGGCACGTCGAACACGAGCACGGCGCCGGCTTCCACATCCGTGACCCCGGCCGCGGGCTCGCCGAACTGAACCGTGCCCTCACCGCCGAGCAGCTCCGCGCCCGCCTCATCCACGAAGCGGATCCGGATCCGGTGGACCCCGATTTCCGTCCGCCGCCCCCGCACGCTCAGCACGAGGTGCGTGCGCGGATGGACCGCGGGGAAATTGGCGACCCAGACGTGCTGAAAGATTCCCAGGACGGAGAGCTTGCCCTGCTGGTCGATGAGGGCGTAGTCGGCGAGAACCGCGAAGTCGAGTCGCAGGCTCAGCTCACGCGGATCGATTCAACAACGTCGTTCTTCTGAATCCGATTCACAACCTCCAGCCCGCTCGTCACCTGTCCGAAGACCGTGTGGACCCCGTCGAGGTGCGGCTGCGGCGAGTGGCAGATGAAGAACTGGCTCCCGCCGGTGTCCTTGCCCGCGTGGGCCATCGAGAGCGTGCCGGCCTGGTGCTTATGGGTGTTCCGGTGGGTTTCGCACTTGATGGTATACCCGGGCCCGCCGGTACCGGCCCGCGGGTTGCTGGCGTCCCGGCTGAGCGGATCGCCGCCCTGGATCATGAAGTTCGGGATCACGCGATGAAAGCGGGTGCCGTCGTAGAATTTCGCGTTGGCCAGTTTCTCGAAATTGGCCACGGTGCCGGGGGCCTCTTCGTCGAACAGCTCCGCAACGACGGTGCCCTTGCTGGTCTGGAGGGTCGCAGTCTTCATGGGGATTTGATCATGGGGTTCGGGTGGCGGCTCGCAGGGTCCGGGCCCACGCGTCAGCCGAATCGGCCGGGGCGAGGCAGGTCTCGCCGATGCAAAGATAGCCCCGCGGCGCCTTGCCCGTGGCGAGCATGCCGGCCAGAGCCGGGGGAAAGCCGGCCGGCGCCGACTCCGGCGTGAGCCGGCGCAGGGCGGCGCGCGGCAGCGCGGCGCGACGGGCCTCGAGCATCATCCGGTCGGCCTCGGGGTCGCCGGGGCTCCCGACGACCACGAGGTGTGCGATCGGCCCCAATGCCCAGTCCGCCGCGAGCAGCCAGGTGGCGGCATGCAGGCCGAGTTGCGGTGCCGCCCCCGCGAACGCGCGCAGCACCGCGTCACGCCGCTCGGCCCAGCCCGGCCCACCGGTGTGGGCGTGAAGACGCGCGAACACCAGTGCCGCCACGCCGTTCGGAGACGGCGTCGGCGCATCCTCGACCGGCTTCACGCGGACCGGGAGCAGGCCCACGCCGCCGCGGCCCCGCGCCACATCGAAGAGCCCCCCATCCTCCGGGTCTGCGAACTCCACCCAGACCCGTTCCATGATTCGCGTCGCCCACGCGAGCCACTTCTCATCGCCGGTGTGCTCGAACGCGTCGATCGCCGCGGCGGCGACCTGCACTTGGTCCTCCAGGAGATCTGCGTCGCCGCCCGGCGCATGGGACACCCGGTCCGGAGCAGGTGACTCGGCGCGGAGCCGCTCGAGGGCCCGCAGCGCGGCCTCGCCTGCCCATGGATCGTCGAGAACGGCGCCCGCCCGGAAGAGGGCGGAGGCCAGCATGGCATTCCAGGCGGCATACCGGCTGCGATCCACGAATGGCGCCGGCCGCCGGTCACGCGCGGCCTTCAGGGCGGAGCGCGCTGATTGCAGGCGGGCGTCCGCCTCAGCCCGGTCGAGGCCCAGCTGGCGAGCGACGACCTCCAGCGGCCGCGGCGTGAACAGGACATTGCGCCCGGGGTCGTGGTGCATCTCTCCCGCGGTGCCGATGTCGTAGTACGTGGCGGCCAATTCAAACTCTGCGGCCGCGAGCGCCGCCTCGGCCTCCTCGCGAGTCCAGGTGAAATAATCGCCGTCATCCTCGAGCCCGACGTCGGCGTCCTGGCTGGCACCGAAGCCCCCGTCCGGGTCGGCCAGCGTCTCCCGCACCCAGACGACAATGCCGCGTGCAACGTCCCCGAGTTCCGCCGAGCCGAACGCCACGGCCCCTTCGACGTAGGCGCGGAGCAATTCCGAATTGTCGTACGCCATCTTCTCGAAGTGGGGGACGATCCAGCGCTCGTCCACGCTGTAGCGGTGGAAGCCGCCTCCGACGTGATCATGAATCCCGCCGCGCGCCATCCCTTCGAGTGTCCGCCCGGCGATTTCCCTCCATCGGGCTTCGCCCGTCTCCTGCCAGCGGCGGATCAGGAAGAGCACCGCGGCCGGGTGGGGGAACTTCGGCCGGGTCCCGAAGCCGCCGTGCACCGGGTCGAAGGACCGTGCCATCTGGGCAGCGGCGTCCTCGAGCAGGCCGGGTGCAAGGACCCCGGGGCCCGCGACCTCGAGCTGCTCCGAGAGGGCACGGCGCACCGCAAGCGCCTGCGCGTCGAGATGCGGGCGCTGCTCGTCCCACGCTCGGCGGATCTGCTCCAGCACGCTCCGGAATCCGGGGCGGCCGTACTTCCCATCCGGCGGGAAGTAGGTGCCGCCGAAGAACACATGACCCTCGGGCGTGAGCAGGGCGGTCAGAGGCCAGCCGCCCTGGCCTGTCATAGCCTGGACGGCGCGCTGATAGCGCGAATCCACGTCGGGCCGCTCATCGCGGTCCACCTTGACGCACACGAAGTGCTGGTTGAGGTACGCCGCGAGGCCGGGATCCTCATACGACTCCCCATCCATGACGTGGCACCAGTGACACCAGACGGCACCGATGTCGAGGAGGATGGGACGATCGCGGGCCTTCGCCTCGCGGAACGCCTCGTCGCCCCAGGGATGCCAGTGCACCGGCTGGTGTGCGGCGGAGGCAAGGTAGGCGGAGGGTGAGCCCGCCAGGCGATTCTCACTCATGCCGGGTCGGTCTCACTTCGCCGCCCCAGCGGTCGACGAGGGGCAGAGCGGGCTCAGCACGCACTCGGTGCACCTCGGCCGGCGCGCGATACAGGTGGTCCGGCCGTGGCTGATGAGGAGGTGAGAAACGAGTGTCCAGTCCGCGCGGGGGAGGAGCGCCATCAGGTCGCGCTCGACCTTGACCGGATCGTCGTGGCGGGTGAGGCGAAGCAATTTCGTGATCCGGCCGACGTGGGTATCGACCGTTACCCCTTCAGTCACGCCGAAAGCATTGCCGAGGACGACGTTGGCAGTCTTGCGGCCGACGCCCGGCAGGACACGGAGCTCCGCCATCGTCCGCGGGACATTCCCGCCATGCTTCTCGACGAGGGCCCGGGCCATCGCGATGAGATTCTTGGTCTTGGCCCGGAAGAATCCGGTCGATCGGATCAGGTCCTCGAGTTGGGTCGGGGGCGCCAGGGAAAGCGCAGCGGCATCCGGGTAGCGGGCGAATACCGCGGGCGTGACCATGTTCACCCTGAGATCCGTGCATTGAGCGGAGAGAATGGTCGCCACCAGCAGCTGGTAGGCGTCCTCGTGGTGAAGCGCGCAATGCGCGTCGGGGTAGCGTCGTTTCAGGGCCGCCAGGATTCGACCGGCGCGGAGGCGGCGCGCCGCGGCGGATTCCCGCCCCGCCATCAGCCGCGCCGGTGCCGTGCGAAGGCCAGGAATTCCTCCGCGCTCCGCGTGTTGAGCACGTCGGCAGCGCCGAGCCACCCCTTCCTTGCGACGCCGATCCCGTATTCCACATTGTCGAGCCCGGCCAGGTTGTGGGCATCCGCGCCGATCGAAATTGACACCCCCGCCGCCCGC
This sequence comes from Gemmatimonadales bacterium, assembly GCA_035711365.1. Taxonomy (GTDB): domain Bacteria; phylum Gemmatimonadota; class Gemmatimonadetes; order Gemmatimonadales; family GWC2-71-9; genus DASTCF01. Next base: position 10,379 of record DASTCF010000195.1, read on the forward strand.
GCCCGGCGCAGGAGCCGCCAGTCGAGGTCAAGCCGATGCGGGTCCGCGTTGATCTCGATCGCGACGCCTCGCGCCGCGGCGCGGGTGAACACCGCCTCCATGTCGATCGGGTACGCATCCCGCGAGAGAAGCAGTCGGCCCGTCGGGTGACCGAGGATGGTCAGGTAGGGGCTGTCGAGTGCCGCCAGCACCCGCGCCGTCATCTCCTCCCCACCCATGTTGAACCGGCTGTGAATCGAGCCGATGACGAAGTCGAGGCCCGCCAGGACGCCGTCCTCATAGTCGAGCCGGCCGTCGGCGAGAATATCGGCCTCGATGCCTTTGAGAATCCGGAATCCGGGGATGGACGCATTCACCCGGTCGATCTCCGCGGCCTGGCGTGCGAGGTCGGCAGGTTTGAGCCCGCCGGCATATGCGGCGGACTGGCTGTGGTCGGTGATACCGAGCCAGGCGTAGCCGGCGGCATGAACCGTTCGGGCCAGCTCCTCGACCGTGACGGAGCCGTCGGAGTACTGGGTGTGGCAATGGAGGAAGCCCTTGAGCTCGGGCCGCTCGAGCAGGGCGGGGAGAGCGGCCGCGGCAGCGGCCTCCACTTCGCCCTGCCCCTCCCGGAGCTCGGGCGCGATCCACGCGAGGCCGAGGGCTCCGTACAGGGCCTCCTCGTCCGGGGTCGCCACGAACTCACTTCCGCGCCAGAGCGCGGCCCCGGTCAGATTGAAGCCACGCGCCGCCGCATGCGCGCCCAGCTCCTCCAGGTGTGATTCGCTGCCCGTGGTGTGCGCCAGCACGGCGCCGGCGTTCACGGGCGGGGTCACGACGATCTGTACGCTCGAGCCGCCCGCGAAACGAAGGGTGACCCGTCGATCGTCCTGGCTCGCGAACTCGTGGACCCCCGGGAGTTGACCGAGGCGACGCGCGAGCTCGGCTGGCGGCACGTCCGCCACGAGCACCACCACGAGCTCGCGGACAACCTCCATCCGGCGACGAACCTCCCCTGCGGGTACGGCGCGGAGGACACCGGGCAGCCGCTCGAGTCCCTCGAGGAGACTTCGGGTTTCCTCCGCGGCATGATGGCAGAGCTTGAATGCACTCGCCTGCCGGAGGAAGGCGATGCTCTTTCGGATGTTGTCGGCGGTCTTCTGGCCGAAGCGCGGGAGTTGCGCCAGGCGGCCGTCGGTGGCGGCAGCCTCGAGCTCCGGGAGGCTGTCAATCGCGAGCGTCTCATGGATCTGGCGAATCTTCGCGACGCCGAGTCCGGAGATGGCGAGCATCTCGACCAGCCCGGGCGGCACCTGTTCGCGAAGCTCCTCGAGCAGCGAGCTGCGGCCGGCCTCGGCCAGCTCCCGGACGATTTCGAGGCTGGCGGGGCCGACACCTTTCGTGGCGGCGAGGGAGCCGTTCGCCAGTGCCTCCGCGAGTGGGCCCGGGAGCCCACCGACGACGCGAGACACCGTGCGGAAGGTGCGGACGCGGAAGGGATTCTCGCCCTTCAGCTCCATGAACGCGGCGATCTGCTCCAGCGCCTCGGCCACGGCCTTCTTGTCCATCCGCTGCATCAGCCGATCCCCGGGCCATTGTGAGCCGTGGACGGCTCGGGCACGAACATGAGCAGGCGGCCGGCGAGCTCGACGAGTTCCTCCGGGCCAACCAGGGAATAGATGCCCGCGGACGCGCCCCCCGGCAGGACCGGTGAGAACAACGCGCTTCCGTCGGCCCGCAATAGCGCCTCACCCGGAGTCCCGACGGCCTCCACCACCGAAAACCCCATCCGGCCTGGATGCATGCCGAAGATCCCCAGCACGCGCAGTCCACCGTGGGACAGCGAGTGCACGAAACACCCGTCGAGCGGCTCGGCAGCGGTATCCGGGGCGAGCGCGGCCCACACCAGCCGTTCCGGCACCTGAAGGTAGCCCGCGGAGGGAGCGGCATCGGCGTGAGCGGCTCCGGCTCCCAGGGCAGTCCGCGTCCGGTCGAGATCGGTGCGCCACGTGACCACGCCCGCGTCCCACGCGAGGTAGGCGTGATGTGCCAGGGCCGCCAGCTCCTCCACCCCCTCGCCCGCGCCGCTATCATCCGGTCGGAGGTCGCGCAGCAACGTCATCGCCGGCAGGGACAGGAAGAAGGCATCACGATCGCGCGGATCGTGACCCGCTCCTGCGAGCGCTTCCCGGATGGCGGGGAACCGCTCGCCGGCGAGCTCTGCGAACACGAGGTCAAACGGGGTCGAACGGCTCATCGCGGGAAAGGTAATGCCTCTGGTGGGGGTCCCCGGGCGGCGATACCTTTGCCCCCCTCTGCCCCCGCAGTCATCCAAGCGCGTCGGAGGTGTGGTGGTCAAGACCGGGAGCATCGCCACGAAAGTGGCGCTGGTGGTCTCAGCCGTTGTCGTTGCGGCACTTGCGCTCGTAGGCGTGTTCGCGTTGCGGAGCTCGGACAAGGAACTGGTCCGGCTGCAGCTGGACCAGGCCAGCCGCCGGCTCAACACGAACCTCGCCATCGCCGAGCGCATCTTCGAGGAGCGGTTCCCCGGCGACTGGCGGCTCGTGGACGGGAAGCCGGTGCCGTTCGGCCAGGCCGCTCCGCCCGAATCGCTCGCCACCCACCTCTTCAAGGGCGACACGCCCATCCTGTCCAATCCCGAAGTGACGGCGCTCCTCCTCGAGGTGGCACGGCTCACCGGGACGGAATTGAGCATCGCGCAGCGGCTGCCGGACAACCGGGTCCTTCGCCTCGCGACGAGCGACACAGGCTCGGCCTCCTCGGGTGTGCTCACGGTCATGCGGTCCCGCGATCCCACGACCGGCGAGCCGGTGGCCGCCGGCCTGGCCCTGAGGGAAGGCGAGCCGGTATTCGGGCGCTCGACCGAGGGCGAGGATGACTGGACGCTTTACCGGACGATCCATGCCGGCAACGACATCGTCGGCGTGTTCTACGCCGCGACACCCTACGGGCCCTTCGCGGAGAGCGCGGCGGCGGCCTCCCGCAGCGTCGCCGAGGGGCTGCTGCCGGTGGTACTGATGGTGGCGGCGGGCGCGTCTCTCCTGCTGTTCCTCCTCACGCGGGGAATGCTGCGCCCCCTGCGGGCCATCCACGATGCCGTGGGCCGGCTGGGCGAGGGCGAGTGGCCGCAGGAGGTCCGGGTTCGGAGCCGGGATGAGGTCGGCGAGCTGGCGCGTGCATTCAACCGAATGGCCGCCGATCTCCGGCAGATTTACGCGACGATCGAGGAGAAGGTCCACCTCCGCACCCGGGAGCTCGAGGAGAGCAACGCGGCCCTGGGCGCGGCGCGCGAGGCCGCCGACGTGGCCAACCAGGCCAAGAGCCGATTCCTGGCGAACATGAGCCACGAGCTCCGGACGCCGCTCAACGCCATCATCGGCTACAGCGAGATGCTCGAGGAAGAGGCAGAGGACCGCGAACAGACCGACCTCATCCCTGACCTCCAGAAGATCCACGGTGCGGGCCGCCACCTGCTCCAGCTGATCAACGACATCCTCGACCTGTCGAAGATCGAGGCCGGCCGGATGGATCTGTATCTCGAGACCTTCGACGTCAAGGCGATGGTGGACGAGGTGGTGAGCACGATCCAGCCGCTGATCCGGCAGAAGTCGAACACCCTGCGCGTGACCCTGGGCGACGGTCTCGGCCCGATGCACGCCGACCTGACCAAGCTCCGCCAGGCGCTCTTCAACCTGCTCAGCAACGCCTCCAAGTTCACTGAAGCGGGCACGATCGAGCTTCGCGTCAGCCGGGAACCCCGCAACGGCATGGAATGGATCGTGTGCGCGGTGCACGACAGCGGCATCGGCATGAGCGCCGAGCAGCTGGCGCGGCTGTTCCAGCCTTTCAGCCAGGCGGACGCGTCCACCACCCGCAAGTACGGGGGCACGGGGCTGGGCCTGACCATCACCAAGCGGTTCTGCGAAATGATGGGCGGCACGGTCACCGTGGAAAGCGTGCCCGGAGAGGGATCCACCTTCACGATTCACCTTCCGGCGGACGTGCAGCCCCCGCCGGTCACCGCCGAGCACGTCGCGGGCGTTGCCGGGCCCGCCGGGACCGTCCTGGTCATCGACGACGACGCGGCCATGCACGACCTGGTGCGCCGGACGCTCGACAAGGAGGGGATCAACGTCATCAGCGCCTTCGGCGGGGACGAGGGCCTGCTGCTGGCGCGGGAGGCGAAGCCCGCGGTCATTACGCTCGACGTGATGATGCCGGGCAACGACGGCTGGAACGTGCTGCGGTCGCTCAAGGCAGATCCGTCACTTTCCTCGATTCCGGTCGTAATGCTGACCATCGTGGACGACAAGAACCTGGGCTTTTCCCTGGGCGCGTCCGAATACCTGACGAAACCGGTGGACCGCGAGCGGCTGGTCAGGGTCATCCGCCGGCTCCGGGCGGACGGTACGGGCGGGCGCGCCCTGATCGTCGACGATGATCCGGCGGCCCGGGAGCGGATGCGGCACATGCTGGAGCAGGAAGCGTGGGAAGTCTTCGAGGCCCCGCACGGGCGGGCCGGGCTGGACGTCATGGCCGACCGCCTGCCGGATCTCATCCTGCTCGACCTGATGATGCCGGAGATGGACGGCTTCGAGTTTCTCGCGGCGCTGCACGCGCGGGAAGGCGGGCGCTCGGTCCCGGTGGTGGTGGTCACGGGGGCCGATCTCACGCCCGCGGAGCGCGAGCACCTCGCGGTCAACGTGGCGAAGGTATTCGACAAGCGGCACCTGGACGAAACGGAATTCCTGACTGAACTGCGGCGCCACCTGGGCGCGCCGGCTACCAAGGGGTCGTAGGCTGTGACGAAGATCCTGCTGGTCGAAGACAATGACCTGAACCGGGATATGCTGACCCGGCGCCTCACCAAGCGCGGCTACGAGGTCCTCACCGCCACCGACGGTGAGCAGGGCCTGGTGCTCGCCCAGGCGGAGCAGCCTGACCTCGTCCTGATGGATATGAGTTTGCCCGGCATAGACGGTTGGGAGACGACCCGCAGATTGCGCGCCGGGGCCGGCACCGCCGCAATTCCCGTGATCGCCCTGACAGCCCACGCCATGGCCGGCGATCGCGAACGCGCGCTCGAGGCCGGGTGCGATGACTATGACACCAAGCCGGTGGAGATGGACCGCCTCCTGCTCAAGATCGAATCCCTTACCCATCCCCGCCCATGATTCATACAATCGTCCGACATCTTCCGATCGCCGTCGCCGCGGCATTCCTGGGCTGCAGCGCTGGCGGAGGGGGCACCTCGGCCGCTCCGGCTCCCGCGGCGGCGTCCGCGACTCCCGCGGTGCGCGTCCCGCCGGCGGTCGAACCCACCTTCTCCGCAACCGTCACAGGCAATGGCTGGGTAGACGGAACGGTCGGTGGCGGGGCCCGCTATTTCCGCGAAACCGGCGGCACGGCGAACCAGCCGTTCGACCTGCGCGGGTCCGAATTGGGCGACGAGAAGGACAAGGCCTGCGGCAGGGACTGGCGCCCCTCCGAGGCCCGCTCGATCGTCACGGTCACGCCTCAGATCGATCCCGTTCAGCGGACCGCCGGCTTCACGCTGAACGCCGACGCGACCTCCACGCGGGGGCGCTGGCGCGAGAAAGGGGTCCTCACCTGTACGACCGTCAGCCGGTCGGATGCCCAGAGCGCCTCGATGGCGCGAGGCCTGATTGCCGTTACGCTCGGCGGCCCAGTGGGCGGCCGCGACCGGCTGTTCATCGACACCACCGGCTTCTCCATCGGGGAGTGGGCGTTCCGGGTCTCCGACACCGGTGGCAACCCGCTCGCGACCGAGCGGCTCGGCACGGGCATGGTTGCCGAGGTGCCGGGACCGGGGAGCTATGAAGTCGTGGCGTCCGTGACCGCCCGGGCCGCTGCGGCGGCCCGCGACTCCATCGCCCAGCGGCTGCGGGCCAGCGTCCGGGTCGCCAGCCTTCGAAACGCCATCGCCGCCGCGACCGGACGGTACCCCACGCCGGACATGCAGGTGCCGTTCGACGCCGTGATCCCCACGCCGGAAATTTCGAGCTCGATTCAGCGGGCGCTGGCGAATTACCAGCCGTGCGGCACCAAGCCCGGCTGCGCCGGGAAAGTCTTCGATGCCGCGGTGCGTGCGGTCTGGGTCCGGTCGCTCGGTGGCGGGGCGGCGATTGATCTCGTCTTCGCGGGGACGAAGCGGACCCCTATCAACATCCGTCTCATCGGCGAGGCTGAGATCCGCGGGGACTCGCTCTACCTCACGTCGGCGCATCTCGATCCTTCGCAGCGGGACATCGCCGGCAAGCGGGACCTGGCGGACGCCTCCGCCAAGCTGGCCGGCCGGATCGCCGCGACCGGCTACCCGATCGGGGGGCAGCGGCAGGAAGGCGAGCAGGCGGTGCGATCCCGGTTCCCGATTCCCTGGGGCGCGGTGTGCGTTGGAGCGGCTGGGACGCCCCCGGCGTTCCTGGGACTTCGGCCCGTGGCGGACTCGACGGCGCTCGCCGTGGTGTTCGCCCTCGCGCCGGAGCCCGCGCGCCCCTGCTCGCGGTCCCGGTAAGGCGCGAATGGGCGTGGTGAGAGTGATGCAGGTCGAAGCGCGGGTCGAAGCCCTGCCCGCGCTGCTGGATTTCGCCACGGCCGGCGCCCGCGAGGCTGGCGCCGACGAATCAGGCCAGCACGACGTGCGCCTGGCAGTTGAAGAAGTGCTGATGAACATCATCCAGCATGGGTACCCGCCGGGCGGCTGCGGCCCGGTGACGCTGCGGGTAGCCGCCGCGCCTGGGTCGGTTACCGTGACAGTGCTCGACGAGGCCCGCCCCTTCGCGCCGGAGCGGGCGCCCGCCCCGGATCTCGCCTCGGGATGGGAATCGCGCCCGATCGGGGGACTCGGGTGGTACCTTGTGTACAAGCTGATGGACGAGGTTCGCCACCGGCCTCGCGATGCCCAAGGCAATGAACTGACGCTGCTCAAGCGCTTCGGCCCGGCCGCGGCGCCTACTTCAACGAATTCGGGGAATCAGACGATGCAGATCGAGGTGGAACGCCGTGAGTCGCTGGCGATCGCGAAGGTACGTGGCAACATCGACGGCCTGACGGCGCCCGAGCTCGAGCGCGTGCTCGGCGGCGAGGTGACCGGCGGGAGCGCCAACCTCGTGGTGGCCTTCGAAGGCGTGGATTATACGAGCTCGGCAGGGTTGCGGGTGCTCCTGGCGGTCGTGAAGGAAGCGCGGAGCCGGGGCGGGGACGTCCGGCTGGCGGGCGTCCGCGAGAACGTGCGGAAGGTTCTGGACCTGAGCGGTTTTACCGGCATCCTGAAGCTGTTTCCCGATGTCGATGCGGCTGCCAGGAGCTTCGCGGCCTGAGGCTCCCTACCCGGGAAGGCGACGCACCGCGGCCAGGGTGATGTCATCAGCCTGTTCCGCGCCCGCGGCAAATCGTTGCACGTCCGCAAGAATCTTCTCGAGCAGCTCGCCCGCGGTTTCCGGCCTCTGCGCAAGCAGGTGCTCCAGCCGCTCCTCCCCGAACAGCGCGCCCGCCGAGTTTTTCGCCTCCGTCACGCCGTCAGTCCAGATGAGCAGCGTCTCTCCGGGCGCGAGCGCCGCTTCCCCGATGTGGAATTCGAGCTGAGGCAGGAGCCCGAGCGCCGGCCCGGTGGGCTGAAGCCGTGTCAGGCCCTCCGCGGTCAGGATCGCCGGAGGTTCGTGACCGGCGTTGACATAATAGAGAAGTCCCGTGGTCGCGTCGAGGATGCCAAAGAACACGGTCGCGAACATGTTCGACCGGCTGTGGGTTCCCGCGATGTAGTCATTGGCGAGCGTCACGGTGCGAAGCAGGTTGCCGCGGATTGCGTCGTCGCGTGTGGTGGCATCCCGGCGGCGCTCCCGGACTCGCCCGCGATCGTTCCACCGGACGCCTTCGGACTGCTCGGCGAGCGCGCGCAGGAGGCTCCGGAACAGCGCCATGAAGAGGGCCGCGCCGACACCCTTGTCGCATACATCTCCCACGACCACAACGGTCTCCCCACCGCTGAGCGTGAAGGCATCGTAGAAATCCCCCGACACCATACGCGCCGAGCGGAGGCGTGCCGCAAGCTCGTAGCCCGGCGGCTCCGGCAGAGACTCCGGCAGGAAGTGCGACTGGATCTCCCGCCCGATCTCGAGCTCGCGTTGCAGGCTCCTGGCGTAGATCTGCTCACGGTCGTGGAGCCGCTTGCGCGCGAGGGAGGCGCTGAGCCGGGCCTGGAGGATGGTCGGATCGAAGGGCTTGGGGAGGTAATCGACGGCGCCGAGCCGGATGCAGCGCGCAATGCTCTCCGGGTCGTCCACGGCGGAGATCATGATGATCGGGATGTGCATCAGGTGGTCATCCACGCGCACCGCCTCGAGCACCTCATAGCCATTGAGGTTCGGCATCATGATGTCGAGCAGCACCACATCGAACGGCTCGGCCCGCAGCAGCTCGAGCGCCTGGCGCCCGTCCTCCGCGAGCACCACCTCGTGGCCGAGCCGCCGGACCCGCCGGGACAGCAGATCGCGATTGAGCTCGTTGTCGTCCGCCACGAGGACGCGTGCGGTGCCGCCGGATTCGGGAGCTGTCACGCGGCCGGTTCCGCCAGGAGGCGCCGGATGTAGGGGACATGCGAGAGCGCCGCCTGGCGGCCCTCCTCGATCGCGTATGGGATCTTGGCCGTGTCGAAGATCCCGACCGGTTGGCTGAACACGGGCATTACCGGGATCACCTCCGCGTGGTGCGACAGGTTGTGGAATGCGAATCGCGAGCGGAGCAGGTTGTTGGTCATGACGCCGGTGAGCTGGAGGGCGATGCGCAGTGGGCTGGTGAACCGGCGGATCGCGGGGCTCTCGAATCCGATGGCGAGAATCACGCCGGCTCCTTCGCGCATGGCCACGTTCACCGGGAGCGGGTCAGACAGAAAGCCGTCCATGAGCAGCCGGTCTCCGATCCGCCAGGGCGGGAAGACCAGCGGGATGGCGATGCTTGCCCGCATCGCTTCCCACAGCTTGCCGCCGGACAACACGACCTGGTCGCCGCTGTGAAAATCCGTGGCCGTGATGAACAGGGGAAGCGCCGTATCACTGAACTGCTGCTCGCCGAACGCCGACCTGAGCCGCTCGCCGAGGAGCCGGTCATCGCGGAAGCTGAATTCGGCGGAAAACCCGAACAGCTTCGGAAACGCCGCCTGGAGCAGCGCGAAGCGGCGCGGTCGCGACGTCGCTTCCGCCGTCCACAGGCGGACCGCCGTGTCGATCGTATGCTCGATGGACCAGCCAAGCGCCGTCGCCGCGGCGTAGATGGCCCCTCCGCTGCATCCGACCACCATGTCCAGCTCAATGCCGTCGTCCCTCAGCGCCTGCTGCAGGCCGATTGCCGCGGCACACTTCACGCCGCCGGCGCCGATCACGAGCGCCAGTCGCTTGCGAGGTTGCACAAAGGACATGGGTCAAGGATGGAGCGCGCATGGCGGGCGCGCAACCGCGCCGCGTCATGCGCGCGGCAGGAAGCCGTCGAGAATGCGGCGAAAGTCGTCGAACGCTTCGACGTACGGCACGTGGCCGCAGTGCGGGAGCAGGTGAAACGGCGCGCCCAGGCATTCGGCCACCGTCCGTGCGAATTCGGCGGGAATCGGGTCGTCGTCGCCGTGCAGCACAACGGCGGGCAGGTGGAGCAGCCGGAGCGCCGGGCGCAGGTCGAATTCGCCGAGGCTGGCCCAGACCTCCTGCTGCGTGCGACCAGTCACCCGGAAAGGCGTCAGTGAGCCGGCCTGCGACGGATCGTGGAAATACCCGGCAACCGACAGCTCGAAGAGCCGCCGCTGGAAGGCGGCCGGGTCACGCTCCCGGAGTCCGCTCTCTCGCAATGCCGCCCGCTCGGCTTGAAACGCGGGCGACATGGTGCGGTTGTGGAAGCGGTGCTCGAACTCCACTCGCGCGGCGCGCCATGCCGGTGCGGCCGAGACGAGGGCCAGACGCTCGACCCGGTTCGGATGGTTCGTCGCATAGAGCTCGGCAAGCAGCCCGCCCCACGAGTAGCCCAGGAGCGTGAGCCGATCCAGCCCCCATATCGAGCGGAGCGCCTCCAGGTCGGCGACGTGCTCCGTCCAGCCAACGGGAACGCTGCGCGCCACTGCGGACTGTCCCCCGCCGCGCTGGTCGTAATAGATGAGCGTGCGACCCGTGGCGAGGGCGTCGAATCCCGGCAACAGGTAGTCGTGGTGCGCCCCCGGGCCTCCGTGCAGGACGACCACGGCGGGCCCGGAGCCGAGGCGGCGCTCGAAGATGTCCACCCCGCGGACCGCGCGGGTGGTCGTTGTGATCACAGGAGAACGGCGAGCGCGTCGGCAACGGCCTTCACGGCTTCCTGCTCCGCGGCCGTGAAGGGATCGGTGACATCGCTGTCGATGTCGATCTGGCCCAGGATGGCGGGGCCGCGGCGAATCAGGACGACCAGCTCGGAACGGGTTTCGAGATTGCAGGCCAGGTAGTTCTCGAGCCCACGCACATCGCCGACGTTCTGGTCCTGACCCGTGGCGACCGCGGTGCCGCAGACGCCCCTGCCGATGGGGATCCGGGTGTGTTCCGTCTCGCGCCCGCTGAAGGCTTCGAGGCGGAGCTCGGCGTCGTGCAGCATATAGAGATAGACAGAAGTGTACGGGGCGCCGGCCGCCCGGATCCGGTCAGCAGCCATCTGAAGCAGGGCCTGACGGCCCGCCTCCCGCGCGAAGGCGCCACGCAGCGCGGCGACCACCTTGTCCGCGTCGAGGACCGCCGGGCTCATCCGCCGCGTTTGCCGAGCGTGACTGGCAGGTGCTGTTCGACGCCGTCGCGCAGCACCACGATCTCGACCTTGTCGCCCGCACGGTGGGCGCGAAGCGCCTCCGTCATGGCGACCAGGTCCGACACCTGGTGCTCGCCGATTCGGGTAATGATGTCGCCGCCCTTGAGGCCGCCCAGTTCGGCCGGGCTGCCCTTGGTAACGCCTGTGATCCGCACGCCGCCGATGTCGCCGGAGGCCATGTCGGGAATGGTGCCGAGATAGGCGCCGTAGCCGGGGGTGGACGCGACGCCCGGCTTGGGGGCGGGCGGTGGGACGTCGATGAACGTGAGCGCCACCGGACGATTCGCGATCGCCGTCACGATGCCCGTCGCGAACTCTGCCACCCGCACCATGCCCGGCGCGTTGATCTTGTCCCAGTCATCCGTCGAGCGGTGATAGTCGGCGTGCAGGTCCGTGAAGAGGTGGAGCACCGGCCGGTGTGCCGCGTAGAAAGAGGTCTGGTCGCTCGGGCCGTACCCCTCCGGCTGGGGCTTCAGGTCGAACTTGGCATACCAGTTCAGCGAATCGAGGAGGGCGGGGAACTCCTTCGCGGTGCCGACCCCGTAGACGATGAGGCGGTTGTCCTTGAGCCTCCCGACCATGTCGAGATTGATCATGGCCATGACACCGGTGAGCGGATACGCCGGGTTCTTCACATAGTAGTCGGAGCCGAGGAGCCCGAGCTCCTCGCCGCTGAACGCAATGAACACGACGGTTCGGGCAGGAGGCGCGGCCGCGAGGCGCTGGGCGATTTCAATCAGCGCGGCGCTGCCGGACGCGTTGTCGTCCGCTCCGTTATGGACCCTGCCTGTGCTGTCCGGGTCCAGCGCACCAAAGCCGCCGAGCCCCAGATGGTCATAGTGCGCGCCGACGACGACGATCTCCCCGCGAAGGGCGGGGTCCCGGCCCGGCAGGATGCCGATCACGTTCTTCCCGTGCAACTCCCCGAGATTGGCGTGCTGCACGGCAGGAGCATCCTTTGAAACGGTGAACGGCTGGAACCAGCCGGCGGGAGCCGGCTGGAGGCCCGCCTGGCCGAACCGGCGTGCGATGTACGCGGCGGCGGTGTCCGCCCCCGCCGTTCCGGTGAGCCGGCCGCCCAGCCGGTCATCGGCAAGGAATCGAACGTCATCGAGCACTCGCTCGGCGGCCGACGGTGCGGCGGCACTGGTCTGGGCCTGGACCGGGAGGATGCCCGCGACGGAGAGGGCCAGCGAAAAAGCGATGGAAGCACGCATGGATTAAGCGCTTGCCTTGAAAGTAGAGGGTGCGGAGGGGTTGCCGGACCCGAAGGTGACCCTAAGATTCTAATCGGGGTGGCGCCCCAGGCCCAACTCGCCGGATTCATCGACCCGCGGTCGCAATGCTACATGCACCTCGCAGCCCGCGGCCTTGACTTCTCACCCCGTCGGCGGGACGCTATAGCGATGGCCGCCCCATCCTCGATCGTCGCCGCACTCGCCCGCATGCTCGACCTTCTCGTGAACGCCCCGGATGACCGGGACGCGCAGAAGACGGCATTCCGATCCCTGTTCGCAACTCTCGAAGCCACCGGCGCCACGTTGAGCGCCGACCTCTCCGGCCTGACCGTGGACGGGACTCCGCTCGCGAAGGGGACGCCGGGGGCCGCGGAAGTTCAGGCCCGGTTCATCGTTCACGGAGTCGGAGTCCTCGGCGTGCCCGGCGGCGTAAAGCCGGCGGACCTGCTCGCGGTGCTTCGCCAGTTGGCGAGTCCACCGCCGGGCCCGGGCGGCGCCGAAGCGTTCGTGCAGCGACTACCCCGCGAGGCCGCGCTTGCAATTGAGGTCAGTCCTCCCCGCGCCCTTCCGCCGGCAGGAGATACGATCATCCTGGCGGAAACCGGTCTGGTTTCCGTCAAGTCCGAAGCGGCACCGGAGCCCGTCGAGGCGGCGCCGTACCTGCCGCTCACCGAATCCCACGCGGGGAGCAGTGGATCGGGTCCGGGTGCTGCGGAAGAGCCCGGTGCGTTCCCGCACGATGAGCTGCGCGAACTCGAGGCACGCGCCGACCTCGCCTATCGGCACGATGACTGGGAAGAGGTGCTGACCGTGGCGACGCGGGTGCGGGCCGCAGAGGCCGCCTTGGGCGGCGAGGCCCACCAGCGGCGATTCACCATCACCATGCGCCGGATTCTGCCGAAGCCGGCCCTCCAGCACATCGCCCGGCTGGCGCTGGCGGGCCAGCGCCGGCAGGAAGCGCTCGCAGCGCTCGAACGCATGGGCGATGACGCCGTCGAGCCGTTGCTCGAGCTCCTGACGGTCGCGCCGACGATCGAAGAGCGACGGAGCTACTTCAACGTGTTGAGCAGAATGAAGGCGGGCGGGCCGCAGATCATCAGCCGCCTGGATCACCCCGACTGGTTCGTGGTCCGGAATGTCGCGGAGTTGTGCGGTGAGCTGGGGCTCGAGGACGCCGTCCCGCGTCTCGCCGATCAGATCTCGCACCGCGACGAGCGGGTGCGCAGGGCGGTCACCGGCGCCCTGGCCCGCATCGGGACAACCGCCGCGCTCGAGCCCCTGCGGCGCGCCCTCCGGGATCCCTCGCCTGCGGTGCGGCTGCAGGCCGCCCAGTCCCTCGGGGCTCCCTGGACGAAGGGCATTGCCATGTCGGTGGTGCTCCGGCTCGATGAGGAGGACCATCCCGATGTCCTGCGAGAGCTCCATCTGGCGCTGGGCCGGTTCGGCACCGCCGAAGCCATCCACGCGCTGCGCAAATCGGCCGCCCCCCCCAGAGGACTGTTTGCCCGGAAGCCGACGGCTCTGCGCCTGGCCGCGATCGAAGGACTGGCCCTGGTGGAGGATGCCGCGGCGCGAACCGCCCTGGTCGAACTCCTCGGCGACAGCGATCAGGCGGTGCGTGATGCGGTGGGCAAGATCTTGAAATAGTCGGACAGGCGGACAGTCGGGCAGTAGCTTCGCCTGACCCGCCGACCCGCCTATCTCGGCACGAAATCCGTCTTCGCGTCGATCCCCCGTGCAAACGCGGCCAGCAGGCGCGCCGCCCGGCTCACATCCTCCAGCTCCACCATTTCACTCGGGCTGTGCATGTAGCGCAGCGGCACGCTGACGAGCCCCGTGGCCACGCCGCGGTGGGCGGTGAAGATATTGTCGGCATCGGTGCTCGTAGACCGTGGCGCGGCTTCGATCGTATAGGGGATTTTTTCCGCGTCGGCGGCCCCCACCAATCGGTCGAACACTACTGGATTCACCGCACTGCCGCGGGAGAGGACCGGCCCGCCTCCCAGCTTGAACTCTCCATGCTTTCGCTTCTCGACGCCCGGATAGTCGGTTGCGTGGGTGACGTCCACGACGATTGCCACCTGGGCGTCCAGCTCCGTGGCGCTGGTGCGGGCGCCGCCACCGGTGAAGCCGATTTCCTCCTGGGTCGTTCCGACGGCCGTGACCCGGGCGGCGGGCCGGTCATTCGCCAGCAGGCGAAGCGCCTCGAGAACGACATAGGCTCCGATGCGGTTGTCGAGTGACCGGCTCGCGATTCGTCCGTTGGGCAGTGAGATCACCGAAGAGGTGAGGACGCCCGCATCGCCCACGCGGACCAGCGCGCCCGCTTCGTCCTTCGTCTTGGCGCCGATGTCGATCCACAGATCTTCTACGCGCGAGATCTTCTCCCGATCATCCTTGTCCATCAGGTGGATCGCCTTCTTGCCGACGACCCCCGACACCGGGCCCTGGCGGCCCAGGAGAGTGACCCGCTGGCCCACGAAGACCTGATGGTCCCAGCCGCCGATCGCATCGAAGCCGAGGAATCCGTCGTCGTCGACATGTACCACCATCACGCCGATTTCGTCGAGATGCCCCGCCAACATCACCCGGGGATTACCGCCTGGATTCACGGTCGCGTAGCAGTTGCCGTGCACATCGACGCCGACCTGGTCGGCGAACCCTTCCGCCTCCTGCCTCCACAGCCGGGCGGGGGCCGTCTCGAACCCCGATGGCCCCGGGGCATCGAGCAGGCGGGTGAGGAACTGATGGTCAGCGGCGGTCATGGCAGCTCATCTGAAGGTGGAGGTGGTGGCGCGCAGCCTACTCGGCGATGCGTGCGGGAGTCGTGGCGGCGAGTAGCGACAGACCGGCAGCGGCCGCCGCTGCGAACGGCAGCATCCGACCGCTCACGGCCAGGACGACGGCGCCGAAAAGAACGATACTCTCCCCGATCGCCCAGATCGCGATGGCCTTCCCCAGATGGGACCGCCACCAATCCAACTCCGACTGGCTGCTGCTGCGGACCGGGATCAGCCGCCTCAGCGAGAGCCCGGCCATCAGCCCGGAGGCGGCGAGGGCGTAGGCCGCGAACGCCAGCGCTCCCGTGGTCGCGGCTGGCGCGGCGAAGCGGCCGCGGAGCGCCCATCCCATCGCCGCCATCAGCACGGTCGACGCCGTCAACGTGAGATGCAGGATGCGGGCGGTGGTCGCCGGAGTGACCGCTCGGCGAGACGTACCAGGCGGAGGCGTGCGCTCGATCATGGCTGGTCAACGTTAGGTAGCGAAGCCGCCGCCGTCCAGCGCCACCATTGTCAGTTCGTCGACCGGGACGAAGTTCCGGAAATGCGACGGGGGCGGCCATCGGCCGCCCCCGTTTCGTTTCCGTGATCGCGCCAGGCGGTGGACGCCCCGGCCTCGGCGACGGCTACTGGGCCCCGGAGGGCGCGGGCTCGCTGCTCTCGCCGCCCAACTGGAACTCCTCCGGCTCGTCGACCTGTTCGGACGGGATGACGACGCCATCGCCGCCGAGGGCCCGGAAGAGGCGCCACTGCTCGGCGCGGGCGGTGTGCGGGCGGCCGCCGTTGTACATGAGCGAGACAAGGAGCACGCCGTCCTGGCGGCCGAGGTAACCGACCACCGTCGAGACGTCGTTCAGCGTGCCAGTCTTTGCCCGGACCACCCCGCGCCCGGGGAATCCGCTCGAGAGCCGATGCAGCGTGCCCTGGCCGTTGGCCGGCAAGAGCTGCGGGAAATTCCGGCCGGCCTTGGTGAGCGGGAAGCGGGCAAGGTAGGCGGTGAAGGTCGACGGCGCGACGCGATCGAGGTTCGACAGGCCGCTGCCATCGACAAGGTGGACACCATCGGTCTTCCCGGTCACGGCCAGGACGTGCTCGACCAGGCGGCTTGCGGCGTCGCGGGTGCCGCCGGCCCACCGGAGCAGGAGCTCGGCGCCGATGTTGAGGCTGCGGCGATTTACCTCGCTCGCCAGTGAATCGAGGGGCGGCGACTCCACCTCGGCCAGCACGGTGTAGCGGCTCGGCCCCGGGCCGGCGAGTACGATGGTGCCCTGGTCCCACTCGATGCCCGCACCCCGGAGCGCGGCGCCCCAGGCGGCGCGGAGCACCGTGGTGGGATTGTTCGCGACGGCGGAGAAGGTGCGACCGCGCGAGGACCTGCCGATCGTCCCGCCGACGATCCAGCCGCCCTCCGCCGTCGCCTGGACCCACAGCTTTGACCGCCGGCCGGCGACCGTCTTGGCGCGGATCTCGACGAGGGAGCCGACTCCGCGTGGCGATTCCCCGGCGATGACCGGACGCGCGCCCTGCTTCACTCCCGGCCTCACGGTGAAGCGGACAACGTTCTCCGACAGGGTGACCGCACCGATGGGTGGGGCGAAGAGGCGCCCGCGATGGCGGGTGGACCAGACCGAGGGGTATGAGCTTTCGGCGGGGCCTTCAGCGCTCTGGACAACCAGCGGGCCAGTCAGGCGGCGGATCCCCGCGTCTCTCAGCTGAGTGGCGAGGTCGGAGAGCTGGGGACCCTGGCGCGAGGCCCGCTCGAGCGACATGTCGCCGTTGACCTCGAGAGCCCAGGTGCCGAACCAGGTGCCGGCCGAGTCCGTGCCGCCCTGCCCGAGCACACGCGTGGGGCGGCGCGCATCGCCGCCGAGCGTGCTCCGCGCGAAGCCGGTCGTGAAGAGCTTGACGGTCGAGGCCGGAATGAGGGGCTCATCGGGGTGCAGGCTCCACACCAGGTGGCCCTGCTGGTCCGCGATCGCGATGCCCCAGAGGCCAGGCGCGCGGCGCTGGGCCCGGCGGTACCAGCTCTCGATCCGCGCCACGACTTCGGCGTCGGCTCCCTGCGCAAACACCGGCGCCACCCCGCACGTGATGTACACGGCGAGGAAGCCGGTGAGGAAGCGACAAAGGGTTCGGGGCGCGCAGGTACGCGTCACAGGCACACCACCACGTGATTCAGGGACACGGCGGGGGAGGACCGTCCGCCCGAGCAACTCTGCAAGGACCGTTCCGTACGCTATGAGCCGAAGGCGAGACACCCCCGCCGAAAACACGCGGCAGGGCGCAAGGAGATCGTGCAACGGGCAAGGCTGAGGTGTCCGACGGAATGGGGGAGCCCGGCGGCGACGGCTAACTTAGCAAATAACCGTATGAGGTGTCAATAGATGAGCCCGGGCTAGTGAAGTTGTTTCACATCGCCAGGGCTCGTTCCGGCCTGTCCTTGGCGCGGGCTATTTCAGGAGCAGCTTTGCAATAGTTTGCAGTTGCATGTTACTGGTCCCCTCGTAGATCGTGCCAATCTTGGCATCCCGGTAGAACTTCTCCGCAGGGTATTCTTTGGAGTAACCGTAGCCTCCGAACAACTCCAGGCTCTGTGAAGTGATGCGGTCGGCCACCTGCGAGCTGAAGAGCTTGGCCATCGCCGCCTCCCGGAGGAACGGCTGGCCGGTGTCCTTGAGCCGGGCGGCGTTGTAGACCATGAGCTTCGCAGCCTCGAGCTCGGTGGCCATCTGGGCGAGCTGGAACTGGACGCCCTGGAACTCTGCGATCGGCTTTCCGAACTGCTTTCGCTCCTTTACGTAGTTGGTCGCCGCCTCGAGTGCCCCCGCTGCGACGCCGATCATCTGGGCGCCGATGCCGATCCGACCCTCATTCAGGGTCTCGATCGCAATCTTGTATCCCTGGCCCACCGGGCCGAAGACGTTCTCGTTCGGCACCCGGCACCCTTCGAGGATCAGCTCAGTGGTGCTGGAGGCACGGATGCCAAGCTTCTTCTCCTTCTTGCCGACCGCGAAGCCCGGGAAGTCACGCTCTACGAGGAAGCCGGTGATCCCCTTGTAGCCCTTCGAAAAATCGGTGTTCGCGAATACGATGAAAAAGCCCGCCTCGCCGCCATTGGTGATCCAGAACTTCCGGCCCGTCAGCTCCCAGTGGTCGCCCTTGTGCACCGCCTTGGTCTCGAGCGCGAAGGCATCGCTGCCGCTGGCCGGCTCCGAGAGTGCGAACGCGCCGAGCAGGTCACGGGCGAGCCGGGGCAGGTAACGCTCGTGCTGTTCCGGGGAAGCCCACCGCAGGATCGCGTTGTTGACGAGCGTATTGTGGACGTCCACGTAGATGGCGGCGCTGGCGTCCACCCGTGCCAACTGCTCGATGGCGAGTGTCGCGAGGAAAATGTTCCCGCCGGCGCCGCCGAAGCGTTCCGGAATCTCGACGCCCATCAGCCCGAGCTCGAAAAACTTCGGAATGATGTCGAGATTGAACTGGCCCGCGTCGTCCATTTCATGGACATGGGGCCCGACCTCGGCTTCCGCAAACTCGCGGACCGCGGACTGGAACATCAATTCTTCTTCAGTGAGCGCCGTAAGTGGCATCGGCGCGACGGTCGTCTCGGTCATGGGATCTCCGACCCGGGGTCGAGGGCTGCTGCGACGGGCGGGAAGATACCGCCGGGGCGAGCGGTGTTCAACGTGCGTCGAGCACTTCGAGCGCAACCGGCACGCGGCCGAGCGGGGCGGACACCTGGGCTCCTGCCAGACGGTCCCGGACGGCTGCCAGCATTTCCCGCGCGATGCTCACTCCTTCGGCCAGCGCGGCGTCCTTGCCCGCCGCGCTTGCACGGCGCATCCGATCGAGTACCTCCTGGGGCACCGTGACGCCGGGGACCTCGTTGGCCAGGAACTCGGCGTTCCGCAGGGACACGAGCGGCCAGATTCCGCCGACGATCGGCAGCCGGAAGTGCTCCACTTGCTTCAGGAACCGATCGAGCTGATCGAGATCGAAAACCGGCTGGGTGACCGCGAACTCCGCCCCGGCTTCAACCTTCCACGCGAAGCGGCGCAGCTCGCGGTCGAGGTCCGGTGCGGCGGGATTCACACCCACGCCGATCACGAACCGGGTCGGCTCGCCGAGCGCGTTGCCTCCGGGGTCGAGGCCGTGGTTCAGACGGCTCACGAGATTCGTGAGGCCGATCGAGTCGATGTCGAAGACGGCGGTCGCGTCCGGATACGGACCCATCTTCGGCGGGTCCCCCGTTACGAGCAGCAGGTTCCGGAGCCCCGCGGCGGCGGCGCCGAGGAGGTCGCTCAGCATGCCGAGGAGATTCCGATCCCGGCAGGCGTAATGCACGACGGCCTCGAGTCCGACTTCCCGCTCGATCAGGAGTCCGGACAGGAGCGCGCCCATCCGGCTCTGGGCGCGCGGGCCGTCCGGCACGTTCACCGCGTCGACCCCTGCCGCCTTGAGGGCGCGGACCTGGGCGAACATCGGCGCGGGGTCCACGCCCTTGGGCGGAACGATTTCGACGGTGGTGAGGAATTCTCCCCGGGCGATCTTCGCGCCGTAGTGTGATCGCTCCGAGAGGAGCACCGGCTCCACCGCGGGCTGGGACACGGGCCCGGGCACAGCGACCGCCACGTGGCGCGGCGAGACGCTCTGCACGAAGCCGGTCATGGCCTTGATGTGGTCCGGGGTGGTGCCGCAGCACCCTCCGACCACCCGCGCCCCGGCCTCGACCATGCGGCGCGCGTAGCTCGCCATGTACTCGGGTGAAGCCATGTACATCTTGCGGCCGCCCACCTCGCGCGGCAGGCCGGCGTTCGGCATCGCGGTCAGCGGGAGCGTAACGACCTTTGCCAGGCTCTCGATCGCCTCGAGCACGCCATGCGGACCGACGGAGCAGTTCACGCCCACGGCATCCACGCCCATGGCCGCGATCACCGGGCCGAAATCCGCCGGTGCGGTGCCGTAATGCGTCCTGCCGTCTTCGCCGACGGTCATCTGGGCAATGATGGCCAGGTCGGACACGCGCCGGACACCCTCGACGGCGGCGCGCAGCTCCTCGACGTCCATGAAGGTCTCGAGGATGATTCCGTCCACGCCACCCGCGACGAGCCCGGAGGCCTGGCGGGCAAAGGCCGCGCGGGCCTCCTCGGCTGACGTCTCGCCGAACGGTTCCAGGCGAACGCCCAGGGGACCGATCGCGCCGAGGACCGCCACGTCGCGGCCGCCGGCCGCTTCGCGCGCGATTCCGGCCGCCGCCGCATTCAGGGCCTCGGTATCGGCCGCGAGGCCGTAGTGGGCCAGCTTGAACGGATTGGCGCCGAAGGTGTTGGTCTCCACGAGCCGGGCGCCGGCCCGGATGTAGTCGCGATGCACGTCGCGCACGACGTCGGGCTGGCGCACGTTCAGCTCATCGTAGCAGACGTTCACATACACGCCGCGTGAGTAGAGCATCGTGCCCATCGCGCCGTCGGCGACATGCACCCGGCTGTCGGTCAGCAAATCACGCAGCGTGGGCATCACAACCTCTGGTAGAGGCGATGGACGAGATGGGGCTGCTGACGGCGAACCACCGCAGGGGAGTGGGGAAGGGGGTGTCGGTGCTGAGCCGAAGCGGCCCCACTCGGCCGGCGCCTCCCCGTGAGTCGGTTTCCACGAACGCGCTCGGGGGCCCGCGCCGCTCGGGCTCAGCACCCAGACCACACCACCCCGCCCCGGTGGGGTGGTTCGCCCTCACGGCGCGGACCTCCCTCGCGCTTCTGATCGATTCAGCGCCGCTCATATCCCAGATTCGGCGCGAGCCACCGCTCGGCTTCGTCGATGGTCCAGCCCTTCCGCTTCGCATAGTCCTCGATCTGATCGCGGCCGAGATGGCCGACACCGAAGTACCGGGCGCCGGGGTGCCACAGGTAATACCCGCTCACCGAGGCCGTGGGCAGCATCGCGCCGGACTCCGTCAGGTGGATCCCGGCGCGGGTTTCGGCCTCGAGGAGGTCGAAGATTGTTCGCTTCTCGGTGTGATCCGGGCAGGCCGGATATCCCGGCGCGGGTCGGATCCCCTGATACACCTCGTGGATGAGCGCGTCGTTGTCGAGCTGCTCCGTCGGGGCATAGCCCCACTCCACCTGGCGGACCCGCTCGTGGAGCCGCTCGGCGAAAGCCTCCGCCAGCCGGTCGGCGAGCGCCTTGGCCATGATGGCGCTGTAATCATCGTGCGCTGCCTCGCGCTCGCGGACGATCTCGTCGAGCCCGTGTCCCACCGTTACGGCGAAGAGGCCGATGTGGTCGGGACCGTCTTCCGGTCGCGCGACGAAATCCGCCAGCGCCAGGTTCGGCCGGCCATCTCCCTTGGACATCTGCTGTCGCAATGTGTGGATGACGGCGCGCACCTTCCGCCGGTCCTCTGAATCGTAGATCGCGATGTCGTCCGCGCCCATTCGCTGGGCCGGGAAGAACCCCAGCACGGCCGTCGCCGTGAGCCGGCCGTGACGAACGATATCGGCCAGCATGGCCTCGGCATCGCGGAACAGCTCGCGCGCCGCGGTGCCCGTCGCCGGATCCTCCAGGATGGCGGGATACCGCCCCTTGAGTTCCCAGGCCTGGAAGAACGGCGTCCAGTCGATGCGAGAAACCAGCTCGGTAAGCGGGAAGGCGTCGATCGTCCGCACGCCCAGGAACGCCGGGTGCGGGGCCGGGCCCTCCCAGTCCAACCGCGGGCCGCGACGGCGCGCTTCCGCCAGCGGAAGCAGGCGGTCCGCCTCGCGCCGGGCGCGCTCGCGACGGAGCGTTTCATAGGCTTCGCGAGTCTCCGCCACGAATCCGTCCCGCAGCGTATCGCTCATCAGGCTTCCGGCGACGGCGACCGCGCGGGAGGCGTCCGGCACGTACACGGTCGCGCCGCGATACTGGGGAGCGATCCGGACCGCGGTGTGCGCGCGGGACGTCGTGGCGCCGCCGATGAGCAGCGGCTGCGTGAACCCCTCACGCTCGAGCTCGGCGGCCACGAGCGCCATTTCCTCGAGCGACGGGGTGATCAGCCCGCTCAAGCCGATCAGGTCCGCTTTCTCCAGCCGGGCGGTTTCGAGGATTTTCGCGGCAGGCACCATCACGCCGAGGTCCAGCACCTCGAAATTATTGCACTGCAGCACCACGCCCACGATGTTCTTCCCGATGTCGTGCACGTCGCCCTTGACCGTGGCGAGCACGACCTTGCCCTTCGGCTTTCCGCCTTCCTTTTCCTGCGCGGCGTCGATGAAGGGCACCAGGAGGGCCACCGCGCGCTTCATCACCCGGGCGCTCTTGACCACCTGCGGCAGGAACATCTTGCCCGCGCCAAAGAGGTCGCCCACCACATTCATCCCATCCATCAGCGGGCCCTCGATCACGTCGATGGGCCGCACGGCCTGCTGCCGGGCCTCCTCGGTGTCGGCCTCGATCCAGTCCGCGATGCCCTCGACCAGGGCGTGGATCAGCCGCTCGCGCACGGGGGTCTCCCGCCAGGAGAGATCGGGCCCCGCGTGGCCGGCCTGTCCCTCGACCTGGCTCGCGACCGCCAGCAGGCGGTCGGTGGCATCCGGGCGGCGATCGAAGACCACATCCTCCACCCGCTCGCGCAGGTCGGCCGGAATGTCATCGTAGATCGCGAGCTGGGCGGGGTTGACGATGCCCATGTCCAGGCCCGCCTGGATCGCGTGATAGAGAAAGACGGCGTGCACAGCCTGACGCACCGGTTCATTTCCCCTGAAGGCGAACGACACGTTGCTGATGCCGCCGCTCACGCTGGCGTGCGGCAATTCCGCCTTGATGCGCCGTGCCGCCTCGATGAACGCCACGGCGTACCCGGCATGCTCTTCGATGCCGGTGCCGATCGCGAAGACATTGGGATCGAGAATGATGTCTTCCGGGGGAAACGCGGCGTGCTCGGTCAGCAGCCGGTAGGCCCGGGTGGCGATCGCCACCTTTCGCTCGACGGTGTCGGCCTGGCCCTGCTCGTCGAAGGCCATGACCACGACGGCCGCACCGTACCGACGCACCGTTCGGGCCTGACGGAGGAAGGGTTCCTCGCCTTCCTTGAGCGAAAGGCTGTTGACGACACCCTTGCCCTGCACGCACTTGAGGCCCGCCTCCAGCACGTCCCACCGGGAACTGTCGATCATGACGGGGACCCGGGCGATGGCCGGCTCGGTCGCAACCAGGCGAAGGAAACGGGTCATCGCCGCCACCGCGTCCAGCATCCCCTCATCCATGTTCACATCGATGAGCTGGGCGCCGGCCTCGACCTGCTGCCGCGCCACCTCCATGGCCTCTTCATAGCGGCCGTCGAGAACGAGGCGGGCGAAGCGGCGCGAGCCGGTCACGTTCGTGCGCTCGCCGATGTTCACGAAATTGGTGTCCGGCCCCACGGTCAGCGCCTCGAGCCCGCTCAGCCGGAGCAGGGGCGGCACCGTCGGCGGCCGCCGGGGCGTCACGCCGCGAACGGCGTCCGCGATCGCCGCGATGTGCGCCGGCGTGGTGCCGCAGCACCCACCGACGATGTTCACCAGCCCGCTCCGTGCGAATTCCCCGAGGATCTCCGCCGTCTCGGCTGGAGTCTCGTCGTACCCGCCGAACGCGTTCGGGAGTCCGGCGTTGGGATGGGCGCTCACTGCGATCGGTGCAGCCCGCGCCAGCGCCTGGACGTGGGGACGCAGCGCCTTGGCGCCCAGCGCGCAGTTCAGTCCGACACTCACCGGTCGCGCGTGGGCCACCGAATGCCAGAAGGCTTCCACCGTCTGGCCGGACAGCGTGCGCCCGCTCGCGTCCACGATGGTGCCCGAGATCATCACCGGCAGGCGGGCACCCCAGGCCTCGAAGCACTCCTCGATCGCCACCAGCGCGGCCTTTGCGTTCAGCGTATCGAAGATCGTCTCAACCAGCAGCAGGTCGGCGCCGCCGGCCACTGCGCCGCGCACCGTTTCCCTGTAGGCCGTCCTCAGGGTGTCGAAGTCGATGTTGCGCTGTCCGGGATCGTTCACGTCCGGGCTGATCGAGGCGGTGCGGTTGGTCGGGCCGAGCACTCCGGCGACATAGCGGAAGTGCCCGGGGGTCCTGGCCTCGTACATATCCGCCGCCGCGCGGGCCACCGAGGCGGAGGCCCGGGCCAGCTCCTCCGCGATCGACGCCAGCCCATAGTCGGCCAGGGCGATCGAAGTCGTATTGAACGAATTCGTCTCGAGGATATCGGCCCCGGCATCGAGATAGGCGGCGTGGATCTCGGTGATGACATCGGGACGGGTGAGGGAGAGCAGGTCGTTGCAGCCCTTGAGATCGTGTGGATGATCGCGGAAGCGTTCTCCCCGGAAATCGGCCTCGCCCAGGCCACGGGCCTGGATCATCGTGCCCATGGCGCCATCGAGCACGAGGATCCGTTCCGACAGCAGCCGCTCGAGTGCGGCGAGCCGTCGGGCACGGGCGGAGGGGGAGGGGCCAGGAAGTACGTTCACTCGGACTCCAAACGACAATGCCCGGAGCTAAAACGGCTCTCGGGCAGGCGTTTTAGCGGGTTGTTTAACGTGGCCGCAAGCGGCGCAAATCACCACGGATTCAATTGTACATTGGAGTGTAATGGAGGTCCCCCGGATGGCAAGGGTGGTTCAGCCCGGGGTGGGTGGGGATCCCTGCTTGACTGGCCGGTTGGACCTGTGGAATTTCGGGCACCTTCGCACTCGCTGCCAGTCCACCGGCCACTCCAAGGAGTCCCTCGATGCGGTTCCCTCCGCTCGCCCTGGCTGCCATTCTCGTCCTGCTCGTTCCGGGCTCCGCCGGGGCGCAGGGGTTCGGCCAGAAATTCGGAGCGATTGTCGGTGGCGCCACGCTCAGCGACCTGAGCACGAACATCAGCGATTCCGAGAGCAGGTGGGGAGGTACGGCCGGCCTGATGATGGGAATCAATCGCGGGCACACGGCGGTGACTCTCGAGACGCTCTGGGTCCAGAAGGGTGGGGGCGACCTGCGACTCGACTACTTCGATGTGCCCATCACCTTCGGCGCCGCGGTCCCTGCCGGCGGAGGCGCGACCCGGATCCGCTTTTACGGCGGGATCGCCGCGGCGTTCAAGATCGGCTGTGCAGGCGATGAGGGACTCTGCGAAGACGCGAATGGCACCGAATGGACGATTCCGGCCGGGCTCCAGGTGGCCCGCATGAGCGGCGACAAGTTCATCGGACTCGATGTCCGGTACGGATTCGCGCTCTCCGATGCCTTCGACTCGTTCGAGGGGATCAACCGGACCTGGTATTTCCGGTTGTTCGTTGGTCGGCCCGCGGGCGGGTGAGGCGGGGCGGTGCCTGCGCGTCGCGCACTCGGCTAGGCCAGGCCGAGCGCCTCGCGGGCATCCGCCGTCGTGACGCCGAGGACCACGAGGGTCTTCTGGCGACTGGAATGGCCCGCCGTCAGGCTCACCGCGCGCCTTGGTACCGACAGGAGGCGCGCGAGGAAACGCTCGAGCTCCTCGTTCGCTTCGCCGTCCACCGGAGGGGCTGCGAGCCGAATGCGCACGCGCCCGTCATGGAGGCCGGCGAGCTCACTCCGGGACGCGCGAGGTTGCACCCGCACCCGAAGTCGCACCCCTCCCTCGACCGATTCCACCGCGTTCACAGAATGATGGCGAGCAGGAGCGCGCGGGCAAGCATCAGGACGATCCAGGCGATCAGCGGGCTGATGTCGAACATGCCGAACGGCGGCACGCGACGGCGAATCGGCTCGACCAGCCAATCGGTCAGTCGCAGGACGGGGCGCAGCCGCCGATCGTGTTCAGAGAGGCCCAGCCAGGAGGTGATCACCCGTACGATGAGCGCCGCCATCAAGACGGTGTAGGCGACGTTGACGGCGAAGCCCACCGTGCTGGCTGCCCCGCCGGAGAAGGCAGACCGCATTTCGGACAGGAACCGGCCCAGCCAGGAGAGTGCGCTCAGCAGGAGGAGCCCGCCAATGATCGCTCCGCCACAGAGCCACAGCGGCGCGTCCTGGGGATTGCGCCCTGCCCGGAGCAGGCGGCGCTCGATGGGACCGAGGAGCGGGTCTCCCCAGCGGCGGACAAAGCCCGCCCAAGCCCCGAACGGATCCAATCTTCGCTCGCGCACGGCCCAGTGCGTCAAGGCGATCATCGAGGATGCCGCGAGGGCGGCGATGACGATCACTCGAGCCAGCGCAAGCAGCAGACTCATGCGGTGGTGATCAATGGCCGGCCGGCCGGCGCACCGTGTAAGGGTGTCCCTGACCGGTCGAGTCGGTGCAGGTGATGGTGAATTGACCGTCGTTGAGCGCCGATTCCTCGAGGATGTCGATCGGCGCCCGGCAACTGGTCAGCACCTTCCCGATCGGACGCCGGAACATGACGATGGCGACGGGCGGCCCCTCAGTTTCGAGCACCCGGGCAACGGCGGGTGTGAGGCTGTCGACGCCGGCTTCGCGCAGGCTCGGCGGATAGCGGCGCTGGTGGGTTGCCGCGTAGCTGGCGGCGCGGTCAAGGAGGTCGAAGACTTCCCGGCCGAGGCGGTCGGCGTCCGCCTGGGCCGCCGCTCCACGCGGGGCGGGCGGGGGCGCGCCTGGGGCCGGCTTGTCGCCATCGCCGCAGCCGCTTGCTCCGAGGAATGCGGCGAGGATGGCGGCAGCGACCCGGCTATTCCATCGCGAATTCACGATTGAACACGACTTCGAATGAGAAGGTCCGGGCGCGACTCCGGGTCTCGATCAGCTCGGCGATGCGACGCAGCCGGTCGGGGATCTGCATGATCCGGTCCTGCGCACGGCGCCCGATCTCGTTCAGTCCGCTCAGTTTGTCGATCTTCCAGTAACGGATCTGCTCCTGGACGATCTTCAGATAATCCCAGGGCCCGTAAATGCCCGCCCGCCGGACCACGTCTGCGAAATCGCGGAACCCCGGAATCGTCACCCCCGGCATGTCGATGCCCGGGAGGATGTGCGAGGCCGATTCCAGTGCCGCATCGGGATCGCGCTGCAGCACCTGGTCGAAGATCGTGCGATAGAAGTTGAAGTGCCGGGCTTCTTCCTGCGCGACCTTCTCCAGCACCTCGCCGAGCGTAGGCTCGTACTCGCCGACGACCCGCGCCGTTTCCGCGTGCGAGCGCTGTGTCGCACGTTCCTGGACGCTCGTGTAGGCGAAAACCCGGTAGGGATCCTGGTCCCAGGAGGGATGGAACCCGGCCCGGATGTATTCGAATTGCATTGCCTCGAGGCGTCGCTGGTCGAGCAACTCGGTGTCCCGGGCGTAGTCGTGCAGCACCTGGCCGTGCCGGTCTTCCTCGGCGGTCCAGAGATTCAGCCACGCCCGCCAATGGCTGTCCTCACCGACGTGGCTCGCGAACAGCCGGTGGAAGTGGGGCAGGCCTTCCTCGGTCAGCAGGTTGAGCGCGATGGCAGCCCGTGCGTGGTCGGGAATGCCCTCGGCACGCTTGCGCAACGCTCGCCGGTGCTCCTCCGCGGACTCCCCGGGGGCGGGTCCGAGCACCTCGCTGGGGAACCAGAGCGGCCGCTTGGCTTCGTGCTGGGCTATGAGCTCGCGCACACTCGCCTCGAGGTCCCGGAGGACCTCGAGCTTCGACCAGAGGTGTCGCGCCGTGTCAGTCACTCCCATGCCGAGCCTCCCGAGGGGACCAAACACCAAGGCCGGAGTGGCATCGCCACCCCGGCCCCATAACCTAACCGCTTCTCCGCCATCCGTCAGGAGCCCCGTCAGTCCCCGTCCAGCGGCTTTTCAAGCAGGTACCAGGTGCCTCCGCCGATGTAATTGGCCCGTACAAGGGTGCGGCTCCAGCCGAGGGCGGCCAGCAACGATTCGGACTTGCGATCCTCGGTCCAGAATTCGGCAAGGTGGGCGCCGCCGGCACTGGCGTGCTCCTCGAAGGCGTGGAGCAGCCGATGGCCATATCCCTGATGTCGCTCAGCCGGGGTGACGGCAAGTTCCAGCAGGTGGGCGACGCCGCCCCGCAGCGTGTACCGGAGCCCACCGATCCAGTCGCCGATATCGCTGGTGAGGACGAGGTACCGTTCCTCGACATGGCTGGTCGTACCGTTGGTCTCGTCCTGGTCATCGAGCAGATCCGAGAACCAGGCCGCGAATTCCTCGCCCTGTTCCATTTCGCGGATCTTGAGCTCGCTCATAGGGTGACCCCCGTTACAAGCCATTCCGAGTGCCGATTGAGCTGATTATTTCGCAACTCGGGTGCCACTATGAAAACCCCCCTCGAACTCTGGAGGTTCCGCCGCCGGGCGAGCCGGGCAGTCGTCATGGAACCCACGGTGCGGCTTGATGTTAGGGGCCGATCATCAATTCACCGTCAAGCCGGCCGGTCGTCTCCGGCAAGTGACACTGCCCACCTGGACGGGACAGCGTGGTCCCAACTTCGGGGCGTTGCGCCCGGGAAACGTCCGCTGCCACATCCGCGCAACGCTGTACCAAAAGACCCGTTCAGGTGCCGGAGAGTTCCGCAGGTGCCGCATGTGGGCGCCCACTCAGGAATCAGGCGAGTCCCGTCCCGACGGCGACCCCAAGTGCAGCGAGTGCCAGCAGCGCGAGCAGTGCCAGCACCGGGCCGACGAATCGCACCCAGGCCTCGAGCCGAACTCCGGTGGCCGCGACCATGGCGACGAGGGCGCCGTTGGTGGGGACGATCAGGTCTGCGAGCCCGGCGCCGTACTGGTAGGCGAGTACCGTGACCTGGCGCGAGAGCCCCAGAAGATCGGAAAGTGGAACCAGGATCGGCATCGTCAGCACCGCCTGGCCGCTGGTGCTGGGAACCGGGATGTGAAGCAGGCCGTGTAGTCCCATCATCGCAAACGCCGTCAGGGTGACCGGGAAATCCGCGATGGGCGTGAAGAGACCCTGAACGAGCGTGTCGACGATCTGTCCCTGATCCATCACGAGGTAGATGGCGCGCGCGAAACCGATCAACAGGGCCGCGTAGGCCATCGAGCGAAACCCGTCGATGAAGGCCTCGGCCGTGCCCTCGAGCTTGAGGCCACCGATTAGGCCGGCCGTCACACCCATCGTGAAGAAGAGGGCGGACATCTGGTCGAAGTCCCACCCGTAGCGCAGGACTCCGACGACGAATGTGACGAACGCGAGGAGGACCAGGATGAGAATGACGGCCTGGCGACGTCCCGTCGTACGGTGTCCGGCCGGCGCTTCTCCGACACGTGCGGCCGGGGCACTCCTCGTCCGGGCCGCGTAACGCATTGTCCACCAGATCCAGATGGCGAGCGCGGGCACCAGGGCCGCCAGGCGGAACTCCCACCCCGAGAGCAGGGCCACACCCGCCACCTTCTGAGCGATTCCGACCAGGAACGGATCGATCGGACTGAACGCGGCTCCGACAATCGCGGCCCCGATGCTCATCGCGACAGCCGTCACGCGGTCAAAGCCGAGCCGGAGGACGAGCAGGACCAGGAGCGGCGCGAAGGCGATCAACTCTTCCTGCATCTGGATCAGCACGCCGCCGGTGGCGAACACGATGCAGGAAACCGGGATCACCAGGCTGTCGCGCCCGCGGAGGACGCGAACCAGCCCGTCGAGCACCGTCTGGAAAACGCCGGTGCGCTCGACAACGGCCCAGGCCGCCCCAACGAGGAAAACGAGGAAGATGACGGAACCGGCGTCCGCCATCCCCTTGGGGATGGCGACCAACGCACCCAGTGGGGACACCGGTGTCGGGTCTACGTGCGAAAATGTGCCGGCGACTACCACCTGGCGGCCGGTGGCCGGATCGTCGCGCCGCTGATACCGGCCGGCCGGCACCACATAAGTCAGCGCCGCGGCGACCAGCACGAACCCGACCAGCAGGACCAGCGGATGCGGAATGCGAAGCCGCACGGATCAGAGAGCCCGGCAGGTCTTTACGACCGGCACGGCGTTCCCGCAGGCGATGGACTCGTCCATCCCGCTGCTGATGGGGCCGCACGCCGTGCTTTGCGCGTGCCGTACCGCCTCCCCCTCGTTCTCGGCGGAGGCGGTGGCGGTGTTGGTCTGCCCCTGGAACTCAATCGTGACGGTGCACTCGATGTTCTGGCTGCTCAGTGTTGAATAGAGGAGCAACGCGAAGAACGCGGCCGCGATGCCGATGGTGATAAGGGTGCTCCGCTTCATCCGGCCATCCGCATCGCCCCGATGAGGCTGGGCAGGCCGCCGACGAGCCACACAATCGCCGCGGCAATGAACGCCTTGCTCATCGGGACCTTGCCGGTGACCCTGAGACCGATCGCCAGGAGCACGGTGACCCACAATGTGAAGACGTCGGCCCGAAGCAGGAGCGCCGAGAGGACAGGGGAGGCGGTATTGGGGTCGAAGAACCGGGCGGGGCCAAGCGAGACCGCGCCCCGGCCGGTGAGCTGCTCCTCGGGCAGGAAGAGGGCCTGTGCGGCCTCGACGAGTCGCTCGACGATGCGCGGGGAGAAGCTGTACGCGGTGACCATGCAGGCGGCGCCGAGCGTCTGGACCGCGCCGACCAGCTTGCCCGCCATCCAGAGCACGAGCCCGACGAGCAGGATCGCCACCGGCACCCCCAGGACGATCATGATGCTGGCGAAGCGCTCCTGGAACGCCTTGCCGCTCGCGAGCTGCTCCGGGGTGAGTTGGGGGTTCTGCTCCATCACCCTGGCGATCGCGCGATTATACTCGGCGTCCATGATCGGCTGCATGGCGCCCCTGAACGCCAGGAAGAGCACGGCGATGGCGACCGTGACCACGAGGAGCGGCAGCCAGAACCCGGATGCCTTCCGGCGCTCGAAGACGGCCGCCGGATTGATGAAGATTTCGAGGAAGTCCTCCCACAGGGAGGCCCGCTCGGGAGGCTTCGTCTGGCCGGTCGGGGGTTCGGTCATCGCTCACTCCTCATCAGGAAGTGGTCTCGGACGCGATCCAGCGAAGGTACTCCGCGCTGCCCGCCACGATGGGGAGCGCGATGATCTCCGGATTCCGGTAGCCGTGAAGTTCACGCACCCGCGCCTCGAGCGCCGCGGCCCGGGCCCGGGTGGTCTTGAGGTGGCAATACCACTCGGCGGCGTGCTCGAGCCGGCCTTCCCACCGATATACGGATGCGATCGGCCCCTGGACCTGTGCGCACGCGGCCAGCCGCCGCTCAACCGCGTCCTCTGCGATCCGATCCGCCTCCTCCCGCGAGGCTGCGGTCACGGTCACCTGGACGCAGTCGGGATTCACCGGGCCGGTGCCGCCGCCGCGATCCCGGGAGTTTCCGCGCCGCGGCGACCGTCGTCGATCGGCATCACCGCCGTCCGCCAGCCGCTCTTGAACTGCACCGTGAGCCGGTGACCCAGCGTGTCGGCGACGACAGTCGCGACATCGGGAAGGGTCCTGGCGTAGGCGACTGCCGCGTCGGCCTGCGCGGCCCAATCGGCAGGCGTGGAACCCCGATAGGCGACGGCAAACTCGCGCCCGATCGCGACCGCCTGCGCCTGTTCCTTCCCGTACCGCGCGAATTGGTCCGGCGGCACGAGGCCGTCCTGAGACACGACCGGCGAGTACTCGTCGTAGCTCGGGCAGGCGGTAGTGGCGATTGCCAGGAGCAGGAGCGGAATCAGGCGTCGCATTGCGGCGTTCCCGGAACTGAGTTCATCGATTCGTGGAAGGGTTCCCGGCGCAACCGGCGGCCGGTACCTTGTGAGATGCCTAAGACATTACCGCCGAAGACCCCACTCCGGCTAGTGATCCTGGCCCTGTTCCTGTTCGCGCAGCGGCCGGTCCCGGTGCAGGCCCAGACGCCCGTTCCTCCCCATTCGATCCAGTGGTGGGAAGCTGGCCTCGCCGTTGGCGGCGTCACCGCATTGATTCTGGTGGACCAGTCGGTGAAGGACTGGGCCCAGGACCGGCGCAGCCAGAGCACGGACGATGCGGCGGATTTCTTCCGGCACGTCGGCCAACCGGAAGTCTGGGCCGCGGTGCCCGCGGTGATCGTCGGCGCAGGGCTGATCACGGGAAGTGAGCATACGACCGCCGTGGGAGCCCGGGCCCTCGGCTCGGCGCTGCTGTCGGGCGCGGTGGAGGTCTCACTCAAGATCGCACTCGGGCGCCGCCGGCCGAACGAACCCAACGTCGGCGTGTGGGACTTCATTCCCTTCAGCGGCAACGAGTCGATGCCGTCCGGGCATACGACGCTGGCGTTCGCCTTCGCGGCGAGCCTGGCCGATGATCTCGATCCCGTCTGGGCCAAAGTGGGACTCTATACCCTGGCCGCCGGCACCGGCTGGACCCGGCTCAACGACAATAAGCACTGGTTCAGCGATGTCGTGGGCGGGGCGATCGTCGGCATCACCTCTGCGAAGCTGGTGAGCGGCCGGTGGCAGGTGTTCGGCATTCAGACGCCGGCCATTTTCGTCAGCGATCGCGGCACCACGCTAAGCTGGCACGCCACTTTCTGACCCCCGGGATCGTTTTGCGCCACCCCCCTCGCTTCACATCGCTTCTCCTGGCCGGCTGCCTGTCCCTGGCCGGCGCGACGATTGCGCGCGGGCAGGCTCCGGTTCGCGGGCCGCTCGTCGTGTTCAACGCCGGGAGTCTCGCCCTCCCGTTCAACCGCCTGCTCAACACCTTCGCATCGCTGCACCCCGAGGTGGTGCCGGCGCAGGAGAACTCGGGAAGCCTCGAAGCGGCGCGAAAACTCACCGAACTCGGGAAGATCCCGGACGTGCTCGGTGTGGCCGACTATGGAGTCATTCCCGCGTTGCTCGTCCCGCGGCATGCCGATTGGTATGCGACCTTCGCGGCCAATGCGATGGTGCTGGTGTACACGGCCCAGTCCATCGGCGCCGGCGAGGTCAACGGCACGAACTGGCCGGACATTCTCCTCCGGCCCGATGTCCGCTGGGGCCACGCCGATCCCGCGCTCGATCCCAACGGGTACCGCACCCTGATGGTCTTCCAGCTCGCCGAGCGCCACTACCGGCGGCCCGGGCTCGCCGCTCGCCTCGATGCCGCCATCCCGCCGCGCTACATCCGGCCCAAGGAGTCGGACCTCACCGCACTGGTGCAGGTGGGCGAGCTGGACTACGCATGGTCGTACCTCTCGATCGCCCGAACGAGCGGCCTCCTGCACGTCGATCTGCCCAGGGAGATCGACCTGAGCGACCCCGTGCGGGCCGGCGAGTACGCACATGCCCGGGTGCGGCTTCCGGGGGCGTCCCGCACCGCGGGGGACTCGGTGGAATTCCGGGGCGATCCGATCGTCTACGCGCTCACGATCCCGAAGGGCGCGCCGCACCCGGCGGCCGCAGAAGCGTTTGTGGCTTTCGTGCTTTCGGCTGATGGGAGGCGGATCCTCGCGGAGACCGGGCTCACGCCGCTCGCCACTCCGCGCCTCGGCGGGCCCGGACAGCCTCCATTATCTTTGCGGCGACTTCTGACCACCGAGTAACGAGTATATGAACAAGATCCCGACGCCGCGGAATGAGCCCGTCCTTTCCTACGCCCCGGGGGCGCCGGAGCGCACCGCGCTCAAGGCCGAGCTCGCACGCCAGAGCCGGGAGGCGATCGAGATTCCGGTGGTGGTTGGCGGCCGGGAGATCCGGACGGGGCGGACGATCAATGTCGTGGCGCCGCACAACCACAAGCACGTGCTGGCGAAAGTGCACCAGGCGGACGCCGCCCTTATTCGCGAGGCGGCCGACACGGCGGTGGAGGCCCAGCGCGCATGGGCGGCGATGCGCTTCGAGGATCGCGCGGCGGTGTTCCTCAAGGCGGCCGACCTTCTCGCCGGCCCGTGGCGGCCGGTGGTGAATGCGGCCACGATGCTCGGCCAGAGCAAGACCGCGTTTCAGGCCGAAATTGACAGCGCGTGTGAGCTGATCGACTTCTGGCGATTCAATGTCCACTACGCGGAGCGCCTGTACCAGGAGCAGCCGATCTCTTCGCCGGGCGTGTGGAACCGGATGGACCACCGGCCGCTCGAAGGGTTCGTCTACGCGATCACGCCCTTCAACTTCACGGCGATCGGCGGAAACCTCCCCACGACGCCCGCCATCCTGGGCAACGTGGTGGTGTGGAAGCCGGCGTCATCGGCCACGCTCAGCAACTGGTACATCTACAAGTTGCTCGAGGCTGCCGGCCTTCCGCCTGGAGTCATCAATTTCGTTCCCGGAAGTGCGGCCGAGGTCTCGAACACCCTGCTGGCGCACCGACACCTGGCCGGAATCCACTTCACCGGCAGCACCGAGGTCTTCCAGTCGTTGTGGCAGACGGTGGGGCAGAACCTGGCGAATTACGCCGCGTACCCGCGCCTCGTGGGCGAGACCGGCGGGAAGGATTTCGTCATCGCCCACCCGAGCGCCGATCCCGAGGCATTGGCCGTCGCGCTCGTTCGGGGCGCCTTCGAATACCAGGGCCAGAAGTGCAGCGCCGCCTCGCGCGCGTACGTGCCGGACAACCTCTGGCCCGCCGTACGCCAGAAGATGCTCCACATGTTGGCGGACATCAGGATGGGAGACGTCGCCGATTTCCGGAATTTCATGGGCGCCGTGATCGACCGGAAGGCCTTCATCAAGATCCGGGAGTATCTCGAGGAAGCGCGGAGTGCGCCCGGGGTGGAGATCCTGGCCGGCGGCGGCTCCGACGACAGCACCGGGTATTTCATCCAGCCAACGCTGCTCGAGGTCCGGGATCCGAAATACCGCACAATGTGCGAGGAGATCTTCGGGCCTGTGCTCACGCTGTATGTCTATCCGGAGGCGGAGTGGCGGGAAACGCTGGCCCTGGTGGACAGCACCAGCCCGTACGCGCTGACCGGGGCGGTCTTCGCCCAGGACCGGGCGGCGCTGGCGGAGGCGGAGCTGGTACTGCGGAACGCGGCGGGGAACTTCTACCTCAACGACAAGCCAACCGGCGCCGTGGTGGGGCAGCAGCCCTTCGGAGGCGCCCGGGCCAGCGGCACAAACGACAAGGCGGGCTCCATCCTCAACCTCATGCGGTGGATCTCACCGCGGAGCATCAAGGAGACGTTCGAGCCGCCAAAGGAATATCGATACCCGTTTATGGATGGAGAATGAAGCAAGGACTGAGGTGCGAGGACTGAGGGCGAATTGGAAGCCTCCTCAGTCCCCAGTCCTCAGTCCTCGTCACTCTTAACAATTTCTCCCCCTTTCATCACCCACCCCACCCGCTGCAGCGCCTTGATGTCCTGCAGCGGGTCCTCGCGGACGGCGATAAGATCCGCCCAGTGGCCGGGCGCGACCGCGCCGAGATTCGCGGACTCGCCCAGGAGCTCGGCCGCGGTGGCGGTGGCTGACTTGATCGCCCGCATCGGCGTCATGCCATACCGCACCATGTAATCGAGCTCCTGCGCCTGGTTCTCGGTCCAGGCATACCCACCGGCGTCGGTCCCGTAGGCGATCTTCACGCCGCGCTTGAGCGCCTCCCCGAAGGCCTTCCGCTCGATCTCCACCATCTTCGGCCAGATGCCGCCGCGCCCCTCGGCCACGTACGCGCCCACGAAGATCGTGGGACACCAGTAGACGTTCTGCTTCACCATGCGGTCCATGAGGTCCGGTGTCAGGCCGTCGCCGTGCTCGATCGAGTTGAACCCCGCCCGGAGCGCCGCGTCGATGCCGTCCCAGCCGATCGCATGCGCCGCGGCCGGCCTGCCGAGCCGGTGCGCCTCGTCCACGAACATCTTCAGCTCGTCGTCCGTGAAATTCAGCCGGCTGCGCAGGCGGCCGTCCTCCGCGAGATAATAGCGCCGGTCCACGTAGACCTTGATCCAGTCGGCGCCGTACTTCACCTGCTCGCGCACGCCCTTCCGGATTTCCTCCGGCCCGTCCACGATCTGCACGCCGCTCGGGACCGTGAGCTCCCAGGAGTACCCGCTGAGCGGGTACATCCCCGTGGCGCTGAACGCGCGCGTGGCCACGAAGAGTCGCGGGCCCGGCAGGACGCCCCGCGCGAAGGCGCGCTTCAGGTCCACGTCCGCGTACATGGCACCCTCGGTCTCGAGATCGCGCAGAGTGGTGAACCCGTTCATCAGGGCGGTGTGGCCGGCGGCGGCCCCGCGGAGCGCGCGGTACGGGGTCGATTCCTTGAGGACCTGTTCGTCGTATTCCTCCTGGGTGATGTCGCCCTGCAGGAGAAGGTGGGTGTGGGCATCGATGAGCCCGGGCAGCACTGTCATGCCGCTCAGGTCGATTAGCCGTGCGCTCCCCTGCCTGGCCGAGAGTTCCTTCCAGGAACCGACGGCGGCGATCCGGCCATCCTCGATCAGGATACCCTGGTCCTGCCGCGCCTCGTCCGCGATGCCATCGATGAGTCGGCCGGCGTGAACCAGCACGCGGACCGGTGCGGCGGCCGGGGTCTGGGCGGCGAGCGCGGCCGCCGTGACGAGGAACAGAGCAGTACAATGAGCGATGCGACGGGCCGGCATGGGAGGCTCCTGAGGGCGAACGGTGTGCGGATGGACAGGGCGCAACGTTGCACTCACATTGGGCCTGATGCAAGTCGCGCGGGCCGCATTCGCCTTCTCGCTTGCCGTCGTCGCGCCGCTCGGGGCGCAGGCGCCGGCGTACGACGGCACAACGCTCGCCTGCGGCCGATTTCGCGAATCGGTCCGGGGCACGTTGCAGGGGAACCTCGGCGGCGGCGCCCGGAGCGAGCGGGTCGGCCGGGAGGGAGTGCTCGAAATCCGGGCGGCGTCAGCCGGAGGATTGGTGGTGCTCGAGACCTGGTACGATTCGCTGTCGGTGTATCGCGAGGGACCGGAAGGACGATACGAGCCTGAAGCGGCCGGAATGATCGGCGGCCGGTACCGCGGGCGGATCGAATCGGACGGCAGGTACCAGCCTGTTGCCAGCCCGTTCATTCCGG
This sequence comes from Gemmatimonadales bacterium, assembly GCA_035711365.1. Classification (GTDB taxonomy): domain Bacteria; phylum Gemmatimonadota; class Gemmatimonadetes; order Gemmatimonadales; family GWC2-71-9; genus DASTCF01. The sequence goes on from DASTCF010000195.1 coordinate 47,080, forward strand.
ATGGGGTCCGTGAAGTTTTCGATCTCTCGAGCCTGATGCAGGACTTTCTTCCGCCGCTCCCCCCGCGCCCGCTGGCATCTGGAGGCGAGTGGAGCGGCGGGGCAGGGGAGACGATCTGGCGGCTCGCGGACAGTGCGACCGCCGCGGGCCCGATCGAGCGCTACCGCTGGGCCCGGCGGACGGAATGGACCGACACGCTGCGGGAGGCGGGACCCGCGATACCGGTGCTCCGCCGTGAGGCCGATGAGGGCGGCATGATGTGGAAGCCTGCGGTGGGCCCGCTCGGGTGGCACCGGACCATCCGCGCCGAGGCGCTGCTGCAGGGTGAGGCCGGGGGCCGGACGACCGTGACCCAAGAGGTGACTGTTCTGCGGATACGAAGCGCCTGCCAGCCCGCCTCGCGTTGAGCCGCATCCGCCTAGTGGGCCAGCCCGCCGCCCTTCGCCCGGCCGGTGCGGAACAGGAACAGCAGCGGCAAGGCCAGCGCGAACGTCACGCCCATTGTGAGGAACACCTTCTCGAACGAGATCACCGATGCCTGCGCATCCACCACCCGTTCGAGAACCGCGTGCGCCCGCAGCGACGCTTCGGCAGTCGTGCCGCCCTCTCGCAGGAAGACTCTCATCAAACCGTCGAGCCATTGCTGCGGCAACTGGGCCGTCATCGCCAGGTGCGGCCGCAGTGCCTCCCGCGCCTGCTCCTGGAACCGGGCGAGCAGTGTCGCCGTGATGGCGATCCCGAAGCTGCCACCGAGCTGGCGCGACAGGTTGAAGAGCCCCGTCCCCTGTGCCATTTCCCGGGGCGCCAGGTCGGCAACGGCCGCATTCGTCAGGGGCACGAAGATCAGTCCCATGCCCACTCCGCGCAGAATCATCGGCCAGAGCAGGTCGTGCATCCCGAGCTCGAGCGTGAAGTGGTAATGCTGCCACATCGACATGCCGAACAGCGCCACGCCGGTTGTGATGCTCAGCCGGGCGTCGATCCGGCCGCTGAGCCTTCCGGCCACGCCCATCGTGACCGCACTGGCCAGCGCGCCGGGCAGGATCACCCTGCCGGTGTCCCACGCGGTGTAACCGAGGAGCGACTGGAGGAATACCGGGAGGGCGAACACGCTCGCGTACAGGGCGAAGCCGAGCACCAGGCCGAATGCGACGCCGGCGCCAAGCTGCCGGTTGCCGAGAATGCGGAGGTTGACCACCGGATGCGGCGTGCTGAGCTCATGCCAGACGAAGAACACGAGTGCCGCCGCGGCCACGACCGCTTCGACGATGATTTCGCGTGACGCAAACCAGTCGTGGCTTTCGCCGCGCTCGAGCATGATCTGGAGCGCGCCGATGCCGGCGATCAGCAGGGCCAGCCCCACCCAGTCGACACGGTCGGGCACCTCGATGTGGTGCTCGGGTTCCGGCACGTAGCGCCAGGTGAGGGCGCCGGCCAGGATGCCGAGCGGCAGGTTGATGTAGAAGATCCACGGCCACGAGAAGTTGTCGGTGATCCACCCGCCAAGCGTTGGGCCGAGCGTCGGACCCACCATCACGCCCACCCCGAAGATGGCCATGGCGGTGCCGGCCTCCCGGCGCGGAAACACGTCGAAGAGGATCGCCTGTGCGGTCGAGATGAGCGCGCCGCCACCGAGCCCCTGCACGACGCGCCAGAAGACGAGGCTCTCGAGCGTCGTGGCATTGCCGCAGAAGAGCGAGGCCATCGTGAAGAGGGCGATCGATCCGGTGTAGTAGTTGCGCCGGCCAAGCCGCTCGGAGAGCCAGCCGGTGAGCGGCAGCACGATGACGTTGGCGACGATGTACCCGGTGCTGACCCAGGCGATCTCGTCCAGCGTCGCGCCCAGGTTCCCCATCATGTGCGGGATCGCGACATTCACGATGCTCGTGTCCACGAGCTCGAGGACGCTTGCGAGCGTCACCGCGAAGGCGATGAGATACCGGGCGCCATAAACGTCGGCGCGCGCGAGTTGCCGCCCGGGCAGGGGAAGAGCGAGGGAGGTCACGGCCGGATCAGCGGGTGCGGATCGTCACTTCGGCCGAGAGGCCGGGCCGGAGCGGGAACGCCGGATCGGGGTCGCCGTCGAGCGCGATCCGCACCGGCACCCGCTGCACCACCTTCGTGAAGTTGCCGGTCGCATTGTCCGGCGGGAGCAGGGCGAAGCGCGCCCCCGTGGCCGGGCTCACGCTCTCCACCACGCCACGGAAAGTCTTGCCGGGATACGCGTCCACGCTGAAGGTCGCCGGGTCGCCGGTGGAGACATCCTCCATCTGCGTCTCCTTGAGGTTGGCGGTCACCCAGATGTCGTGCAGCGGGACGACGGCCAGCAGTGTCTGGCCTGGCTGCACCAGCTCGCCAGGCTCCACCTTACGTGTGGCGACGACGCCCCGCGCCGGCGCGACGATCGCGGTGTAGCTGAGCTGGAGCCGGGCGTTTTCCACTGCGGCCTCCGCCGCGGCGAGGCGGGCATCCGCTCCCCGGAGCGCCGCGGTCGCCGCCGTCACCTGTTCATCGGCGGCCCCGGCCTGGCGCCGTGCGGCGTCCAGGTTGGCCTGGGCCACGGCGTAGGCAGCTTCGGCGGCATCGAGTTGCTGCTCGGAGACGATCCGTTGCCCGGCGAGGCCGCGCACCCGCGCGACGTCGGCGGCCGCCTTTCGGAGCGCGGCTTCGGCCGAGGCGATGTTGGCCTCGGCGCTTCCCGCCGTCGCGCGGCTCGCCGCGAGCTGGGCCTGCGCCTGCCCGGCCCGGCTCCGCGAGCCCGCCATCGCCCGTGCGACGGCCAGGTCCGCCTCCGCCTGCTGCAGCCGCACCTGCCAGTCACGGCCATCGAGCAGCACGAGCGTGTCGCCCGCCTCGACCGGTTGATTGTCGTCGACGAAAACGCGCGCCACGAAGCCGCCCACCTTCGGCGCCACCGGGGTGACGTGGCCGTCCACCTGGGCATTGTCGGTCGTGACGTGCGTGCGCGCGAACAGCCAGGTCCGCAGACCCCACGCACCGGCCGCGAGCGCCAGGATGCCGAGAATCAGCAGCGGACGCTTCGAGGCGGTGCGGGCAGCGGACACATCGGAATCTGCACTCGGCGCCATATCGGGCCGCACTGTTGTTGCCATGGTCGAATCCGTAAGAGCGAAGGGTTACTGGAGCCGCTCGAGCACACCGAGGGATCGATAGAGGGTGATGCGGGAGATGCCATAGGCCGCGCGGGACTGAATCACCGCGTCCCGGGCGTTCACGACCGCCTGCTGGGCCTGCGTCGTCTCCACGCTGCCCGCGACTCCCGCGCGGAAGCGCTCGTCGGCCTGCGAGAACTCGAGCTCGGCGAGACGCAGCCGCTCCGTGGCGATCCGCACGCCATCCGAGGCGCTGGCCAGATCGAGCAGCGACTGCCGGGTCTCCTGCTCGGCCTGCTGTTCGACGTCCCGCTGGCGTACGTGCTGGGCCTCGAGCCGCAGCGACTGTTCGGCGTGGCGGCGCTGGCGGCGGAATCCGTCGAGAATCGGGACCTGCAGGCCGAATTGCAGCTGATAGGAATAGCTCAGCTCGTCCGTCTGCGGTCCGCTCGTCTGCCAGGTGCCGGAGAACCCGAGGCTGGGCAGGTTTTCGTAGCCGATGGCCCGCCGGGTCTGCATGACGGCGTTGGTCCGCTCACGCTCGGCCTGAACATCGGTGCGGTGCTCCAGGGCGTACGCCACGGCCTCGGCCGGAACCGTCGGCACGTCCACCGCCGGAGTGCCCAGGCTGTCCACCAGCAGCGGCGACGCGCTGAGCGGCAGGTTCAGCGCCCGCATCAGGTCGAGCTGCGCGCGGTCCCGCTGATTGCGGGCCACGAGAAGCTGGAGCTGCACGGCCGCGCTGTTGACCTCGTTCCGGGTCAGATCGATGACCGGCGTGACCCCGGCCTCGTGAAGCCTCCGCGCCTGGTCCAGCAGGTTGGCGGCGAGGGCGCTGTCGGCCTCGCGGGCGTGCACCGTCTCCCCGGCAGCCTGCGCGCGGAGGTACGCGAGGCCGGCTGCCGCGCCGGCCAGCTCGCCGGCAAAGCGCGCGTCGAGACCCGCCGCCTGGGCGGAGTCGGAGATTGATTTCACTCGCGTGAAGGCGCTCGCGTCGAAAATGACCTGGCTCGCCCGGAGTTGCGCGGCGTAGATCGTGAACGGGTCCGTGACGCCGGTCGCCACGGGAATCCCGAATTCATCGAGGTTTCTCGTCTGCGGCGCTACGCCCAGTGCGCCCGAGATCTGCGGCAGGATGTCCGCGCGGCGCTGGCCCACGCGGGTGCCGACGACCCGGGCATTCATGTTGGCGAGAGTTGCCGCGACCGCCTGTTGCCGCCCGAGCGCGATGGCCTCGAGCAGCGACAGCCGGTCGGGCGCGACGGCCGGGGCCTGCGCGGCAAGCGGCGCCGCGACGAGGGCGAGAAGCAGCGGGAGCGGGCGGCGCAGAGTCATGGTCAGGATACCGGGCCGGCCACAGGACGAGCCTCGACGCCGCGCAGGAAGAGATCGAGGATGCCCTCGAGCACCTGGTCGTCGGTGAGCAGCTCGGGATCCATGGCGTGGAAGAAGCACTGCGTCTGAGCGGAGAAGACCATCATGTGGGGCAGACCGCGGCACGCGAAACGCTGGAGGTCGGCGCGGAACTCGCCACTCGCGACGCCGCGATCCAGTACGGACTGCAGGAGCCGGCGGCCGCGGAGTATGACCTCGTCGAAGTAGAAGCGGGCAAGCTCCGGGAAGTTGTGGAGCTCCGACTGTACCAGCCGGGTGATGCTGGCCATCGCGGGATGGCGGATGGTGTCCCACATCCGGCGCACCAGCTCGACGAGGAGGTCGCGCGCCGGGCCTTGATAGGTGCGTACGAATTCTTCACCGGCCGCGACCGAAGGGACGATGCGGGCCCGCACCATCTCGCGAAAGAGCGTCTCCTTCGAGTCGAAGTAGAGATACAGCGTGCCTTTGCTCACCCCCGCCCGGCGCGCGACGTCCTCGAGCTTCGCGCGGGCAAACCCCTGCTCACCGAAGACCACCTGCGCGGCCGCGAGGATCTCTTCCGGGCGTGCGTTTGGGCGGCGGTGCCAGCGGGGCTGACGGACGGTGGGGCGACGCGCAGGCACCATGACACTCCGTTTAAGTAACTGACCGGTCAGTAAGATATATTTTCTGGCAGCGCTGTCAAGACCTCCGCCCGCCTGTGGGTGTGAGGCGCAACTGACTGTCAGAGCTTCTCTTGCGTGGGACCCTGCCTGCCCCTACTATTGATCATACCGCCTCCGGAGGCCTCGCCGATGTCGGAACGCTTCCTCAGCTCCGACGAATACGACGAACACGCCCATTCCCTCTATAATGAAGGCCGGTACGACGAAGCCCTGGAGATGCTCCGAGACGGACTCTCCCTCTATCCCCACGCCGTCGAATTGCATGTCGGCATGGCCTACGCCTACCTCGCGCGCGAGGATTATGCGTGGGCGCGCCGGAGCTTTGAGCGCGCCGTCGCCGTTGATCCCGAGCACGAGGATGCCCTGGCGGGGCTGGGTGAGATCCTGCTCAAGATCGGGGATCGGGGTGGAGCGCTGGCCGCGTTTGAACGGGTGGTGGCGCTCGGATTCCGCGACGACCACGAGCTGATGCTCCAGGTGGGCCGCGCCCTCTTCCGCGAGGGGCTGCTCGCGCAGGCGCATCGCTTCTTCGAGTTCGCGATTTCGGCGCACCCCGATTCTCCCGAAGCCGCGGCCTGCGTCGGCTACGCCTCGCATCGCCTCGGCAATGACAGCAGCGCGCTGTACTGGCTGCGCCGTGCCCTCGAGATCGATCCCACGTATGGCGAGGCGCGCATCTATCTCGCCAACCTGCTGTACGACCGGGGTGAATCCGAGGCGTCGCTGCACCACCTCGAGCGCACCCATCCCGAAGAGCATTTCGACGAGCTCGCGTTGTGGCGCTACATCGAGCTCAAGAAGACCCTCTACCGCCTCCCCGACGACGATCCCGAGCTGGCACCCTGGCTCGCACGGCTCGGCGAGGTGGCGGCCGAGCCGGACTCCGTGGATATGCTCCTGGCGGAAGTCGAGTCGCAGCAGCCGGACGGCAGCATCCGCGATCCGAACCAGCTCGAGCTCTTCGGCACGCTCCTCACCGAGCTCCAGGCGATGCAGAAGCGGCCGAACACCGGCGAATCGCATCTCGTCGCGACGCTGTCCGGCCACCTGTTCAACGGCACGTGGGAGGAGATCCTGCTCCAGATGAAGGCGGCCGACATGGAATGGGCGGCTGCCACCCTCGCGGATTTCATGGCCGGGCTCGCACGCCGGGGCCAGGCCGAAACCGGCATCGTCATCCCCGTGACCGACGCGGAGGCCTTCATCCGTGGCAGCGCGGAGGCGGGAGTCCTGCGGATCATTCAGTAGTACCTTTCGCTTCATGCCTCCCTTCGCTTCCTGGACCGCCGGCGTGCGCCGGCGGGTCCTTCCCAATGGCCTGACACTCCTGGTCCAGCGTGAACCCTCGGCTCCTGCCGCCGCGGTCATCACGCACGTGCGCGCCGGCTTCTTCGATGAGCCGGATCGCTGGGCCGGCATCTCGCACGTGCTGGAGCACATGTTCTTCAAGGGCACGCCGTCCCGCGGAGTGGGCGAGGTGGCGCGGCAGACGAAGGCGGCCGGCGGGTACCTGAACGCCGGCACGTCGTACGACTACACGATGTACTACACCGTGCTTCCGGCAGATCACCTCGAGAACGCGCTCGACATCCAGGCCGACGCCCTGCAGCATGCATCGCTCGACGCGGGGGAGCTCGCGCGCGAGCTTCGGGTGATCATCCAGGAGGCCCGTCGCAAGCGCGACGCGCCGGGAAGCATGGCCCAGGAAACGCTGCACGAGGTGCTGTTCGACCGGCACCGTATCCGGCGCTGGCGCATCGGCCAGGAGGCGGAGCTGGCGAAATTCACCCGCGAGGATGTCGCCGGCTACTACGGCTCGCGCTATGTGCCGGGGCGCACCATCGTCGCGATCGTCGGTGATGTGGATCCCGATCGGGCGCTCGCGCTCGCGGAGGCGCGCTATCGCGCCTGGCCCGCCATGGCTGGCGCCGTGGACCCCTCGCCGGAAGAACCGGCGCGGCGCGATGTGCGCGCGCGTACCCTGCGCGGTCCGATCACGCAGTCCCACCTGGTGATCGGCTGGCGCGGCGTCCCGCCGCTCCATCCGGACTCGCCCGCGCTCGACCTCGCGGCCGCCGTGCTCGGGCAGGGACGCGGAGGGTGGCTCTACACCGGTCTCCGCACTCCGGGGATCGCGACCTCGGTCGCTGCGTGGAATTATGCCCCCACAGAACTTGGCGTCTTCAGCATCGCGGTCGAGCTGGAGGCTGAGCGGGTGCCGGCGGCTCTCGGACAGATCGCCGGGGCGGTGCAGCGCCTGCGAACCGCCGGCCCGACCCGGGACGACGTCGAGCGTGCGCGGGCGCTACTGCTCACGCGCTGGGCCCGGCGCCTGGAGTCAACCGACGGCCGTGCCGGCGCGCTCGCCGCTTCGGAGGCGCTCGGCAGCGTGGACCTGCTCGACGAGGAATTCGCGCGGCTTGCCCGCGTCACTGCGGAGGAGGTCCGCGACGTCGCGTCCCGACACCTGGATCCGGCAGCCATGGGCGCGGTGGCCTATCTCCCCGACGGCCGGGGCGAGGATCTTACCGCCGCGGCGCTCACCGGAGCATTCACCGACCCGCCGCCTCCGCCTCCGGCCCGGACCGTCCCCCGCCTCGAGGCGGTACCGGCGGATGGACGCGTCACCGGCCGTTCGCGAGCGGAGGTGCTGCACGTCGCACTCGAGGGAGTGGACCTGCTGCTCCGGCCGAAGCGCGGCGTTCCGACGGTGACGGTGGGGGTCTACACCCTCCGGCCCCGCGGCGAAGAGCCGGTCGAGGCGGGGATCGGGGCATTGGCCCTCCGCGCCGCGCTACGCGGCGCGGCCGGGTTCGACGCCGAGGATCTCGCGATCGCTGCCGAGCGGCTTGGCGGAAGCCTGGGCTGGAGCGCCGGCAGTGACTGGCTCGGCTTCGGCGCGACCGTGATGGCTCGGGAGCACGGTCGTGCCGCCCAGCTGCTGCGGACCTGCCTCGAAGCCCCGAGATTCGACACGAAGGACGTGGTGCGCGAGCGTGACCTGATGGTCGAAGAGGCGAAGCAGGTCGCGGATGACACGTTCCAGTATCCGTTCCAGCTGGCGTTCGGCGGGGCGTTCGGGGATCGGGGCTACGGACTCCCGGCCACCGGCCTCCCCGAGACGTTGCAGCACATCACGCCGGCACGGGTGGCTGCGTGGCATGCGGCGGAGCTTCGCGGGAGCCGGCTCACGGTGCTCGCGGTCGGGGATCTGGAACCGCAGCCCGCCGCGGACACTCTCGCGGCGGTCTTCCGGGACTGGCGGGGCTCGGCGCCACGGTCACCTGTCGCTGAAGCGTGGCGCGCGGACGCGCTCACCGAGCGGGCCGTGAGCCTCGGCAAGGCACAGTCCGCGTTTGCGATGCTCTTTTCGGGTCCGGCGCGCCGGGATCGCCTGCGGCACGCGGCCGAGGTGTGGGCCGCGGTGGCGAGTGGACTCGGTGGCCGCCTGTTCGACGCATTGCGTGAGCGGCGCTCGCTGGCGTACACGGTCCTGGCCAGCACCTGGCAGCGGGGCCGGGCCGGTGCGCTCGCGACGTACATCGCGACGGCGCCGGAGCGCGAGGAGGAAGCGCGCGCGGCGATGCTGGAGGAACTCGCGCGCTTCGCGCGCGAGCCGATTTCACCCGTCGAGCTGAATCAGGCGATCGGGTACCTGGCGGGGCAGGCGGTGGTCCGCCGGCAGAGTTCCGGCAGCGTTGCTGCGGAGCTGCTCGACGCCTGGCTGGTTGGCGAAGGGCTCGGCGAGCTGGAGGATCCCGCGGCGCCGTTCCGGCAGGTGACGGTCGAGGATGTCTGGGAGGTTGCGCGCGAATCGCTCCGACCGGAGCGGCGCGCGGAGGGTATCGTCCGCGGGAGGGCGGAACCGGCCTAGAAGATCGACATCGCCAGGATCGACCGGAGGTTGTCGTTCGTCGCGCGGAGCCGCAGGGCGAGCAGCCGGACCATTGAGCGCAGCACCTTCGCGGCCAGGTCGGGCTCGAAGTCGAGCAGCATCTCCAGCTCGGACCGCGAAATCGTCGCCAGCGTGCAGCCGCCGTTCGAGATCGCGTCGGTGGACCGCTCCGAGCGGTCGAAGACGGCCATCTCACCGAAGCATGCGCCCGGCTTGAGCACGGCGAGCGCCTCTTCGCCGCTGCCGGGGATCTGGCGGCTGATGCGAACTTCGCCCTGCGCGATCAGGAAGAGGCGGTTCCCGGGGTCGCCCTCTTTGAAAATGGTCTCGCCGGGCTGGTATGTTTGTTCGCGGCAGATATCGGCCACCTTGCCGAGCTCGGTGTCGTCCAGGCCGGCGAAGATGGCCGTCTGCCGGAGCAGCGCGAGATCCATGTCGAGCCCGAGGCCGGGCAGGGGCTGAAGATGACCGAAGCTACCCGCCCACCGAGGGGCCAGCAAGAGACGCCGCGCTTCGTCGCGGCGGATTTTTTCACACTGGTGCGGCTGCCGCTGGCTGTCGCATTCCCGATCGTCCAGAATGCAGGCACACGGCTGGTCATCCTCGCAGTGGCCGGCGCCACCGACCTGCTCGATGGCGTGCTGGCGCGGCGCTTCGGCAGCTCCCGGTTCGGGCCGGTCATCGATCCGGTCGCGGACAAGCTCTTCGCTGCGGCCGCCTTCGGCGTCGTACTCTTCTCCGGCAGGCTGGCGTGGTATGAGATCGCCGGCGTGCTGGCGCGCGACCTCGTGGCGACCGTGGCGTTCGCGGTCACCGCGATCCGGGGCCGCGCAACCGCGATTCCCGCGCGTGCCGGCGGGAAAGCCGTCACGCTGCTGCAGCTCCTGACGTTGATCGCGTTCCTTCTCGACTCCCCGCTCCTTCGGCCGCTCGCCTGGGCGACGGCCGCCGTCGCGCTCTACGCGATCTGGGATTACGTCCGGATCGCCCCGAAAGCCAAACGTCCCGTGTAGGGAGCCTTCCATGCCTGGCGAAACCAAGCACGTCAATGTCCGCTGGGTCGGCGGACTCCGCTTCGAGGGCGGGGCGCCCGATGGCCCCACCATCCCCGTCGATGGAGACGGCATCCAGTCGCCGAGCCCGGTGCAGCAGCTCCTGATCGCGATCGCGGCCTGCAGCGGGGCCGACGTGGTGTCGATCCTCCAGAAGAAGCGGGTGGATCTCCAGTCGCTGACCGTCCGGGTCGCGGGCCTCCGCCGGGAGACCTTTCCCCGCCGCTACGTATCCGTCCACCTGGTCTGGGAGATCGCGGGCGCCGGCGCCGACGAGACCAAGGCGAGAGCGGCGATCGACCTCTCCCTCGAGAAGTACTGCTCGGTGACCCAGTCGCTGAATCCGGACATCCGCATCACATATGACGTCAAGCTGGGCTAGCAGCGCTCTGGCCCTGACGTGGCTCGTCGCGGCGCCGCCGTGCCAGGCGCAGGATCGCCCGGTTCGGGAATTCGGGGTCGCGGCGGTCGGGGCGGCGGCGGATCCCGCCCTCGGCATCCTGGGCCTCACCGCCTCTTTGCGACCGGGGTACCGCACCCGGATCGGCGCGCTCGCCGGCGGTGGTCTCCGCGGTGACGCCGCGGCCGCTCGTATCGAACTGGCCGGTCACTTCCTGCTGAGCCCGCGATCCACGGAAACCGGCCTGTACGCCGGTGGTGGCATCGCGGGCGTCTTCTCGGATGGCGAGAGTCTCGGCTACCTCGTACTGCTGATCGGAATCGAGGCGCGCCCGGGATCAGGCAACGGTTGGTTCGTCGAGGGTGGGGTGGGTGGTGGGGCGAGAGTCGCGGTGGGATGGCGTTGGCGTTCGCGAGGATGATGGCAAGACGCCCCGGGGAACTTTCCCGGGGCGTTGCGTCGGTTCGTCAGATTACTCGGCGGAACCCGAGCCGACGGGCTCGGCCCGTCGCTGAACCACCGGCCGGCAGTACCGCTCGCCCAGCGTCCGCAGCCCGGCGAGGTCCGCCTCGGCCAGATCGGGATAGCGCTCGGTGAGGTACTGCATGGTGTCGTCGAACCAGTCCTTCTGGTGCTCGGGCTCGGCCTCGATTACACCGCACCGAAGGATGTGGCTGAACAACTCATCACGCGCCTGATCGAATGATGCCGGGGGGGCGGGGGTCCGTTGAGACTTCTTCTTGGTCATTGACCTTCCTTGAGGGGTGCACTGCACGAAATGCTTATGCATCGCGCGTGCCACAATATAACGAGGGGCCGGGTCCCGGGGCAAAGGGGGACGCGCGTCGCGGAAATGGCGTAATCCATTACATTATGGCCGGTTGAGGGCCGGGACCCCGGCCCGGGAAGCGGACCACTCGACGTTTTATGGCAGACCACGACCAGATCTACGGCAAGGAGCGGGCGGAGCGATTGACGGAGCTCCTCCGCGCCCTGGCCGGGCGAATAGAGGAGCTCGATCGGCACGGGGAGTTGCTCGCGGGTGTGCCGGAGCTCATCCGCCTCCTTGGCGAGGCGCGAAGCGAGCTGTTCCACTACGAAGTGCGCAGCACCTATGATACGCCCGAAGTCGCGGAAAGCCGGCGAATTGTGGATGAAGCGCGGCGTGAGAACTTTCTTCCCCCTGAAGATCCGGAGGACGACGTCCCATGGCGGCCGACGCAAGACTGACCCGATTCTATCGTTTACTGGGTGCCGCTGCAGTCGTGGGCGGCCTCGTCTTGCTGTGGCTCGTGTGGCGTCCCGCCACGATCAGCATTCCCGCCAATGTGGTTGTCACGGCCGCCGATACCGCCGGCTTCCACGGGTACGCGCTCGGAGCGGAGAACGCCCCGGTCGAGATCGTCGAATACGCCGATTACCAATGCCCGGCCTGCCAGGATTTTGAGCTGGTCCAGTTCCCCGACGTGAAGAAGCAACTGCTGGACACCGGCCGTGCACGCTGGGTGTATCGCGATTACCCGCTGGACAACGCCCACCGATTCGCGAGGCTCGCGGCCCATTCCGCCGCATGCGCGGATGACCAGGGGCGGTTCTGGCCGCAGCATGCCCTCCTCTATTCGGGACAGGCGGAGTGGTCCGTCGAACGGGATGCGTCCGGCACCTTCCGCGACTACGCCGGGCGGAGCGGCCTGGACCTCGCGAAGTACGATGAGTGCATGAAATCCGCGCGGCACGCCGGCCGGATTCAGGCAAGTTACGAAACAGGAAACCGGCTCGGCGTGAACTCGACCCCGACTTTTCTCATCGGCGGGCGCCTGTACGCGGGACGGCAGAGCTCGGATGAGTTGAAGCGCCTCGTGGATTCGCTGGCACCGGTGGCGGCGCCCGCCCAATGACGCGGCGGATGGGCGCCGCCGCGCTGAGCCTCGCCGGCATTCTTCTCTCGGCGTACCTCTTCCTCTATAAGCACGGCGCCATCGGCACGCTCGCCTGTGGCGACGGCGGGTGTGAGACGGTTCAGCTGAGCCAGTACAGCGCGTTCCTGGGGGTGGACGTCGCGCTGATCGGCATCCTCGGATACGCGGTGCTGCTCGGGGTGAGCCTGCTCGGCCTGCAACCCGGGTGGCAGGGACGGCGATCCGTGGGAACGCTCCTGGCCGTCCTGGCGGGGGTCGGTGTCGGCTTCGCGGCCTATCTCACGTATCTCGAGCTGTACGTCATCCACGCGATCTGCCGCTGGTGCGTGGCCTCGGCCGTGATTGTCACCCTGATCTTCGTCCTCGCCCTCCTCGACCGCCGGCGTTCCGTCCAGCTCTGACATGACCTCCGCCGCGCACGGCCACCCGGGTCAGCAACACGGCCGCGCCCTCGCCCTGCTCGGCCTCGGTGCGCTCGGGGTTGTCTACGGCGACATCGGCACCAGTCCGCTCTACGCGCTCAAGGAGGCCTTCACGGGGGTCCACGGACTCCCACCCACGCCAGAGCACGTCTACGGCGTACTCTCCTTGATCTTCTGGTCGCTCAATTTCGTCATCTCCTTCAAGTACATCGTGCACGTGATGCGGGCCGACAACCGGGGCGAGGGCGGCATCCTGGCGCTGCTGGCACTGGTCCGCTCGAAGGAGCGCACCACCCGGGGTCGCCACGTGCTGCTCGCCCTGGGTCTCTTCGGCGCAGCCCTGCTCTACGGCGATGGCATCATCACGCCGGCGATCAGCGTGCTGGGCGCGATTGAGGGGCTCGACGTGGCGACCCCGGCGTTCCGGCATCTCGTGGTACCGGTGTCCGTCCTGATCCTCGGCATGCTGTTCTGGTTCCAGAGCCACGGGACGGAGCGGATCGGCCGGTTGTTCGGCCCGGTGATGCTGGTGTGGTTCACGTGCATCGCGATCATGGGCATCCGCGGCATCCTGATGCACCCCGAGATCTTCCGCGCGGTCTCCCCGGTCTATGCCGTGGAGTTCTTCCTGCGGGACAAGTTGCAGGGATTCCTCATCCTGGGCGCGGTGGTGCTGGTGATCACCGGCGGCGAGGCACTCTACGCGGACATGGGGCACTTCGGCCGGCGACCGATCAAGCTGGCCTGGTTTACGGTCGCGCTTCCGGCCCTGCTCCTCAACTACTTCGGCCAGGGCGCGCTGCTGCTCGCCGACCCTTCCGCGGCTGCGAATCCCTTCTATTCGCTGGTCCCGGCGTGGTTCCTGTGGCCCATGATCGTGATCGCCACGATGGCGGCCATCGTCGCCTCCCAGGCCCTCATCTCTGGGGCGTTCTCCCTGACGCGGCAGGCGGTTCAACTCGGCTACAGCCCGCGCGTCACCATCGTGCACACCTCGCACACCGAGGTCGGGCAGATCTACATCCCGGAGATCAACCAGATCCTCGGGATCGCCTGCATCCTGCTCGTGCTCGGGTTCCGGAGCTCGACGAACCTGGCCGCGGCGTACGGCATCGCGGTCACCGGGACGATGATCATCACCACGCTGCTGTTCTATCGTGTCGCCAGGGAATTGTGGGGGTGGAGCAGGATGAAGGCTGCCGGGCTCACCGGGCTCTTCCTCGTGGTGGACGTGGCCTTCTTCGGCGCGAATATCGTCAAGCTGTTCGAGGGAGGCTGGTTCCCGCTGGTGGTGGCGTTCGCGGTGTATACACTGATGAGCACGTGGAAGCGCGGCCGGCGAAAGCTTTCGTCGATAATGCAGCAGGCCAGCCTGCCTCTCGACCTGTTCCTACCCGACCTCGAGCGGCGTCCGCCGGCGCGCGTGCCGGGCACGGCCGTGTTCCTGACCTCCGTGCTGGGTGTCGCCCCGCCGGTCCTGCTGCATCACCTCAAGCACAACAAGGTGCTGCACCAGCGGGTGATCCTGCTGTCCGCGCTGACGGAAGAAGTCCCGCAAGTGGACGACGCCGATCGCCTGCGATGCAAGGCGCATGGCCAGGGGTTCTGGGAGGTCGCGGCGCGCTACGGTTTCATGGAGACGCCGGACATCCCATTGCTGCTCCAGCGGTTGGGCGATCCCGACCTCCCCGAGTCTCCCGGGGCGGTGTTCATCACGCAGACGTCCTTCTATCTCGGCCGCGAGACTCTCATCGCGACTCCCCGGTCGAAGACTCCGCCGCCGCTGCCCGGCGATCCGCGCCCGATGTCCTACTGGCGGAAACACCTGTTCGTGATCATGACGCGGAATGCGCGGTCTGCGACGGCCTTCTTCGGGCTACCGCCGAATCGGGTGGTGGAGCTGGGGGCGCAGATACAGATCTAGACTACTCCTTGTCTTCGTACTGCTCCTTCAACCGTGCCACCACGCCCGGATCCGCGAGGGTGGTAGTATCGCCCAGGGCCCGCCCCTCGGCGATGTCCTTGAGCAACCGGCGCATGATCTTCCCGCTCCGGGTCTTGGGAAGGTCTGCCGAGAACAGGATGTCGTCGGGCCGGGCGATCGGGCCGATCTTCTTCACGACATGATCCTTGAGATCATCCTCGAGTTCGGTGGAGGGGGTCTTCCCCTCCTTCAGGGTGACGAAGGCGGCGATGGCCTGCCCCTTCAGCTCGTGCGCCTTGCCGACGACCGCCGCCTCCGCGACTGACGGATGATCCACCAGCGCGCTTTCGACCTCCATCGTGCCGATCCGGTGTCCCGCCACGTTCAGGACGTCGTCTACCCGGCCGAGAATCCACCAGTACCCGTCGTCGTCCACCTTGGCGCCGTCCCCCGCGAAGTATCGTCCGGGAAAGCGGCTCCAATAGGTCTCCCGATAGCGGGCGTCATCGCCATAAATGGTCCGAAGCATGCCGGGCCATGGGGTCGTCAGCGTGAGATAGCCGCCGCCCTTCTCCAGCGGCGTGCCCCGGGCATCGACGAGCTCCGCGGAGATTCCGGGGAAGGGGACGGTGGCGGACCCCGGCTTGGTCGTGATCACTCCCGGCAGCGGCGTAATCATGATGCCGCCGGTTTCGGTCTGCCACCACGTGTCCACGATGGGGCAGCGACCCTGCCCGATGTGCTCGTGGTACCACATCCAGGCCTCGGGGTTGATCGGCTCGCCGACGGTGCCGAGGAGCCTCAGCGTGGAAAGATCATGGCGTTTCGGATGCTCCTGCCCCCACTTCATGAACGCACGGATGGCCGTGGGGGCCGTGTAGAACACGGTGACGCCGTAGCGGGCCACGAGCTTCCAGAAGCGATCCCGCTCCGGCCAGTCGGGCGCCCCTTCGTACATGAGGACGGTGGCCCCATTCGCGAGCGGGCCGTACACAACATAGGAGTGGCCGGTGACCCAGCCGATGTCGGCCGTGCACCAGAAAATGTCTTCGTCCCGCAGGTCGAAGACATACCGCGTGGTCGCGGTCACCTGCGTGAGGTAGCCTCCCGTCGTGTGGACGATGCCCTTCGGTTTCCCGGTCGTGCCGGACGTGTACAGGATGAACAGCAGGTCCTCGGCCTCCATTTCCTCGGGCGGGCAGTGAGGGCTCTCGCGATCGAGCAGCCGGTGCCACCAGTGGTCTCGGCCCTCGCTCATCTCCGCGAAGGCCTCGTCGCCTTCGGAGCCCTGACGCCGCCGCACGACGACCACGTGCCGGATGCTCGGGCAACCGGCGACCGCCTCGTCGGCGAATCGCTTGAGCGGAAGCACGTGGCCGCGCCGATAGCCGCCGTCCGCGGTGATGAGCACCGTGGCCTGCGCGTCGTTGATCCGGTCCCGCAGCGAATCGGCCGAGAACCCGCCGAAGACGACCGAGTGGACCGCCCCAATCCGGGCGCAGGCGAGCATGGCGATCGCGGCCTCGGGAATCATCGGGAGGTAGATCGCCACGCGATCGCCGCGCTCCACACCCAGCCGCTTGAGGGCGTTGGCGCAGCGGCCCACTTCCCGCGCCAGTCCAAAGTAGGTGTACACCCTTCGGTCCCCGGGCTCGCCTTCCCAGATGATCGCCGCCTTGTTGCGCCGCGGGCCGGCGAGGTGCCGGTCCAGGCAGTTGGCTGCGACGTTGAGGCGGCCGCCGACAAACCAGCGTGCGTGCGGTGGGGTCCACTCGAGCACGGCCTGCCACGGGACCATCCAGTCGAGGGCTCGGGCCTGATCCGCCCAGAACGCCTCCCGATCCGCGGTGGCGGCGTCGTAGAGTCCGGAGGTTGCGATGGCCTGGGCGGCGAACGCGGGCGGCGGCGGGAACCGCCTGGACTCGGATAGCAGGGTGTCGATCTGGTGGTCCATGGGCCAGCGGTCCTCTATATAGGAGTGGAGCGGCGGCGGCCGGCCTTGCAGCCGGGGTCTCCGTGCCGCGGAGTGCCAGTCTCCCGGCCCTGGTCACGGATTGCGTGGTCAAGTTAAAGTCATACGGGGCAATGGCTTGCCCGTCTGGCACCAAATTCGCCCTTCCCCAGGGCAGGAGGCCGTGGGCCTCCGGTACCATACAACTGATCCGCCCGATAATAGCACACCCGGAGCGATCCGGGGCCGCAAAACTAGAGGTCTCATCCGACCCGGATGAGATAGCTCGGTGCCGAAGGTGGAATGCGACGCTGTTTCAGCGTGGCGCGTTCGGCCGGTAGGCGTGGCGAACGAGTCACGCTTTGCTGTTTAGGGCAGGGGAGACAAGATGGTTCCCGCGAGCCCGTTAATCCGTGAGGTCGTCGCGCCCGAATCCCTCGGGCTGGAAACGCGAGCCGCATTTCGCCAGTCGGCGGTACAGGCCCTCGAGTCCATGCCGGAAGGCGAGAGCCTCCTGGTGATCGACCTCAGTGCGACCAAGCACGTGGACTCGGCAGGCCTCGGTGCCCTGATGCTGGTACAACGCCGTGCCGGGGAACGCCGCCAGCGCGTGGCGTTGCGTGCGGCGAACGACGAGCTGCGGTTCCTGCTCGTGCTGACGAAGCTGGACGACCTGTTCGAACTGGAACCCGCGGGCGCGTAGTCTTAAGTTGTTCCAACGCCCGCCACTGCGGCGGGCACGGCGCGTCTTCCGGGTGCACATATGACTCATCAACCGGCTCGCCGCCGGGTGCTGTTCATCGAGGACGAGTTGGCGCTCCGCATCTCCTATGAGCGCTACTTCCGCTCCCGATACACAATGGCCTTCGCGCCGACCGGCGCGGAGGCGTTGTCCCAGCTGCAGAATTCAACGTTCGATGTCGTGGTACTCGACATGCGGCTGCCGGACACCGACGGTGTGGACCTCCTTCGCCGCATCGACGCCTCCCTTCCCGGCCTCCCCGTTATCGTCACGACCGCCTATGCCAGCGTGGAGCCGCAACTCCGCGTGCTCGACCTGCCGCATGCGGACTACCTCGTAAAGCCTTTCGATCTTGACGACCTCGCCGCCGCCATTGACCGCGCCGGCTGAGGCGCCGCTGCTCGAGGCGCGCGGGCTGGCGCGCTCCTTCGGCGCCCTGCGCGTACTGCGCGGCGTGGATCTCGCGGTCCGGGCCGGCGAGATGCTGGCGGTCGCGGGACCGAACGGTGCGGGGAAGACCACCCTGCTCCGCCTGCTTGCCGGGCTGATGCGCCCGACAGAAGGCGAGGTCTGGGTGATGGGCCGCCGACTGACCAGGTCCGAGCCCGAGGCGCGCCGGGGGATCGGCCTGCTGTCCCACCAGACCTTTCTCTACGACGATCTTACCCCCCACGAGAATCTGACCTTCGTGGCCCGGTTGTACGGGCTTCCGGATCCCACCGTGGCCGCGCGAGTCGCCCTCGAGGAGGTCGGGCTCGCCCATCGGGCACACGATCCCGTGCGACAGCTGAGCCGCGGGCTCCTGCAGCGTGCCGCGATCGCCCGCGCCCTGCTGCACCAGCCGTCCGTCCTGCTGCTCGACGAGCCCTTCACGGGGTTGGATGCCCCTTCCGCCGCGAGGTTCCGGGAGCTCCTTGCGTCCCAGCTCGCCCGTGGCCGGGCGCTCGTCCTCGTGACCCACCATCTGGCCGAGGCCTGGGAACTGGCCGGGCGCCTGGCGGTGCTGGTGGGTGGACGCTGGGCACTCGAAGAGGCGCGGCCGGACCGCCTGGTGGATTTCCTCCCGCGCTACGAGGCCCTCGTCCATGGGTGATGGGATCCGTCTGGCGCTGGCCGTCGCGGCCAAGGACATCCGGCTTGAGCTCCGGAGCAGAACGGCGCTGCTCTCGGCCGTCGTCTTCGCGGCGCTCGTGCTGGTCGTGTTCAATTTTGCCCGCGACCCGACGGCGATCAGCGCCATGGACCTGGCGCCGAGCGTCCTGTGGGTCACGTTCGCGTTTGGCGCCGTCGTCGCGTTGAACCGGGCGTTCACCGTGGAGCGGGAGAACGCCGCACTCGACGGCATGCTCCTCGCGCCGCTGCCCCGCAGCGCCCTCTACCTGGGCAAGCTGCTCGCGAACCTGGTATTCGTATTCGTGGTCGAGGCGGTCACCCTGCCGCTGTTCGTGCTGTTCTTCAATGTCAGCCTGGGCCACGCCTGGCCGGGAATCCTGGGCGTGACCACGCTGGCAACGATCGGGTTTGTTTCGGTCGGCACCATCTTCAGCGCGATGGTCGTGCGCACCCGGTTCGCCGAGCTGATGCTTCCGGTGTTGCTGCTGCCGTTCATGGTGCCTCCCCTCGTCGGCGCGGTGCAGTGCACCGCGCGGCTGCTCGCCGGCCGACCGTTGAGCGAGATGCTGGGCTGGCTTAGGTTATTGACGCTCTACGATATCGTGTTCGTGACCCTATGTACGCTCGCCTTTCCAGCGGTGGTCGACGAATGACGCCTACTCCTGCCTCCGCGGAGCGCACGCTTCGCCGGGGCTACGTGCTCACCGTGCTCGGCCTCCTCGCCGTGACCGCTGTGTACGTGCTTGCCATTTGCTACACGCCGGTTGAGGTGCGCCAGGGCCCCGCGCAGAAGATCTTCTACGTCCATGCCCCGTCGGCCTGGGGCGCACTGGTGGCATTCGTCCTCGTCGGCATCTCGAGCATCCTCTACCTCTGGTTGCACGACACGCGGCTCGACCTCTTCGCCGCGTCCTCCGCCGAGGTCGGCATTGCCTACTCGCTGGTGATGCTGACCACGGGCCCGATCTGGGGCAAGACGGTGTGGGGTACCTGGTGGACCTGGGACGCCCGGCTCACGCTCACACTGTTCCTGTTCTTCCTGTTCGTCGGGTACCTGGCGCTCCGGGCCGCGCTCCATGATCGTGGCGAGCGCGCACGGTTCAGCGCGGTCGTCGGCATCATGGGGCTGCTCCTGGTGCCGTTCATTCACCTGAGCGTATACCTGTTCCGGACCCTCCATCCCCAGCCGATTCTGCTCAAGCCCAGCAGCCCGTCGCTGCCGCCGGAGATGCTTCGCACGCTTATGGTTGGAATGGCGGCCTTCACGCTGCTCTATGTCGGATTCGTGACCGTGCGCTACGCGATGGCACAGCTGGCCGACCTCCGCGAAGGAGACGCCGATGCCGTTTGACACGCCGCAGAACCAGGGCTTCCTCGTCGCGGCATACACGGTGGCGGCTCTCATCTACCTCGGGTACGCAGTGAGCCTGTGGCGGCGGAGCCGGAAGGCGCTAAGGGAGGCGGGTCGGCGGGTCCGCGGGTCGGCGGGTCAGGGGAGCAGCCGCTCAGCGGCCGACTCCTAGCGGTTGAAACTCGGGCCGGGATTCGCTTTCAGCGGCCCCATCTCGTTCAGCGCCAGGTTCGGCGGGACAAGGCCCCCGAGCCCACTCGGAGAAACGGACCTGCGGCAAGCGCTGACCGAGCGGGGCCGCTTCGGCTCAGCACCGACACCCCCATCCCCACTCCCCTGCGGTGGTTCGCCTTCAGCGGCCCCATCTCGTCCAGCGCCTAGCACTGAAACAGAGGGTAATAACGCGAGGGAGGCCCGTGCCGGGAGGGCGAACCACCCCACCGGGGCGGGGAGGCGTGGTATGGGTGCTGAGCCCGAACGGCGCGGGCCCCCGAGCCGGCTTGTGGCAGCAAGCGACCAGAACAAACGACCCTCCGGTGTGTGGCCGGAGGGTCGTTCGCATTCCTATCCCGCACTCAGTCGGTGGCTTTGGGGAATAGCAGCTTTTCCCACAGGAAGGCGGCGACCAGCGCGCCGAGCACGGGCCCGATCCAATAGGCCAGGTGCCCCACCCAGTGCCCCGCCACCAGCGCCGGCCCGAACGCGCGCGCCGGATTCAGCGCCGCCCCGGTGAGCGGCCCACCGATCAGGATCCCGATGAACAGCATCAACCCGATGCCGAACCCCGCCACCTTGGGTGCCGCCGCGGAGACGGCGGTGCCCATCACCGCACTCATCAGGAAGAAGGTGAGAACCGCCTCGATGGCGGTCGCCTGGCCGATCGTGACCGTCGCGGCGATGGATGGTGTGCCGAGGTTCATCACCCGGGTCACGCCGCTGGGGAGCAGCAGCTTGAGCGCGTACGCGGCGAGGCATGCCCCCGCGAGCTGGGCCAGGACGTAGGCGGCGGCCGTCTTCGCGTCGATGCGCTTCACGGCGAGCAGTCCCACCGTGACCGCCGGGTTCAGGTGGCCTCCCGAGAGGTTCATCGTGGCGGTGACCCCCAGCGCGAGCGCGATCCCGTGCGCGAGCGCGATCCCGAGCAGGCCGAAGCCTGCCTTGGGATAGTTGTTGGTCAGGATGGCACCGGCCCCGAAGAAGATCAGGGTAGCCGTGCCGAACGCCTCGGCGATCAGCCGACGGGGAAGAGCGGGCATCCAGGTACCTCGGGAATGGAGTGGGACAATGCCGGACGGCGGCAAATTCTACTACTCCCGCCTCCGAAGCACCAGCGCGGCGTTGATGCCGCCGAACCCGAAGGAGTTGGTCAGGAGGTATTCCGGCGATTCATCGCGGCCTCCTCCGGCCAGATAGTCCAGATCGCAGGCCGGGTCGGGCTGGTGGAGATTCACCGTGGGGGGCAGCCACGACCGTTCCATGGCGAGTGCGCAGATGGCCACTTCAATGGCTCCGCTCGCTCCGAGTGCGTGGCCATAGTAGCCCTTCGTCCCGCTGAGTCGCAGGCGATAGGCGTGGTCGCCGAAGACCTGCTTGATGGCGCCGGTCTCCGCCGGGTCGTTGAGCGGCGTCGAGGAGCCGTGCGCGTTGATGTACCCGATCTCGGCCGGGGCGACGTGCGCCTCCGCGAGTGCCAGATCCATCGCGCGGGCCGCCTGCCGCCCGTCCGGGCGGGGCGCCGTCATGTGATATGCGTCGTTGGTGAGGCCGAATCCGCAGATTTCGCCATAGATGCGGGCACCCCGCGCGAGGGCACGGCCCCGCTCCTCGAGGACGAGCACGGCGGCGCCCTCGCCCATGACGAACCCATCGCGGCCCGCGTCGAACGGCCGGCTGGCCTCCCCCGGCGCATCGTTCCGGGTGGACATGGCGCGGATGATGGCGAACGCGCCGAAACTCAGCGGGGCGAGGGGCGCTTCCGCTCCGCCCGCCAGCATCACGTCCGCGTCCCCCCGCCGGATCGCGCGGAAACCGTCCCCGATCGCAATCGTGCCGGAGGCGCAGCTCATCCCGTTGGTCGCGTTGGGGCCGGCCACGCCGAACTCGATGGCGATATTGCAGCTCGAGGCGCCGGCGAACACGGTCAGGGCCAGCGTTGGGTCCACCGCCCGGATCCCTCCCTCGACGTACCGCGCGTGCTGCCCCTCCGCCTGCGCAACGCCGCCGAGCGCGGTTCCCATCATGACGCCGACCCGTTCGCGGTCTTCCCGCGCGAGGTCCAGTTCCGCGTCGGCGAGGCCGAGCCGGGTCGCGGCGATGCTGAACTGCGAGAACCGATCGAGCCGCCGTACCTTCCGCTCTTCGATGTGATCCGTGGCGTGAAACCCGTCCACTTCCGCGGCGATCCGGGAACGGAAGGGGGATGGATCGAATCGGGTGATGGTGCGGACCGCGGATTCGCGGCGTCGGAGCCCGGCCCATAGGGGTTCCACGCCGATGCCGATCGGAGTGACCGCGCCAAGGCCGGTAATGACGACCCGCCGGATCTCACCCACGCTGGTCCTCCAGGGCACGCGCGATCCCAGCGAGGGTTCGCGAGGCGATGCCGTGGATGAAGACGGGACCGATCACCCAGTCCGCGGCCGGGCGGCGAATCAGAGGCCACGCGGGTCCGGCCCATTCGTGCACGATGGTCACTTCCGACTCCGCTCCGACTGGGGTGACCTGCCAGACGACGTCCATGCCGGTGGTGACGCCGCGCACGTGCCGATAGCGAACCTGGCCAAGGCCGGCATCCAGCCACATGTCGGATTCCCACCACACTGGCCACCGCAACGGCCCGAACGGGCGCACCGCGGACATCCGCACTCGGCCCCCCCCGTCCCGCCGTTCGATGAAACTCACCGACCGATAGTGCCCGAGCAATGCTGGCCACCGCTCGACGTCCGCCGCCGCACGGAAGGCGTGCTCGGCAGGCGCCCGGATCCGTACGCGGTCGACGGTCCGCATCAGTTGGTCTTCCAGCTTGCAACCAGGCGGAATCCCGGCCGGCGGCGCACGTCGGCGCTGATACCGGCGCGCGCGAGCAACGTCACGAGCCCGGCCTCGGTGAACCCTCGCCGGACGGACGTTACTCCGTCCGCAATCGTGAGGGCATCGAATCGGAGCATCCTGGCCCCGACGCGAAACGCGTTCAGCGCGAGGGCGGATCGCCGGAGGTCCGCCACCACGACTCCTCGCCGGGCAATCTCACTCGCGGCCTGGAACAGGCCCGCAGCCCCCTCGGGGGTGAGGTGATGCGCCACCTGACTGATGAGGACGACGTCGACCCCGCGTCGACGCACGGGGAGCCGCGACGCGCAGGCGAGGATGGTCGGGAGCCCGGACTGCCGGGCCAGAGCCGCCGCCACCGGGTGCCGTTCGAGGCCGACGGCCTTGAGTACCACTCCCCGGCGCGCCGCCCAGCGAACGACGGCATGCGGGAGGTCGCCCGAGCCGGTTCCGATGTCGAGCAGGCTCACCGTGGCCCCGCGCGGGACGTCCCCGAGGAGTCGCGCAATTCCCCACGCCGCGGCCGCCTGGCCCCCGAACCAGCGGTTGGCGCGGGTGATGTTGTGGAGCGAAAGGCGAACAGCATCGGGGTCGGCCTGCAGGTCGTCGAGGAGCTCGGTGCCCTCGGGAGGGGAGATCACGGCCGCCCCAGCTCGGTGTAACCGCCCCGGTAATAAACGAGGGGCCGCCCATCCGCGATGCCGCCTTCGACGACGCGGCCCACGAAGATCGTGTGGTCCCCGGCCTCGAATTCGGCGTAGCGCTCGCACTCGAGGTGCGCGAGCGTGCCCTCGAGAATGACGAGCCCGCGCGGCGACAGCCGATACCCGACTCCATCGAACCGGTCCTCGTGCAGGCCGGCGAAGCGGCGCGATACCGCTTCCTGCTCGGCGGAGAGGATGTTGATGACGAAGACCGGAGTGGCGAGCAGGGCGTTGCGCATCTCCGCCTCGTGCTCGATGCACACCGAGACGAGCGGCGGCTGCAGCGACACGGAGGCCAGGCTGTTGGCGGTCATCCCGACGGGGCGCCCGTCGGCGAAGCGGGTCGTGATCACGACGACCCCGGTGGTGAACCGGCCGAGGAGCTGGCGGAAATGCGATGGATCGACGTCGGCCATGCTCAAAGCACCAGGCGGGAGAGGAACCGCGGATGGAGCAGCATGCGTGCGGGCAGGATGTCGCCGGTGACGCCGATGAGCGTATCGGCCACCTCGCCCTCCGCCCCCAACCGGGCGATCGCCCGATCGAAGGCCGCCGGGAGGAACATTCCGAATCCGATCGCCCGCTCGATAATCCACTTTCCCATCATAGTGTGCCGGCGCGCGGCCACATAGGGGGCGAGGGCGGCCCGAGTCGCGATCCCGGGGCGTTCGAGCGCCGCACTCGCCGTGGTGGCCGCCAGCTCCGCCCCCTTGAGCGCAGAATAGATACCTTGGCCAGTGAACGGATCGAAGAACTCGGCGGCATCTCCAACGAGAAGGCAACCGTCGACCACGAGCCGTCCGGACCACGCGGCGAACGGACCGGTGACAAGTACTTCGCGCGCGAGCCGGTCACGACGAACGCGACCGCGGACACCGGGAAACTCCTCCAGGCGCTCGAAGAAATATTCGGTGGGGCGGCCCCGCGCCCCGGCGGCGCGCGTGACCGGTACCACCAGGGCCACGTTCGTCAGGTTGGGCCCGATACGATTGAGTCCCGCGTACCCCGTCGCGCCGACATGCATTTCCGGTGTGCCCTCGAGCCCGGAAACCGCTTCCACATGTGCGACGAACGCAAGCCGGCCGGGGGCCCCGTGACGCCGGCGGCCGACCCGCCGCGCGACGACGGAGCGGAGTCCATCCGCGCCGATCGTAAGCCGCGCGCGAATGATCTCGCGCCCCCCCGTCGGACCCCGCACGACCGCGCCCGCCACGGCACCCGCCTCATAGACGAGCTCCTCGACGGCAGTGCGCTCGAAGACCTCTGCGCCGGCGGCGCGCGCCGCCTGGACGAGGCGATGGTCCAACGTTCGCCGTGAAATGGCGAGCCCGGTCCTCGGATACACGGACCCGCGCGGGTGGCCGAAGCCGCCGGTGAGCCGGCTCCCCCGGGGGCCGATTACCGTCATTCCCGCGGGCGCGACGGCCCCCGCTGCCTCGAGGTCTGGCAGCACGCCGAGCCGGTCGAGGAGCTCGACCCCGCCCGGGCTCACATACTCCGAGCATGGTTTGTCGCGGGGAAAGGTTGCACGATCCACGGCCACCACCCGGAGCCCCGCAGTGGCGAGATGTGCCGCGACCGCGGCGCCTGCGGGACCCGTGCCGGCCACCAGGACGTCGACGACCGGCGGCAGCACGGGACCGCTCACCCGATGCGGGTGTATTCGAACCCGTCCAGGATGAGCCGGTCCGGATCGAAGGCGGCGAAATCGAAGGGGAAGGTCACCTCTTGCAGGGTGTCGTCGAAGAGAACGACGATGTCGAAATTCACCACCTGGTAGGTGCAGTAATTCCGCGTGACCCGGGTGGACCCCTCCGAGCCGAGCGTGCTGTAAATCGTCTGTTGGCAGTTGAGGTCGGCGCCGAATTCCCAGACGGTCCGCTCCGTCAGGATATCGTCCATCAACGGCGTCACGATGGTCACCTCCCAGATCCCGACCACCAGCTGGGCGTTGGTGCTGTCATCCCCGCCGCCGCCGCCGGATGTCGCGCCGTCCTGGTCGAGCGGCGGAACGAATGCGGGCGTGAACGGATCGCCGCCTTCGCAGGCGCCGAGCGCAAGCGCGAGCGTCAGGAAAACAGGTGCCAGGCCAGCCAGCCCGCGGCGGTCGCGAGGCTTGTTGCCAGGGCGTTGACTCCGTCGTTGGAAATCCATCTGAGGCCTCCAACATGTTCGGTGCGTGCACCGCACCGGTGGATTCGTTTCTCGCTTGGGTGATCGCATCTGGGACACCGGAACCTGCCCTGGATGGTTGCACCGAGCACCGAGTCGATGAACATCCCGGTCATCCCGATGCCGACCAGTCCGACGAACCACCGCGGGCCGAGGAGCGGCCAGGCTGTGAGCGCGACGAGCGAGGCCCCGCAGAGCGCGCCGAGGGTTCCGAGCAGGGTGATCCCGCCACTGGTCCCGGCGGGAACGATGCGTCCCGTCACCACGTGCCGGGGCTGAGACCGACTGTGGATCCCGACACCGGTGGCCCAGGTGTCGGCGGCTGCGGCGGCCAGGCCGGCAGCAAGCACGGCCAGCGCCGCGTCCGTCGTGCCCGCACAGGCGGCGGCAAGAGCGGGGAATCCTCCATTCGCGAGGACCTGCCAGCCGTCGCGGCGGTCACCCTTCGCGTCGAGCGCAGAAACGGGCGCCGCCCGGAGTCGCGAGACGACGCTGCTCGGGACGAAGAACGCGAGCAGTATCGCCCCTCCGGACCAACCGGCGGCCCAGAGCGTCGAGGCGCCGACGGCCCACGCGGCCGGTACGCCGGAAGCCGTCAGGGCCCGGAGGGCCAGCGCCGCGGCGGTCACCACGAGGGAGACGGCGGCGGCCCCGAGCAACGACACCACTCAGGCCGGCGGCGGGCTTTCGCGGAGCCCCGCCAGGATCCGCTGCCGTACGGATTCGGGGCAGCGTTCCCGCCCGACCGCGCGCTCCAGCGCTTCGAGGAAGTTGCGCTCGAATTCGCCATGCTGGAGGCAGTGCCGGCATTCGGCGAGGTGCCGGGTCACCGCCGTTTCCACTTCCGGCGTGAGCTCCTGGCGCAGGAACTCCTGCAGCAGGTCCAGGGCCTCACGGCAGTTGAGATCTGCGCTCACGGCGTGGGCTCCCTCGGGCGCACGATGCCCGCCTCGACGGCGTGGTCGTATAACTCCGCCTGCAAGTGTCGGCGGGCCCGGAAGAGACGGGACTTCACGGTGCCGAGCGGCAGGTTGAGCATCGCAGCGATTTCGGCGTACGGCAGGCCCTCGACATCACTGAGCACGAGGACCTCCCGGAATTCCTCGGGAAGGCCGTCGATGGCCGCAACCACGCGCTCGTCAACGACACGGCGGAAGAACTCGCCCTCCGGATCGCTCTCGGCGACGGTCTGAAAGATCCGGTGCGGCTCGGCCAGCTCCAGGTCCACGGTCACGGGCGTCCGGCGCGCGCGCCGGTAATCGTTGATGAATGTGTTCCTCAGGATCGTCAACAGCCAGCCGCGCGCGTTGGTTCCCGCCTCGAAGCGATCCCACGCCCGGAATGCCTTCAACATCGTGTCCTGCACGAGGTCTTCCGCCCGGGTCGGGTCGCCGGTGAGCCGCCGGGCCACCCGGTAGAGCAAGTCGAGGTGCGGCAGGGCCTCCCGTTCGAACGACGCAGTGCGCTCCTCAGGGGTGGCCATGTGAGGAATGTTCCCACCCCGCAATGAGGGCGCAAGCCGGTCTGGCCCGGCGAGCGGCGGCCCGCTAACTTCCGCGCCGCATATGACGGCACCCTCCGGTTTGCCTCTGCCTGTTCCAACCACGACCGCCGCGGGCGCGGTACCCGCCATCGTCCCCTTGAGCCTTCTGGAGGCGCTCCGCAATCTCGACACGCCCGTCGAGGACGGACTCGAGGAACTGGCCGGAGAAATCGTGTCGAAGCGGCTGGGCCTGAGCTCCACCGTGGCCGCGCAGATTCAGCGGTACCAGTACGCGCTGCGGCGGGGAGGCAGGGTACCGCTGGACGAGTGCGTCGCGGTGTTCCGGCTGGTGAGCCGGCGTCCAGATGCCGCGCTGGTCTTTGCGGACGCGGGCCGGCGGGCGGCCCGGTATGCCGCACGCCAGGGCTCGATGACGCTGCGGGCGCTCATGTCCGCCACGCCGGGCTTCGTGAGCCGACGGGTGGGTGGGCGGGCGGCGCGGCAGGCTGCCAGGCGGGTCTTCGGGGCCGAGCTCGGAGTCCGGGGTCTGGCGGCCGAAGCCCGGATGCGGGAGCCGCTGTCGCTGCTCGCCACGCCGGACGGCCGGGCCTGTGCGTACTACGGCGCCGCCTTTGCCGAGCTGCTTCGCTGCCTCACCGGCTTCGAAGGTGCGATGGTCCACGAGCGCTGCCGCGGCCGTGGGGATCACGACTGCCAGTGGCGGGCTGCCGCCGCGGAGGGATACGGATGAGCGTGAATGCATTGCCGGACCGGGAGCAGCTCGCCGACGCACTCGACGCCGTCGGCGCGGATGCCTGGCTGCTCTTCGACTTTCACGGCCTCAATCCGGTCGCTTCGCGGGTCCTGGGCATCGGGGGGATGGGGAGCCGCCGGCTCTTCGTCCTGCTGCCCAAGGTAGGCGAGCCGGTCGCGGTTGCTCACAAGATCGAGCTGCAGCCGGTGGAGGGGTTTCCCGGGAAGATCCTTCCCTACGCGCGATGGGAGGAACTGCACGAGGCCCTCGGTTCCATCGTCCGCGGACGCACGGTGGCGATGGAGGTCTCTCCGGACGACGCGGTGCCGTATCTGGATCGCGTACCGGCGGGCGTCGTTCAACTGATCACACGACTTGGCGGCAAGGTGGTGCCGTCGGCCGCGCTGGTCACCCGGTTCGCAGCCCGCTGGACGGCCGCGGAGCTGGAGGATCACCTCTATGCGGCCGAGGCGCTCGCCACGATCGCGAGGGACGCCCTGGCCTGGGCGGTGACCCAGGGTGGCAAGGGGCTGACGGAGACGGCGCTGCAGTCGCGGGTGGTGAAGGCGATGGAAGGGAAGGGGCTCAAGCTCACGACACTTCCGATCGTCGGCTTCGGGCCGAACGCGGCGAACCCGCACTATGAGCCCGAGGCCGGCAAGGATGCGACGCTGGCCGAGGGCGAAGTCGTGTTGCTGGATCTGTGGGCGGGGCGGGGGAGCACCACGACCGTCTTCGCGGACCAGACGTGGATGGGGTTCTCGGGCCGCCGGATCCCGGCGAAGGTGGAGGAGGTGTGGAGGACGGTGCGGGATGCGCGGGACGCGGCCGTCGCGGTCATCCAGGCAGGGTACCGGGCCGGCCGCGCGGTGGCGGGGTTCGAGGGAGACCGGGCTGCCCGACAAGTAATAGAGAAGGCGGGGTACGGGGCGTACTTTGTCCACCGGACAGGACATTCGATCGATCGGGATCTTCACGGGTCCGGGCCACACCTGGACGACTACGAGACACACGACGACCGGCAATTGCTGCCTGGCGTCGGATTCTCCGTAGAACCCGGGGTCTATCTTCCGGGAGAATTCGGAATCCGGAGCGAGATTAACGTGTATTGGGGCCCGGGCGGCCCGACCGTGACCCCGGCGGACCGCCAGCAGGACCTGATCCGGCCGGGCGGTTGACCCTGGAAAACTCGGTCCTGTCCCCCCCTTCCCAATTCTGAAGGCGACAGATATACTAGCCGGGCCGAGCAATGGCCGCATCGTCTCGGCCCGATTCCATCCCGAATTGTTCCAGCAAGTTACAGGTCGCGTATCCCCTGACGTCGCCTTGTGACATTTGCTTGACACGTGATTTAGGTCACGGCATATTGGGTCAACTGGTCGGCCGCGATCAGTTATCCCAAATACCTGCACCTCCAATGCAGTCCCGCTCTCGTCGGCATGCCGACGTCACCGCAGTCGCATTCCCCAGCTCGGCGCCTTAGTCGCCAGGAGGGACGCGCGTGCATTCTGTCGTTCGGTTGGGCAGTTCCCATCTGTTCACACCTTTGGAGGATGTTTCCATGAAGCAAAGCTGTGTGAGCGCCTTCGCTCGCGTGGCGCGGACGTTCGCGCTCGCGGCAGTCGCGCTGGCGGCGGGAGCGGGCTCGCTCCTGGCGCAGGCGGCGACTGGTAAGATCGAAGGTACTGTGCGCGACCAGCAGGGCGCGCCGATTGCCAATGCCCAGGTGTTCATCGTCGGCACGCGGTACGGCGGCCAGACGAACGCCTCCGGCTACTACTTTATCAACAACGTCCCCGCGGGACTGGCCACGGTTCGCGCGACGTTCATCGGCTACAAGACCACGCAGGTAGCCGATGTCCGCGTACAAAGCGGCCAGACCATGACAGTGGACGTGACGCTCGAGGCCACCCCCTTCCAGGTGGAGGAGATCGTCACCGTCGCCGCCGTGACTCCGCTGGTCCCGCGCGACGAAGTGACCTCGAAGCAGCGGGTCGACGGCGGTTATACCGACAAGCTTCCCGTGGACCGCATCACGAACGTCCTGGCGTTGCAGCCGGGCGTCGTGGCCAGCACGGGCGGCGGGACGCTCTCGATCCGCGGCGGCCGGCCCGATGAAACCGCGGTCGTCATCGACGGTGTGCCGGTCGGAGCGGGCAACCGCGCCACCGGCTTCCAGATGGCGGGGGCCTTCAACCCGGGCGTGTCGGTCGGCACGAATGCGTTCGAAGACGCCTCGATCACCACGGGCGCCTCTTCGGCCGAGTTCGGCGGCTCGCAATCGGGCGTCATCTCGATCACGACCCGCACGGGTGGCAGCCAGTTCAGCGGCTCGGTGGGCTATGAATCCGATGAGCTCTTCGGCACCGCGTCGAGCCTCGGCTTCAACCGGGTGTCGGCGAGCCTGGGTGGCCCGATCGTCTCCAACCTCACGTTCTTCCTGAGCGGCGTGCTCGAAGGCCAGAAGTCCGCCGGGGCAGGAATCGACCGCGCCGAGAGCCCGATTTTCGTCTCGGCGGGGATCGAGCAGACCGTCGCGGTCCCGAATGCAATCGGCGACCCGACATCCGACACCAGCTACGTCGACATCACGAACTTCGCCGTGTATACCGGCAAGTGCGACGATGCGATGAGCGCCGCCGGCAACCTCAACATCAAGAACAGCACCAACGCTGATATCGCCGACAACTACGGCGTGGAATGCCAGGGCGTGCGGATTCCGACCACGAACGCCTCGACCTATCAGTTGCAGGGCAAGCTGAACTTCACGTACGGCACTGGCTCGCGGATCAGCTTCACCGCGCTGGGCAGCCAGAACCAGGCCCGGATCTTCAACTACGGGAACATCTACAACCCGCAGTCGCTCTTCGGGAGCCGGGGCTGGAGCAATGTCTACACCCTGAACTGGACCCAGAACCTGGCGAAGTCGGCGGAACGCGCGCTCGCGCTCGATGTGAGCGGCTCGTACCAGACCGACAAGTTCGTGCAGTCACCGTTGACGGCCGAGTCCGAGCTGGACTCGCGGGACGCCTTTGGCGGCTTCCTGATTACGCCGCTCAAGTTCCGGTGGGATCTGGACAATTTCCCGCTCAACCAGGAGCTGCTCGACAATTTCCGCTGGAACATCGCAGGCTCCCGCCGGTCGCCGTACGATCTCGAGAACACCGCCCAGTACACGCTGACGGACGAGTGGCGGAATAACGCCTACGGCTTGCTGGGCTTCACCGAGGGCGGCGGTCCAACCGGCCGGCTCTTCCTGAATGATGAGAGCCGCTGGGTCGGCCGGGCGAACCTGGACTGGCAGGTGGACCGGTACAACCGCGTCAAGATCGGCGGCGATTACACGAAGTACGACATCAAGTCGTATTCATCCTCGCTCACCAGCCAGGCGTTCTCCGATTTCTACATGGAGGAGCCGATCCGGTGGGCCGGATTCGTCGAGGACCGCCTCGACCTCGGCGACGTGGTCGTGGTCGGCGGCGTCCGGTACGACTTCTACGATTCGCGTGCGAGCCGTCCGACGTACTGCGATCCGGTCACCGGCGAGTGCCAGCAGACGGTCCGCATCTCGACCAACCCGGCCAACACCGGGGACTTCGACGAGTCCTTTGACCTGATCTACAAGCGGGACGACAGCCATGAGTACCTGTCCCCGCACATCCAGGTGTCGTTCCCGGTGACGGAGCGGACCAACTTCCGCCTGTCCTACGCGCACCAGGTGCAGGCGCCGGACTTCGGCCTGATCCTGGGCGGCATCAACACGGACCTCGCGGTCACCAACACGAACCACGTGTACGGCGCCGACCTCGACTTCGGCAAGACGATCACCTTCGAGTTCGGCATCCGGCACGCGTTCAACGACGACATGGTCCTCGATCTGGCGGCGTACAACAAGGACAACCTGGCCAACGCGGCCGGCCGCCTGATCTCGACCTACGATCCGCTCACCGGCCGGAACCAGGACATCCGGACGATGACCAACGCCGACTTCGGCAATACCCGCGGCGTGGACATCCGGCTCGACCGGCGGTTCGGCAACCTCTTCAACGGCACCCTGGCCTACAGCTTCCAGGACGCCAAGAACACCGGCTCCGATCCGTTCACCTACATCAACTTCGGGTCGCGGCTCGTGAACCAGGTCTCGGGCGGCAACCAGCCGCCGCCGCAGGCGATCCTGCCGACGGCGTCGAGCCGTCCGCACAACCTTGCCGGGTCGTTCTCGGTCACCTTCCCGGGTGACTGGCATGAAGGCTCGACGATGGGCGCGATCCTGCAGGATTTCGGTGTCTTCGCAACGTTCCGCGTCGCGTCCGGCACGGCGTTCACGCGGTGCCCGAACGATTCCGGCAACGAAAACGTAACCTCAGGTCAGGTGTGCGACCGTGAGTTCACGGGTGACGTGAACGGGGCGCGCCTGCCGACGTTCAAGCAGCTCGACATGCGCTTCACGAAGGGCTTCGGGTTTGGCGGGATGGACCTCACCGCCTATCTGGACGCCCGGAACATCCTGAACCTGCAGAACATCACGACCGTCTTCTCCGTCACCAACGACGTGTCGAACTCGACGGAGCTGCAAACCAACTGGGCGGGTGACTCCTCCGGCTTTGCGCTGGAGGCGGCGGCGTCCGGCGAACGGAACGCCGATGGCAGCATCAATCTGACATTCGGCACGGCGGGCTGCGGCAACTGGGTCACGCAGGGTAACGACCCTGCGGCTCCGAATTGCGTCTACCTGATCCGGGCCGAGGAGCGTTGGGGCGACGGCGACGGGACCTTCACCGTCGCTGAGCAGAGGCGCGCCTCCGACGCCCTGTACTACCAGGGCCGTGGGCTGCACAACTTCACGTCCAATGGCCGCCGGTTGCGGCTCGGGCTGGAGCTGAACTTCTAGGCGTGGGCTCGACGGTCGTCCCGGGGCCGGCGGGGTGGGTATGCCCGCCGGCCACCGGGTTCGCCGACAGGATTCCATCTGAGAGAGGATGCAATGCACTCACCATTCCGTAAGAGGGGCCTGATTCTGGCCGGCCTCCTGGCTCTGGCGCTCGCGGCGGTGACGCCGATCGTCGCCTCGGCCTCGCCCGAGCCCGGGGTCAAGCCCAGGGGCTTCCGGCTCTTCGCCCGGAGCCTCGGAGCCATGACGATCAACCGCATCTATTGCGGCCTCGCGTCCGACGGCCAGGTCTGCGTCGACTCGACCAATTCGTCGACCATCGGCGGCGGCTTCTGGCCCAAAGGCACGGCGGACCAGTACATCTTCAACAGCGGCCTCCAGATCGCCGGCATCATCGGGCCCGACGGCGGCCCCTGGGCCGGCGACACCACGGGGGCGTTCTTCTTCGACCCCAAGGGCACGACGCAGCACGGCGAGGAGGTCGAGCCGATCTACAACACGACCGACCCGGACGACCTGGCCAACCTGCCGGATGCCGCCAAGGTGCCGCTCGGCGACGTCAACGCCGACATCTTCCACCCGCTCCTGCAGACGGATGCGAGCGAGCTGGACGGGCGCCGGCGGCAGGCGTCGCAGGGTGACGTCTGGTGGATGAGCTGGGATGGCAATCCCACGCTGAACGCCGGCCGCAGCCACCCGCTCGGGGTGCTGGTCGAGCAGCGCGGGATGGGCTGGAACTTCCCGGCGGGCAATGACGACATCATCTACTTCATCTATACGTTCTACAACATCACATCGACCAACGCGGCGGACTACGCGGCGATCCGGCCCGAGACGCAGGCGATTCTGCTTGAGAAGGCGGA
>DASTCF010000196.1:0-3228 GCA_035711365.1 Gemmatimonadales bacterium
ACTTCGCCGCCGCCCGTGGCGTCGGCCGCCTGCCGGGCGGCGGTTACCACCTCGAGTGCGACCTTCCGCAGGTCGCCGCCGCGCGATTCCGCGAACGCGAATGTCGTGGCCATCAGAGCACCTTCGCTTCGGTCTGCAGCAACCGGATGAGCTCGGGCACCGCGTCGGCCCCCTCGCCGACGATGCGGCCTGGCGGCCGGTCGGGGGGCAGCTCCATCGTCACCACGTTGAGGCGCACCTCACCGAGCTGCGCGGGCTTCACCTCGAGCGGCTTCTTCTTGGCGGCCATGATGCCCTTGAGCGACGGGAGACGCGGGCGGGCCACGCCTTCGTCGATCGTGACCACCGCGGGCAGCGGGAACTCGATGGACTCGGTCGCGCCCTCGAGCTGGCGCTGCGCCTTCCCCCGGCCCCCGGCGACTTCCAGCTTCGACACCGCGGTGACGCAGGGAAGGCCGAGCAGCTGCGCGGTCATCGGCCCGACGGCCTGGTTCGCGCTGTCCGTCGCCATCCGTCCGAAGAGAATGAGATCGTATCCTCCGTCCCTGAGCTCCGCGGCGAGCGCCGTGGCGATTGCCATGCCGTCGAACGGCACCTCGTCCGCCTTGAGCTGCACCGCGCGGTCCACGCCCATGCCGAGCGCCTTCCGGAGCGTCTCCTGGACGCCGTCGGGTCCCAGCGAGATGACCACGACCTCGCCGGGCGGATTCTGCTCGACAAACCGAAGGGCGACCTCGACGGCATAGCCGTCGAAATCCGCAATGTCGTATTTCATCCCCGCCGGGTTGAGCGACTTCCCGTCGGCGGCGATGGCGAAGCGCAATTCCATGTCCGGAACGCGCTTGATGCAGGCGGCGAGCTTCAAGTCATCCTCGTGCTTCTTGAGTTAGAACGCATTCAGTCCCGTCACGGCCTGGCCCAGGATGAGGCCGTGCATGTCGTGCGTGCCCTCGTACGTGTAGACCGACTCGAGGTTCGCCATGTGACGCATCGAGTGGTACTCGGCGAGGATCCCGTTCGCGCCCAGCAGCCGCCGCGCCTCGCGCGCGCACTCGCAGGCCATGTTCACGTTGTTCCGCTTGGCGAGCGACACCTGCTCCGGCGTCATCGTGCCGGCGTCCTTCAGGCGGCCGAGCTGGAGCACGAGGAACTGCGCCTTCGTGATCTCGGTCAGCATCTCGGCGAGGCGCACCTGCTGCAGCTGGGTCTGGCCGATCGGCTTCCCGAACATGATGCGGTTCTTCGAGTAATCGAGCGCCTCGTCGTAACACGCCATCGCGGCGCCGAGCGCGCCCCACGCGATGCCGTACCGGGCCTGGGTCAGGCACATCAGCGGGCTCTTGATGCCGCCCGACTTGGGCAGGATCGCGTCCTTGGGCACGACGCAGTCCTGCAGCACGATTTCGCTCGTGTCGCTGGCGCGAAGCGAGAGCTTCCCCTTCTGGTCCTTCGCCGTGTAGCC
Source organism: Gemmatimonadales bacterium (assembly GCA_035711365.1). Lineage (GTDB taxonomy): Bacteria > Gemmatimonadota > Gemmatimonadetes > Gemmatimonadales > GWC2-71-9 > DASTCF01. Next base: position 1,463 of record DASTCF010000196.1, read on the forward strand.
CTTGGTGTTCGTCGGCACGATGAAGCCGCGAATGGACTTCACGTCGTCCACGCCTCCCGTTTTGGCCCAGATGATCGACACCGTGGCCTGCGAACCGTTCGTTATCCACATCTTGGCGCCGTTGAGCAGCCAGCCGTCCTTCGTTTCCTTTGCGGTGGTGATCATCCCCGCCGGGTTGGAGCCGTAATCGGGCTCGGTCAGGCCGAAGCAGCCGATGTCCTTGCCGGCGGCAAGGCTCGGCAACCAGCGCCGCTTCTGCTCCTCGGAGCCGAAGGTGTAGATCGGGTACATCACGAGGCCGCCCTGGACCGAGGCGAAGGAGCGGATGCCACTGTCGCCCCGCTCGAGCTCCTGCATGATGAGCCCGTAGGCCACGTTGTTGAGCCCGGCGCAGCCGTATTCCTCCGGGAGGTTGGCGCCATAGAGCCCGAGCTCGGCCATCCCCGGAATGAGCTGCTTGGGGAACTCGCCCTCGATGTACGCGTCCCCGATCACCGGCATCAGGTGCTCGTCCACCCAGGACCGCACGGTGTCGCGCACCGCGCGCTCCTCTTCCGAGAGCAGGCCGTCCAGGTTGTAGAAATCCACTCCGCGAAACGAGCTTGCCATGAGTTCAGCCTCGGACGAACGGCGTTGAGTGTCGTTCCCTTGTAGGGCGGCGGGCCGGCGGAAGCCGGCGACGCGCGGCCGGCTCGGCGCCGACCTCCCGCGCCTTGGACCGGAAGACGGCCCCGTGATTGACGGGCAGGCCCTGCTCGGCCTGCCATTGATGCACCATCTCGTGGAGGATCGTGCGTTCGACCTCATCCCACCCGTGCGCGAAATGCTTCCGGTTGAGCGCGATCTCCGTCGGTTCCAGGGTCGTCACATCCATCGCGAGCTCGCCCAGCCGGGTCCGCATGCGCCCCGAGAGCCGGAACCGGATGCCCCGCAACCGGCCGCCGAAGTGCTGCGCGTTGAGCCGCCGATGGATCTCCTCGAGGCGAAGGAGGAGGACGGCATCGCCCGGCCGCGGCCGCTCGATCCTCCGCGCCGGCCTGGTCGGCGGGGCGTACTGCTCGACCGGAAACGCCAGGAACTCCTGTTCCGCCTCGCGCCGCGCCGCGCGCCGGGTGCCGCGTTTGAGGAACCGGATGATGGCCTTGAGCACCCGGTCCGGCGCATGCGCGTAACCCCGATGGATCCGGAGGATGCCACCGGGAGTCACGCTCAGCATCACCATCCGGTTGGTGTGGGAGACCACACCGCGGTACGGCGGCATGCCGAGGCCCGCGAGCCGTTCCGCGAGGTGCCGGTCCGCCACGTCAGGCATCACGGGCCGCACCGACTGCCGCCGGGCGGTCCGACGACCGCGCGAAGGCGAAGTTGTCGGAGGGGCGGAACTCCCGCCGATCCGCCACCCAGCGCCAGTACTCGACCCGCACCGCGCGGGCGTCGATCCGCACCACGTTGAACACCGCGGGCCGCTGGCCGCGGGTGCGATCGGTAAGGGTGCCCGCGGTCGAAATCGCCAGGCGATCGGCGACCTGCCCCGCGCCCTCCTGGTGGTCGTGGCCGCAGAGCACGGCGTCGGCGCCGACGGCCAGGAGCCTCCGCTGCGCCTGGGCCCAGCGCGAGAGCCCCATCCGCTGGGAGATCTCTCCCCGCAGGATGTGGTGGTGCAGCACGATCACCTTCGCCGAGCCGGGATCTTCGCCCGCGAAGAGCTCCGTGAGCCGGCGAATCTCCGATCCCGGCAGGTGCCCCTTCACCGTGAGGTCCCGCTG
>DASTCF010000197.1:0-12464 GCA_035711365.1 Gemmatimonadales bacterium
CAAGGCCAACCACCCGATCCACATTCACGGGTTCAGCCCGAGCGAGGTGGTGTTCTTCAGCGAGCGGTTCCGGCTCCCGATGCCCGAAGTGATCCGGCAGCTCCGCGAGGCCGGCCTCGACTCGATTCCGGGGGGCGGCGGCGAGATTCTGGTCGATGCGGTCCGGGAACGGGTCGCGCCGAAGAAGGCCCAGACTGAAGAATGGCTGAGCGTGCAGGAGGAAGCGCACCGGCAGGGAATGCGGACGTCGGTCACCATGATGTATGGCATGGGCGAATCGGCAGGCGACCGGATCGAGCACCTGATCAAGATCCGGGACCTTCAGGCCCGGACCGGCGGCTTCACCGCCTTCATCTGCTGGCCGCTCCAGCCCGAGGGGACGCCCATGTTCGCGGACTGGGCCAAGACCGACGCCGTGACCTACCTGCGCACCCTGGCGATGGGCCGGATCATCTGCGACAACATCCCGAACATGCAGTCCTCGTGGGTCACGATGGGACACAAGGTGGGGCAGGTGGCGCTGCGGTTCGGCGCGAACGACTACGGTTCCCTCATGATGGAGGAGAATGTCGTCTCCGCGGCGGGCACGACGCACCGCGCCACGCTCGACCAGATGCAGCGGATGATCACCGATGCGGGATACACGCCGCGCCGGCGCCGCCAGGACTACTCGCTGATCGAGGAGTCCGCGGTCGCCGCATAGCGGCGAAACCCCGGACGCCGCTGACCGCCGCGCCCCGCTGATGCTGCGTACCGGAATCGGCTTCGACTCTCACCGGTTTGCCGAGGGGAAGCCCCTCATCCTCGGCGGCGAGCGGATCCCTCACACTCATGGATTGCTCGGCCACTCCGACGCCGACGCGGTCGCGCACGCCGTGACCGACGCGATCCTCGGTGCCGCCGCCGCCGGAGATATCGGATCTCATTTTCCCGATACCGACGCCAGGTGGAAGGATGCGGATTCCATCGGCCTGCTTCGTGCCGCGGTCGAAATCATCGCGGCGCGCGGGTGCCGCGTGTGTCAGGCCGATGTGACCGTCATCATCGAACGACCGCGCCTCGGACCCTACCTTCCTGCCATGAGGGCGAGGATCGCTAACGCGCTGGGTCTCCCGGCAGACGCCGTGGGCATCAAGGCCAAGACCAATGAGGGGATGGGCTTCATCGGCCGCGGCGAGGGGATCGCCGTCCTGGCCGTGGCCACCCTGGAGGCTCCCTGATTGGCTCCCTGATTGATTGGCTCGCGTCGCTGCCGCCGGTCGCTGTCTATGCCGCCCTCGCCGTCATGGCGATCGTGGAAAACATCTTCCCTCCCGTGCCAGCCGACCTCGCCGTCGCGCTCGGCGCGTTCCTCTCGCATCGCGGCGTGATCGACGCCTTCACCGTCTTCCTGGTGTGCTGGGTCGCCAATGTGAGTGGGGCCGTCGGCGTGTATTTCATGGCCCGCCGGTTCGGCGGCAACCTGTTCGGAACTCCAATCGGCCGCCGGATCCTGTCTCCCGAGGCGATCGCGAGGGTGGAACGAGGCTACATCCGATACGGTCTTCCGGGGATCTTTCTCGGCCGGCTCCTGCCCGGCATCCGTGCGGTGGTCGCTCCCTTCGTTGGGCTCCTCCGCCTCCCGCCGGCGCGGGCACTCCTGCCGATCGCGATTGCCTCGGCCATCTGGTATGGAGCGGTGACGTGGATCGGCCGCTACGTGGGTGGCTCGTGGGAGGGAATCGAGCGGGTCATCGGTCAGTTGAATGCGACGCTGGCGATTGTGGCGACGGGCCTCGTGGCGGTCGCCGCCATCTGGGCCTGGAGGGCACGCCTCGCCCGGCAGGCCCGCAGGCGCCGCCTCTGGGAGGCGCTGCAGGGAGCGATCGAGCACGCGCACGCGCCGGGGACGCCGGAGCCGGCCTTGCAGGCGGTCGCCACCTTCGTGCTGGAGCTGGCCCACACCGATGAGCAGCTCGCTCCGCCCGCCCGGGAGGCGCTGTCGGCGCGGTTGAGGGACCGATTCCGGATCCGGCGCCCGGCGGGCCTTCAACGGGCGGAGCTGGAGGAGGCGACCCTGCGTGCGGCGACCACCTACGGGGCGGAACAGCGGAAGGCCCTGGTGGAACGGATGCGACACGTGGCCGGCGCTGCGGAGGCGGGTGGCGAAGCCGAAGAAGCGATGATCCGGCGCGCGGCAGAGTTGCTGGGAGTCGAGGCGTGAATGCGACGCCGGACCGCGAGACGGCCCGCCGCAACTTCTGGCTCGACGGGTTCGCCGACTACCTCGGGCTCGAGGCGGGGCACAGCGCGAACACAATCGAGGCCTATCGCCGGGACCTGTACCGGTTGGCGGAATTCGCCCTGGGGCGGGGCATCGCCGACCCGGTCGCGATCACGCGGCCGGTACTCCGGGCGTTTGTCTTCGAGCTGAAGGATCTCGGACTCAGCGCCGCGACCATCCGCCGGCATGTGTCGGCCATTCGGACTTACTTCGGGTTTCTGCTCGGCGAGGGCCTCGTTCGCGAGGATCCGAGCGACCGCCTGGAGAGCCCGCGCCCTGGTCGATCCCTTCCCGAGGCGCTTTCGGTCAAGGAGATCGAGGCGCTGCTCGGTGCGCCGTCGATCGAGGACCCGCTGGGCTGGCGCGATCGTGCGCTGCTCGAGCTGGGATACGGCGCTGGACTCCGGGTTTCGGAGCTTTGCGGGCTGACCCTGACGGACCTGGTGCTCTCGGAAGGGCTGGTCCGCGTGCTGGGGAAGGGCGAGAAAGAGCGCCTCGTGCCTGTCGGGCGCAGTGTCCTGGGGTCCATCTCGGTCTACCTGCACACGCTCCGACCCCAGCTCGACCGGGGCAAGAGCCGGCAGCGCGTTTTCCTCAACGCCAGAGGAGAGCCGCTGTCACGGGTAGGGGCGTGGGGCATCGTGAAGCGCGCCGCGACGCGCGCCGGAGTGAGCCGCCGCGTCACGCCCCACACGCTCCGGCACAGTTTCGCCACACACCTGCTCGAAGGGGGTGCCGATCTCCGGGCCGTGCAGGAAATGCTCGGGCACGCCGACCTCTCGACCACCCAGATCTACACCCACGTCGACCGCGAGTATCTGCGGTCCGTACACCGCCAGTTTCATCCGAGGGGCTGAGTTCAGCGCGGGCGGCGCAGCGGCGTCACCACGTTCGCGAGAAGCAATCCCGCGACCAGTCCGGCCGCGATCAGCACCATGGTGAAGGCGGTCTCCACGCCGGTCACTACTTCGCGATCGAGCAGCGAGGACAGGCTGCGGAACCCGATCGAGCCCGGCACGAGGAGCAAGGTGCCGGGGACGAGGGTCACGCTGGATGGCCTGCGCAGGAACCACGCGTAAAGGTTGCTCGCCACGCCGACGGTAAGGGCGCCGATGAAGGCACCGAGCTCCGGTCCCAGTTTCGCGCCGCCTAACCGGCTCCCGAGGATGCCAAGCGCGCCGGCGACGAGAATCCATCCCGCATCGCGCGCATGAGCCCGGAACAGAACCGTGAAGGCCAGTGGTGCCACCACGAGGGCGGCCCAGCTGGTCCACTCCGGAAGGGCCAACGGATGTACCAGGCTTGAATACTGGCCGAACAGGATCCGGACCACCTCGCCTCCCATGGCCACGCCGAATCCGATCACGAGAAACAGGATGAGGGCGCCGGCCAGCCGGGCGGTGCCGCTCACGAGGTGGCCGGTCGACAGCTCGGTCATTGCCGTCGTGACCGTGAGGCCGGGAATCAGGACGATCAGCCCGGCGAGCGTTCCCACGTAGACACTGTACTGGGGAATGACCAGCGCCATCGCCGCCGCGAGCGAGGCGGCAAGGAAGGCGGCCACCGGGACGTAGACCCGGCCGAGTGACGGCCATCGGGAGCCGAGGAGGCCAAGCAGTCCAAGCGTGAGGCCAATCCCGCCGGAGACGAGAATCTCCCGCAATCCGCCTCCCAGAAACCTCGCGGCCGCGGCTGAGGCGAGGCCGAAGGCCAGCACCGTGGACGGCATCCCGTATGGGGGCGGAGCGGCCACGATCGCGTCGATGCGATTCGAGCCGATCGAGGGGGAGAGCCGGCCGTGGACGACGTCTTCGACCACCTCCGACACATCGGTGAGCTTCCCGAGATCGACTTCCCCCGGCTCGACGCGGATCAGGTGAGTGTGTTGCGTTTCCAGCTCGCCGAATGCCGCCATGATGGAGGTCGGAGTCGAGAAGAACTGGGCCTTCAGGCCCAGCCGCTCTGCGACATCCGCGAGGACTTCCTCCAGGTGATGCGCGGCGTAGCCGTAGTTATGCATCGCCCTTGCGAGACGCAGTATGAACCCTCCAGCCTCGAGGGCGTCGATTTGCGGCCGTGGCGTGGGTGTGGAGGGGTCCATATCGGCATCCGGGGTTGGCCGGTCTAACTGCAAGGTCCGTAAACATATACGTCGCTGGCTGTCGGTCCAGATCGGATCCGCAGCCCGGGCCGGACAGCACCCTGAAACTTTCCGGGATTCGGGCTCGTCCCTATATGAAACGTCACCCAATGGCTGGCAGCTGACCGGAGAATCCCATGACGAAATACTGGCTCAAGATCGTCCTCGGCGCCTTGCTGGTATTCGTCGTCGGATACAGCATCTACCGGCTCGGCGAGCGCGGGGTGACCAAGGCGACGAGCATCTTCGGGACCGCCGACCCGATCAGCATCCCTCTTCGATTTGCAGGGTTCAGTCTCGACAACCAGCGTCTCGGACGGATCGACCGGCTCACGTTCGTGCGCACCGCCCCCAAATCGGTTTCGAGCGTCGAGATCGTGGTCCAGCTGGACGACTCCGCGTCGGCGGACCGGCTCGCGAACTGCTTCCTTCGCCTGGACAATCCGCACAACATCGACGAGCATTCCACGTTCCTGTGCGCGACCGCGGCCGATACGATGGGAACCACGCTGAAGCCGTTTGGCCGCGTGCTGGTCAAGGGCACAGCGGTTGAAGTGCCGTTGCTGGTCCCCACCGACATCATCCGCGAGCTTTCGAACGTCAACTTCAATCGTTCGGACTCCATGCCGGAAATCCAGCCGGCTCCGGCCGTGCTCCCTGCTGCCCCGGCCGCGCCGACGACGCCGGGCACGACTCCCTGAACTGTACCGCGAGGCCCACCTCTCGTTAGCTTGAAACGTGCCGACCGGCTCCTCGTAGTGAGCCGGTCGTCTCCGCTTGTCCTCACCCTCCAGCCCCGGAATCACAGATGCTCCTGCACGTCGCAGTCCTCCTGGCGGCCCTGCAACAGGGCCAGAACCAGCAGGGGGCCGCCCCCGCAACCGCTCCTCCCTCGCCGATCGTCAGGCTCGAGGTCCTTCCGGGGACCAGGGTCCGGGTGACTGCGGGTGACACGCTCCGCCTCGTCGCCCGTGCACTCGATTCTGCGGGTGCTCCCGTGCCCGACGCGCGGGTCCGGTTCTTCGGCGCCGGCGGCCGATTCGAGGGATCGGTGGACTCGACCGGTCTGGTGACGTCGGGGTCGACCGGGACGATCGCCGTCAGCGTGGTCGCGCGATCGGGGGCGACCCGGGCGGTGATCGAGCGGGTGGAAGTGCAGATGGTGCCGGGACCGGCGGCGCGCATCGAGGTCGAGCCGGCGGTCACCCGGTTGATGGCGGGCCAGCGGCTCCAGCTGACGGGCGTGGCGTACTCGAAGGCGGGGGACCGCCGCCCCGACCGGATGGCGTGGAAGAGCTCCGTGCCGGCGGTGCTGCGGGTCTCCGAGGACGGAGTAATCACAGCGGTCGCGCCAGGGCGCGCGACCGTCACGGCGCGCGCCGGTGATGTCACCGCGAAGCTTCCGCTTCAGGTCGTGCCGAACACGATCGTGCGCCTCGAGCTCAGCCCCTCGCGCACCTCGGCGCGGACCGGTGATGTCATCCGCTTCAAGGTGGTGGCGCGGGATGCGGCGGGGCGGGAGGTTGCCGGTGTCACGCCGACGTGGAGCTTCGCGCCGGGCAAGGGTGAAATCGGATCCGACGGGGCCTTCGTGGCCTACGAGCCGGGTGCCTATCTGGTCACCGCCAGCGTCGGAAGCCGCGCGGCGGTCGCCAGCGTCTCCCTCGCACCGCGTGACGTGCGTCGGCCGGCCACCGTCGTGGGCCGGCTGCCCCGCACCCGGTTTACGACCGAAGAGGTCTGGGTCATGCCGGACGGCAAGCACGCCTTCCTCGGCAGCGGTAGCGGTGGTGACGTGCTCTACGCGATCAACATCAGCGATCCCTCGAAGCCGACCGTCACGGACTCGATTGTGGCGAACACCCGCCGCGTCAATGACGTCATGTCCACCCCCGACGGTAAGGTGATTGTCTTCACCCGTGAAGGTGCCGCGGACCGGAAGAACGGGATCGTGATCGCCTCAACAGAGGACCCGGAGCACCCGAAGGTGATCTCCGAGTTCACGGATGGGGTGACGGCCGGCGTGCACTCGGCCTTCGTGTACCGGCAGGAAAAGTACGGGACCCATGTTTACCTCACGAATGACGGCACCGGCGCGATGCACGTCATCGACATCAACGACCCCCAGCAGCCCCGCGAAGTCGCACAGTGGCGGACCGACCGCCCGGACGCCGGCCGGACCCTGCATGACATCGACGTGCAGGACGGCCTGGCGTACCTCAGTTACTGGAATGACGGACTGGTCATTCTCGACATCGGCAATGGCGTCAAGGGTGGCAGTCCGTCGAGCCCCCAGCTCGTGAGCCAGTACAAGTACGACCTCAACGCGCTGTACCGTGACGTGGAGGCGACCGCGGGTCCGGGATTCATCCGGGGCACCCATACCGCCTGGCGGCACAAGAACTACGTCTTCATCGCGGACGAAGTGTTCCCGGCCGGTCCGGTGAAGGGAGCCAAGGACGCCGGCGCATTCCGCGCCTACGGCCGGCTCCAGGTGATCGACGTGTCCGATCTGAACAAACCCCGGGCCGTTGCCTGGTACGAGCCGGAGTACGGCGGCGTGCACAACATCTGGGTGGCGGGCGACACGCTTTACATGGGAGCGTACAACGCCGGCTTCCGCACGTTCGACGTGTCCGGCGAACTGCGCGGGGACTTGCGGGCGCAGGGCCGCGAGATGGTGCACGTGCATACCGCGGACATGGATGGCAAGAGCCAGAACACCCCCATGACATGGGGCGTGGTGGTCAAGGACGGCCTGGCCTATGTGAACGACATGAACAACGGACTCTGGATCGTCCGCATGGAGCCCCGGAAGACGGAACCGCCAACGCCCTGACCGGGCCCGACATCACCGTGAAGGCGGCGATGGCCAAGGACTGGTCATCGCCGCCTTCGCGCGTATTGTTCCCGCATGACCCATCCTGCGCCGTCCATCGCGTCCCTGGCCACAATCCGGCGGCAATTTCCCGCCCTGAAGCGCCGCCACGCCGGGCTGCCCGTCGCCCACTTCGACGGACCAGGCGGCACCCAGGTCCCGAAATCGGTTCTTGCCGCCGTGAGCGACTACCTCGCCCACCACAATGCGAATACCCACTGGGCATTCCCGACGAGCAATGAAACCGACGCGATGGTGGCCGGCGCTCGCCAGATCATCGGCGATTTTCTCAATGCCGCTCCGGCCGAGATTGCGTTCGGGGCCAACATGACGACGCTCACCTTCCACCTGGCTCGCGCCCTCGGCCGGGGGTGGGGACCGGGTGACGAGGTCGTCGTGACCGAGCTCGATCATCACGGGAACGTGGCGCCGTGGGAGTCGCTGGTGCGCGAACGCGGTATCTCGTTGCGCACGCTCCCGCTGGACCCCGCGACGGGCACGCTGAATCTCCCGCTGCTCGAGTCGTTGCTGAGTTCCCGTACCCGTCTGGTCGCGATCGGCGCGGCCTCCAATGCGCTCGGCACCATCAGCGATGTCCGGCGCGCGGCGGACCTGGCGCATGCCGCCGGAGCCCGGTGCTTCGTCGATGCGGTCCACTACGCCCCGCACGCGCTGGTGGATGTCCGCGCCCTGGACTGTGACTTCCTCTCCTGCTCCGCGTACAAGTTCTATGGGCCACACATCGGCGTTCTCTACGGACGGCAGGATCTGCTCGAGGAACTCGATGTCCCCAAGCTGCGGCCGGCGCCTGACTCCGCGCCCGAGCGCCTCGAAACCGGCACGCAGAACCACGAGGGCATCGCCGGCGCCGCCGCCGCCGTGGAGTTTCTCGCGGGTCTGGGGCAGGGGACGAGCCGCCGCGAGCGGCTGGCGGTTGCGCTCGCCGGGCTCCATGCCCGGAGCGAACGCCTGCTGCGAAGGCTCTGGCGCGGACTGGGGAATCTCCCGTCCGTCACCCTGCACGGCCCGAGGCCTGGTACCCCCCGCACTCCCACCGTGGCTTTCACCGTCCAGGGCCATTCCGCGGAGGCGGTGGCGCGCCATCTCGCCTCCCTTGGCGTGTTCGTGTCGCACGGCGACTTCTACGCTGCCACGGTCGTGGAACGGCTCGGACTCGCGGGATCCGGCCTGGTCCGGGCCGGCTGTGCCTGCTACACCTCCCCGGCCGAAGTGGATCGCCTCGTCGCGGGCATCGCCTCTCTGGGCTGATCGGTGTCGGCTACCCTGACGGCCCTGGCCGTTGTCGCGGTGGGTTACGTGCTCACCGCCGTCGTTTTCAATCGCCTGAGCGACAGGTATGGTTACGTCGGCGGCGCCGAGTACGTCGTGCTGGGGATCCTGTTCGGCCCGCGGGCCGCGAATCTCCTGACCGCGGAGGCGCTCCGGGATCTGACCCCGCTGCTCAGCCTGGCGCTGGGGTGGATGGGGATGCACCTCGGCACGTATTTTCGCCTCCCGACGCTCGCCCAGCTCAATCCGACGCAGGTTTCGATCGCCTTCACCGAAGCCACGCTCACATTCCTGTCGAGCCTCGGCCTGCTCCTCGGGCTGTTCACCTGGGTGCTTGGACTTCCCTGGGCGGTCGCCGCGCTCCCGGCGGTCGCGCTCGCCGCGATTGCCACCATGACGGCGCCGGCGGCGATCGACGCCCTCGAGAGAAGGCACGGAGAGCGCCCGATCTTCCGGGTCCTGCAGCTGACGACGCGGGTGGACTGTCTCATCGGCACCGTCGCGTTCGGGTTGCTGCTGGCGATTCTCCACCAGGGTGAAGTCGCCTCGACGGTGCGTCCCCCGACCGCCACCGAGTGGGCGGTCATCAACATCGCCGTGGGGGTCGCGAGCGGCGTCCTCTTCCACCTGTTTCTCGGCCCGCGCGAAGAACACAGGGATGCGCAGGGAGACGCTCGGCTGTTCGTCTCACTGGCGGGCGCCGCGGTGGTCGCCAGCGGGGCCGCGTACTACCTGAACCTCTCGCCCATCTTCACCAATCTCATCCTGGGGTTCATTCTCGCGAATACCGGCGGCGCCCATCGCGATGTCTCCCGGCTGCTGGAAGCGAGCGCCCGGCCGGTGTTTCTCGCGCTGCTCATCGTCGCCGGCGCCGCGTGGGCGCCCGGGGCGCCCGAACGCCTGTTCCTTGCGCCGGCCTTCATCTCCCTTCGCATCGGGGCGCGCCTCCTCGGCGGGCGGATCGGCGGCACGTGGGGAGTTCCGGCGGCGCTCCGCACGCCCGCGCTCGGCCGCGCCCTGCTGGCCCAGGGCAGCCTGAGCGTGGCCGTGGCGCTGAACTACTCCCAGGTACTTCCGGGACTCATGGCGGACATCGTCTTGACCTGCGCCCTGTTGTCGGTGCTGCTCTTCGAGGTGGTCGCACGGCCTGAGGCCGAAGCGGTGCTTTCCGGCACCGAGGCCCGGCCGGCCCCCAGCGGCGATGAGCGATCGCTGGCGCCGGAGGCCGCGCTGTGATCCGCCGGCTGTTCGTCCTGGCACTGCTGGTGATCGGTGCCCTCCTCCTGACGCCGCTTCGGGTGCCGACCGAAGGCGTGATCGCGCCCCGCTCGCTGTTCCTGTTCGGCATCCTGCTTCTCGCCGCCGAAACGCTCGGCTCGCTGGCGCACGACCTTCGCGCCCCTCGCATCGTGGGCTACCTCGCGGCGGGAATGATGCTGGGTCCGTCGGTCTTGGGGATCATCCCCGCCCAGGTGCTCGCGGACCTCGGGATGATGAAGCGGCTCGCGGTCGGCCTCATCGGTCTGCTCGCCGGCATGGAGCTGCGGCTGCCCGACCTGCAGCGCCGGTGGCGGGTTGTGTTGAGCGTAGTGGGCGCGCAGCTGATCATCGTGCCCCTGCTGCTCCTGCTCGCCGTGGTGCTCGGTCGGTCCTGGTTCCCGTTTGCCGCGGGGCTCGGCACCGGCGACCTGGTCCTGGTGGGTCTGCTGTTCGGGTCGCTGCTCGCCGTGAATTCCCCGATGGTCACGCTGGCGCTGCTCACCGAGACCCGTGCGGAGGGGCCGGTCGCGAAGACGGTGCTCGGCGTGGTGCTGGTCGCCGATGTGGCGGTCATCTTTCTTCTGAGTCTTCTGCTGGGTTTCGCGCAGGGGAGCTTCGGTGGTGCCGCCCCGGGCCTGTGGGCGGTGCTCTTCGGGGTCGTGAAGGATGTCGGCATCTCGCTGGTAGCCGGGGCGGTCGTGGGCGGGCTCCTCACGCTTTACCTGCGCTACGTGCGCCAGGAGCTCGTGTTGTTCGCGGTCCTGATCGTGTTCGCAACCGCCGGCGCCGCAGGTGCCTTGCGTTTCGAGCTGATGCTCGGTCTGCTGGTGGCGGGGTTTCTGGTTGAGAATGTGGCGCCGGTTCGGGCCGAGCCGCTGCTGAAGGCGCTCAGCGACATCGCGTGGCCGGTCTTCGTCGTGTTCTTCGCCCTGGCGGGAGCGGAGCTTCCGGTCGCCGCGTTCCTCTCCCTGTGGCCGGTGGTGGTCGCAGTGGCCGCCATCCGGGCGCTCGGCGTCTGGCTCGCGACGCGGGTGGGGACGCGGCGGGGTGGGACGGAACCGGCGGTCGCTTCCTGGGCGTGGCTGGGACTCATCTCGCAGGCAGGCGTCGCGCTCGGGCTCGCGACGATCGTGGCAGAACGCCTGCCGGGCGTCGGGGTCGCCATTCAGCTGATGACGGTCGGGGTGATCGCGGTCAATGAGACCGTGGGGCCGGTGCTGTTCCGGATGGCATTGGCGCGCGCCGGCGAGCTCGGTCCGGGGGAGGCGGAGGTGGTCGAAATTGCGCCATCCCCCTTGCGTCCCGCATGACCCGGATGTAGAATAGCCTCCCCTCGGAAGTCTGCGTGACACCGTGGGTTGGGTGGTGGGGACGAGGCGCAAACAGCGGCAACATCCCGTGGCACCTTCCCCTTGACGATGGTGGCGTCACCGACTACACTTGGGGGCTCGCCGCAAACCTGGGCGAGCTCAATGCAATACACGCTCTTTGACAAGTGATGTGAACCAGAGGTGATCGGAGTGCGGACCCTACGATCCGGTCGGCTACAGAGGTTGGCCGGGGATGGGTAGTAATGACTCTGATTTACTGATTCGGACGACAATTCACAGTCGTTCGTGCAGAGCTGATTGAATTCTCATTGGAGAGTTTGATCCTGGCTCAGGACGAACGCTGGCGGCGTGCTTAACACATGCAAGTCGCACGGGACCCGCAAGGGTTCAGTGGCGGACGGGTGCGTAACACGTGAGGAACATGCCTATCGGCGGGGGATAGCCGGCCCAACGGCCGGGTAATACCGCGTACGCTCGACTGGGGGCATCCCCGGACGAGGAAAGCAGCAATGCACCGATAGAGTGCCTCGCGGCCTATCAGCTAGTTGGTGAGGTCATGGCTCACCAAGGCGACGACGGGTAGCTGGTCTGAGAGGATGGCCAGCCACATTGGGACTGAGACACGGCCCAGACTCCTACGGGAGGCAGCAGTGGGGAATATTGCGCAATGGCCGAAAGGCTGACGCAGCGACGCCGCGTGTGGGATGACGGCCTTCGGGTTGTAAACCACTGTCGGAAGGGACGAATGCCCCGCAAGGGGAGCGACGGTACCTTCAAAGGAAGCACCGGCTAACTCCGTGCCAGCAGCCGCGGTAATACGGAGGGTGCGAGCGTTGTCCGGAATCACTGGGCGTAAAGGGCGCGTAGGCGGCCCGGTAAGTAGGGGGTGAAATCTTGCGGCTCAACCGCAAGGCTGCCTCCTAGACTGCCAGGCTCGAGCACAGTAGAGGCAGGTGGAATTCCCGGTGTAGCGGTGGAATGCGTAGAGATCGGGAAGAACATCAGTGGCGAAGGCGGCCTGCTGGGCTGTTGCTGACGCTGAGGCGCGACAGCGTGGGGAGCAAACAGGATTAGATACCCTGGTAGTCCACGCCGTAAACGATGGGCACTAGGCGTCGGGGGGAGCGACCCTCCCGGTGCCGTCGCTAACGCAGTAAGTGCCCCGCCTGGGGAGTACGGCCGCAAGGCTGAAACTCAAAGGAATTGACGGGGGCCCGCACAAGCGGTGGAGCATGTGGTTTAATTCGAAGCAACGCGAAGAACCTTACCTGGGCTTGACATGCACGGGAAAGCCGGTGGAAA
>DASTCF010000198.1:0-6908 GCA_035711365.1 Gemmatimonadales bacterium
GGCCCGCGCTCAACCGGGTCGGCGTCCGCGTCGGCCGCTGGTCGTCGATCCACACGATCGAACCGCGCGGCAGGCCGGTGATGCGGAGGGCACCCGAGTCGGGCGGGGCCGATGGGCGGATGGGCGAAAGCGCAGCAGCGCTGTCGCTGGCGGGGGTGCCCTGCACCACGTCGATGCTGTCGGTGGGCGTGGGGGTGCTCGTGGCGCCACTTGCAGCCGGAGGTGCAACGGCCAGCGGCGGTGATGAATCGCGAACCGTCGGGTCCTTTCGCGCCGTATCGGCTGGCGCGGCGGCGTTTGCCGCGGAGTCCTGCGCTGAGGTCGCGTTCGGGAACGCGATCGGCACCACGCCGAGCCGGCTTCCTGCGTACAGTCCGCCGAGCCCGACCGCCAGCACCAGCATCACCCAGCGTACGATTCCCCGGCGCCGGTTCTCCTCGCGCTGGGCCGCCGGGCGCTGCATCGCCGGGCGCCGCGCGACATCCGCGGCCTGGGACGGCATCGGGGAAGTGGGCATCGAGGCCAGCCGGAGCGGCGAGATGCTGCGGTCCCCCGTGCGGCCCACGCCCGTCGCCACCACGTGCCCCTCCAGCGCCTCGATCAGCTCGGCCCCGGTCTGGAACCGCTCCTGCGGATCCTTGGCCAGGAGCCGGCGGATCACCACCCACAGGCGGCGCTCGTCGGCGCTCACCAGCTGCGGCTCAGGCAGCGATTCCATGATGTGCTTGTAGCCGATCGAAAAACTGTCCTCGCCGTCGAACGGCACCGAGCCCACGAGGCACTGATACGCCACGACTCCGAGGGAGTACATGTCGCTCCGGCCGTCGATGGCCTGCGCCCGCGCCTGTTCCGGGCTCATGTAGTGCGGGGTGCCGATGGACATCCCCGTCCCCGTGAGGCGCCCGCCCGAGGCCGCCTTCGCGATCCCGAAGTCGGTGACCACGCAGGTGCCGTGCTCGTCGAACATGATGTTGTCGGGCTTGATGTCGCGGTGGACGATGCCGCGGTGCGACGCGTAGTTGAGCGCGCGGCCCGCCTCGATCAGGAAGCGGCGAATTTCCGGCGGCTCCAGGCGGCCCCGCTTCGCCATGAGCTCGGAGAGCGACTGCCCGCGGAGATACTTCATCACGAAGTAGATCACCTGTCCGGAGCGGCCGACGCGGTAGATCGGGATGATGTTCGGATGCTCGAGCTGCGCCGCCGTCCGCGCCTCACGCTGAAAGCGCTCCACGAATTCGGCGTCGAACGCCAGGGAGAACGGCAACACCTTGACGGCCACCTCGCGGTCGAGCTGGCGCTCGCGCGCGCGATACACGATGGCCATCCCACCCCGGCCCAGCTCCTCCAGGATTTCGTACTCGGAATCCAGTGCCTGCTTGACCAGGTCGGCCTCACTGACCTCGCCCAGGGCGACGGCCCGGGCGTGTGTACCCGTCCCGACCTTCCAGCCGCAGATCGGGCAGGCGGTCCAGTCGGACTGCAGTTCATGTCCGCATTGTGCGCAGTGCATTACGCGAAGATTACGCGTATGGTGAGGGAGGGTCAAGTTTTCATGCCGCAGTGACTTACGCCATTACTTCACGGGCTGGACGGTGAACGGCTGACGCCGGACGTCGGTGCGTCCGTCGGGTCGGGTGATGCTCACTTCAATCTGATAGTTTCCCGCTTTCAATTTCTGGAGGGAGATGCCTCTTGTGACGCGCATCACAACTCCGGGGGCCTGGTCTTCAAACTTCAGGCTGATCGCCGATCCGCCACCGAACAGGCCAAACACCCCGCCCCCGCCTTCCTTCTTCACCGTGACCTGAGTCTTCAGCATCGCGCCGGCCATCATGCCGAACACTTCGTAGTACAGCTGCATCTCATCATCGGGCCGGAAGCTGCGGAGCGGATTGAGGAACACCGTGTCGGACGCCGTGGCGCGCCACGGGAGGTTGGTGCCGCGCCGCCCCAGCACGAGGTCGCTCAGGCCGAATCCCCCGCGCGGCCCGCCGACCCGGACCGCGTCATACGGATAGATGATGCCCGCATCCTCGCCCTGCTGCAGGGCGATGCGATAGCTGTGGGTCCCGGGCGGCAGGTGCAGCTGGGCCCGGCCCACCAGGTGTTCGTGCGCCGGCACGACGGTCCTCGAGACGAACATCCGCGTGGTGTCCAGCGCGCCGATCACGCTGTCCTTCCCGTCCATCACCACGAACCGGAGCCGCACGGGATACAGCTGGCCGCGCGCGGTGCTCACCGCCGTGAGCGACGAACCCGGAATGGCGTAGGCCACCTGGACCAGCGATCCCTCGGCGTCCGAGCCGACCGCGAGGACCTGCACCCGGGCCTTGAGCTCCTTCGGGAAGCTCAGCTCGTAGCTGTCCGTCGTGGTGCCAAGTTCGATGCTCTGCCGGCCGGTCGCCCGCTCTTCGGCCATGTACCGTCCCGACGTCCCGCTCCCGGCCGTCATGAGCCGGCGGTACATCGGTGAGAGCTGCTCGCGGGAAAGCAGGAGCTGGTCGGTGATGGCGGTCGAGCTGGCCGCCGCGGTCGAGTTCTGCAGGGTGACGGCGGTGGAATACCCGAGCACGTCGAACAGGCTCTCCACCAGCTTGTAGTCCTGCACGTCCTCGCGGGCGACGAAGTGGAAGATGAGGTCGCCGTCGGGGCGCCCGTACCGCCAGGTCTCGTTGGGCTCGATGCTCGGTGCGGCGTACGACGCGCGCTCGGTGGGCTCGCCGTGGCGGATGTAGATCACGCCGCGATCGTCGAAATCCGTACTGCCGGAGTGGTAGATCTCCTCGATCTGGTAATGCCGGTTGACGCTGGCCAGGTAGAAGTTCTGCCGCGCGTAGTAAATCCGCCGATAGTGTTCGCGGAGCCGCTCCCCGTCGCGCCGCAGGTCGAGCCGGTCCTTGGACTCCCAGAAATGCCGGAGCCATTCCGCGCGCGCCGGCCCCATGGCGGCATCGAACTGCGCCAGCTCCTCGGCGGTGGCGATGTAGGCAAGGTCCTTCCGGTAGGCCGACACCGTCTCGTCGTCGTCGTGGCTCGCGCCGGAGAAGTATGGGAGCACGCCGGCGAACGTGCCGCGGACGAATTCCGTGCGCGCCACCTCGAGCGACCCGATCCCCGGATTCCCGCCCCGGGTCAGGAACTCCTTGAAGGCCGCCAGCGCGGAGTCCGCGTCTCCCACCTCGCGCTCGACCCGCCCGCGGGCGAGGAGGACCTGCGGATTCTTCGCCGCCTCGGTGGCGGCCGCGCGGCGGTGGGCGTCGAGCGCCACCCCCAACCGGATGTTGACCCGTTGCCGCAGGGCGGTGTTGGCGAGCTCGACCAGGCCGTGGACGAAGGAGGGATCCACTTCGGCCGACTTGGCGAACGCCATCGCCGAGACGGTAAGCGCGTCCTTCCCGAACATCGTCTTGAGGCCGGATACGAGTGCGATCTGCGAATCGCCGACGCCCAGTTCGGCCATTCCGAGCCCGTACCACGGATATGGCCAGTCCGGCTTGAGCTGGGTCGCCCACTCGAATTCCGAGGCGGCGTCGTCGTAGTGGTTGTCGTCGCCGACGTCCCCCATCCGGAGGGAGAGGAATCCGAGGCGTAAATGGATGATGGGGTTGTCGCGGTCGGCCTTGGCTTCGGTGATCATCAGCCGCTCCCGGCGGAGCAGCATGATCGTGTCGCTGATCTGATTCAGCGAGTCCCGCCATCGTTCCAGGGCGGCACGCTGCTCCGGGCTCTGGGCAGGGAGCGTGGCCGGCGACCCGAGCAGACCACACGCCAGAAGGGCCGTCAGGATGGCCGTCCGGCGGCGGGAGATTTCGGGAAGGCGGGTGGAACGGGATTCAGGCATGTGCTGGTCTCCGCAGGGAGACGCCGGAGGCGGCTTAAACTTCACACACTATCGCATCCGCCATTTCAGAAACGCCACAACCCCTTCATACACTCCCTGCGCGTAGAGGCGCTGCCCTGCCGGAGACCGGAGGGCGGCCTCCTGCTCCGGAATCGCCATGAACATCCCTTCAGTCAAGACGGCGGGCATCCAGGTCGGCCGGACCAGCGCGAGGTCGCCCCGGCCGAATCCCAGGTCCCGGAGCCCGAGCCGGCGGACCAGCGCGCGCTGGGTCTCCCGGGCAAGCGGGATGCTCCGGGGCTGGTTGTAGAACACGCTGGTGCCGTTGTTGGTGAACGGATTCACCCCATCGGGGAGGGCGTTGTTGTGAATCGAGATCAGCAGGTCGGCGCCCAGGCTGTCGGCGAGCTTCGGGCGCGCCGCGAGGTCCACCGGAATGCCGGTGGTGCGCGTCATCACGACGCGCGCGCCACCCTGCTCCAGCAGCGCGCGTAGCCGCAGCGCGATCGCGAGGTTCGCCTCGGCCTCCGTCAGGCCGGTGGGCCCCATCGCGCCGAGGGGCGGATGGCCGGGATCCACTACGACGAGAAGCCCCCGAAGGGGCCGCTGTGCGTTGATCCGCGGAGGCCGGCGAATCTCGAGAATGAGGTCGCTCCGGTCCCACCGCGTCCGGTAGCCCCAGACGGCCTGGGAGAGGAGCACCGTGATGGTCACCTCGTCGGCGCTCGCCTGCTGCCATTGCATCTGCCGCACCAGCGGATCCGCGCCACCGTACCGCATCCAGTCGAGGTCACCCACCGCGCCGAAGAGCCGCAGCGTCAGCGCGGAATCGGATTCGGTCACCTGGTACGGAACCCGCTCGCTCATCGGAATGCGAAGCGTGGCACGATCGCCCCCCGGCGAGAGGGTGACGGAGCCGACGCTCGCCGCAACAGGCGGCGTTCCAGCCGGAAGCAGGTACGCGTCGGCCGCGGGCACCCACGCCGCCGAGGTGCCGGACAGCCGGATGCGCAGGTCGCCGTTCATCCGGCCGGAGGCGTTGGCACGGGTGCCCGTGGGCCAGAACCAGTTATAGGTGGCGCCGGGCGCCGTGCGACCGATGGTCAGGCGATCGGTGTCGCCCTTCCCCGCCGTGTCATCATTGAACTCGACAACCGCGGGAAGGCTGTCGAGCAGCGCGAGGTTGAGTGGCCACCGCACGCGCACCGTGTCGGCGCCCTTGATCGCCTCCACGATCGCGGCCGCGGTGTCCACGGCCGTCGCCCGCCGCCGGCAACGGGGGCACCCGGTGACGTCCGCGCCGAGGAGGGGGCCGGGATCCGCGCCGATGGCGCGGCCCCGGATCACGCCGACGTACCGGTCGGCTCGGGTGGGCCGCTGGAGATTGGCGGTGTCGCGATCGAAGGCGCGGATGCCCCACGGCACCTCATCGAATCCGACCGAGGCGGCGAGCGGGATCACCGTTCCATCCGCGAGGCGCACGCGCACGTCCGCCCCCTCCGCGGCCCGCACCGAGACGCGCAGGTATTCCTCGGACGGCCACCACACGCGGCCGCGCGGTGTGAGGGAGGTGCTGTCGATCCAGAGCGCGCCGGTGGGGGGTGGGGCGCGGCGGGCGCGCCGAACCGGGTAGCTGAGCGAGTCACGTTCACCGTTCGGGCGATGTGCAACGAGCTGGAACTGCATCACGCTGTCGGAAGGAAGCGGAAGCCACGCGAGGAATGCGCCATTGGGCCACACCCGCACCGAGTCGCCGTTGATGGTGAGCCCAGCATCGCCGGAACCTGTGGATCCGAGCACAAAGGATCGGTCGCCGGCGGAGACGACGTCGGTGGAGGACGGATACACCACTCTCAGGTCGAGCGGCCCGACCTGTTTCGCGATCGGTGGCAGGAATCCGACGCTCGAGTCCCGCACCACGGGCTTGCGCGCCGGAGTGGCCCGTGACTTGCCTTGTTGAGCGTTGACCGGCGTCGCCGGAACGGCGAGCGGAAACAGCAGGAGCAGCGCCAGGAATGATATGCGTCGCATGGGCTCAAGGTACACGCAGGCCGCAACTTACGCCAAGTACGGCGTTGACGCTCTTCCACGGACGGCCTAGATTGCCCCGTCCCCCCCGACCCCTCTTTCCCGGCCCGGAGCATTCGTGAAGCGCTGTCCGGTCTGCGGCACGAACTACCCCGACGAAACCCGGTTCTGCCCCACTGACGGCGGCGCGCTTCAGGCCACGACCGCAGCCGCCGGCCTGGCCGGAACGGTGATCGCCGAGCGCTATCACGTGCTGCGCCGGCTGGGCGAGGGCGGGATGGGCGAGGTGTGGCTGGCGGAGCATGTCCGCATGGGCCGCAAGGCCGCCATCAAGGTGCTGCCTCCCGGGATGAGCCACGATCAGGAGGCGGTATCGCGCTTCAACCGCGAGGCAGCGAGTGCGGCGCGCATCAGCCATCCGCACGTCTGCACGGTGTATGATTTCGGCACGACGGAACAGGGCCAGCTCTACCTCGCCATGGAGTATCTCGAGGGGAGGACCCTCGGGGCGGTGCTCCGGAGCGAAGGGCCGCTCGCACTGCTCCGCGCGTCGCGCCTCCTCTCCCAGTGCGCCGATGCGCTCCAGGCTGCGCACGATCTCGGCATCGTCCACCGCGACCTCAAGCCCGACAACATCATGATCGTCGCCGGCCGTTCGGGCGAGACCGTGAAGGTCGTGGATTTCGGCATCGCGAAGGCGATGACCCCCGACAAGGGGCAGCAGGTGACGCGGACTGGCCTCGTCGTCGGGACGCCCGAGTACATGAGCCCCGAGCAGCTCGCGGGCGACGCACTCGACGGCCGCAGCGATCTCTATTCGCTGGCGCTCGTGTTCTACCGGATGGTCACCGGTGTGCTGCCGTTCCAGGCGGGGAGCGCGCAGGAGACGATGGTGAAGCGACTGACCGAGTCGCCGCGCTCCCTGGCGGACGGCTGCCCGGGGCGTGAGTTCCCGGCGGGTCTCCAGGCAGTGATGGACCGTGCACTCGAGCGCGATTCCGGACAGCGCTACCGCTCGGTGAGCGAGTTCGGGCAAGCG
>DASTCF010000199.1:0-8261 GCA_035711365.1 Gemmatimonadales bacterium
ATTCGGCACCTGGTTCCGCGTGGACCTGGATGGCGAGTTCGCCCCGGGTGCCACCGTGCGCGGGAACGTCACCCCCCCGGGCTTCGAGCACATCCGGCTGGAGATGCAGGTCCAGCGGGTGGACCCGGAGGGGTACTTCTCCTATCGGTGGCACCCGTACCCCAACGATCCGGCGGTGGACTACTCGTCCGAGCCGATGACGCTGGTCGAGTTCTTCCTCGACGAATCGGGTGACGGCACCACCCTCAGGATCGTCGAGTCGGGGTTCGACCGGCTCCCGGCCACGCGCCGGGCCGAGGCGTTCCGGATGAACGAGGGCGGGTGGAGCGGGCAGGTCAAGGCCATCGCGCGCCATGTCTCGTAGCGGCGGGGCCACCGCGGTCCGGGTGGACGAGGCCGTTCCCGTGTTCGCGGCACTGGCGGACGCGACCCGGCTCCGGCTCATCGGGCGGCTCTCGGCCGGCGGTCCGCTCTCCATCACCCGGCTCAGCGAGGGCACGGGCGTGACGCGCCAGGCGATCACCCGGCACCTCGAGACGCTGGGGCAGGCGGGCCTCGTGCGGAACGCCCGCCGCGGCCGGGAGCGCGTGTGGGAGCTGGACCGGAAGCGGCTCGAGCGGGCGCAGCACTACCTCGACCAGGTCGCGGCGCAGTGGGACGCGGCGGCGGACCGCCTGAAGGCGTTCGTCGAGGACTGAACTCCATCATCGACTGATCAACGAATCACGGGAGAAGAACCGATGCCGGACATCGTGCACCGGATTGGAATCAGGGCGCCACTCGCGAAGGTCCGCGCCGCGGTCTCGTCGGCCGACGGCATCGCGGCGTGGTGGACCAGGGAGACGACCGAGACGTCGAAGGGGAGCGGGTCGATGGCCGTACGCTTCCGGGCTCCCGACGGGACCGAGCTCGACCGGATGGCGTTCGACGTCGCGAAGGTGCATTCTGGCGAGGAAGTGCGCTGGCGCTTCACCGCGGGCCCCGACGAATGGGTGGGAACCGAGGTGACGTTCGAGCTGGCCCGGGACGGCGACATGACGCTGCTCGTGTTCGGCCACCGGAACTGGCGCGAGCAGGTCGAGTTCATGGCCCATTGCAGCATGAAGTGGGCGATCTTCCTGCTGAGCCTCCGGCAGCTCGCCGAAACCGGCGCGGGCCAGCCGTCGCCCGAGGACCTCAAGATCGACAACTGGAACTGAGGACCGACATGAGATGCTCGGCGGTCGCCGTGGTACTGCTGCTCGGCGCGGGCTGCCGGCCGGCCTCCGACCCTGCACCCGCGGGGTCGGAAATCGCCGCGGTCTTCGGCGGCAGCCGGGGCCAGTGGGTGGACCTGACGCACGCGTTCTCGGAGGCGACCGTCTACTGGCCCACCGATACCCTCGGGTTCCGCCTGGAGCAGCTCGCCTACGGGCCGACGCCCGGCGGCTACTTCTACGCCGCCTATCGCTATTCGGGGGCCGAGCACGGGGGGACGCACCTCGACGCCCCGCTCCACTTCGCCGAAGGCCGGCAGGCCACCGACGAGATTCCGCTGTCGAGCCTCATCGGCCCGGCGGCGGTGGTGGACGTGTCCGCCCGCGCGACGGCGGACTACCAGGTATCGGTGGACGACCTGCTCGAGTGGGAGGCGGCGCACGGCCGGATCCCGGACGGCGCCATCCTCCTGCTGCGGACCGGGTGGGGCGATCGATACGGCGACCGGGCCGCATACCTGGGGACCGACCTCAAGGGCCCGGGGGCGGTGCCCCAGCTGCACTTCCCCGGGCTCGCACCCGAGGCGGCGGAGTGGCTGGTGGCGAACCGGAAGATCGACGCATTCGGGATCGACACGCCGAGCCTCGACCACGGCCAGTCCACCGAATTCCGGACCCACGTCACTTTGAACTCGAGGGACATCCCGGGATTCGAGAACGTGGCGGGCCTCGACCAGCTCCCTCCGGTCGGGAGCTTCGTGCTGGCGTTGCCGATGAAGATCGCGAAGGGGAGCGGCGGCCCGCTCCGCATCGTCGCGTTCGTGCCGGAGGCGGGCGGCCCGGGTGCGCGCTAGCTCGGGCCGGCGGCCGGAGCGAACAAGACAGGTCTCTCGGATGCGGTCGCGGAGAGTGGACTCCGCAGCACGGAGCATGTCAGGCCGCCCGCAGGGTGCCTGGATATCAACCGTGGAATGTGGGGGTCACCGTGTCCGCAAGGAACCCGAGGAAGACCCACCTGCTCCTCGCCACGATCGCGTGCCTGATCGTCGAGGGATGCAGGGCACCGCCGATCACCATCACGCAAGGTGACGTGGAGGCCGCCTTCGAGGTCGGACGCTCGTTCCACCTGTTCTGGGATAGCACCAGTTCAGCCGTGGATGTCGGACGCACGGGTGGCCCGAACATCTACGACTTCAGCAACCTCTCGTTCGTCCTCTATGACAGCGTCACGATGCTGCCGGTGACCCGGGTGCCACAACTGGCCGCCCACTTTCCTCCCAACGCCGTCACCTTCAATGAGGAAGCGAACACGATGTATCCGGTGTTCGCATTCTCGAACCAGGCGTTCAATCGACTCGGCCGGGCCAGGCTGATCTCCACGACGACCGAGTGGTACCAGCACATCGTCCCCGCGGACGAATGGGTGAGGTTCCCGGCCACCTTCAATACCCAGTCCAGCCAGGACAGCAGAGTCGTCGTTGACACGACATACGTCGATGGCATTCCTGCCGAGACATCGGCAGACACCACCTCAGACACGAGGTACATCGACGGGTATGGGACATTGCTGCTCCCGGGGGGGGTGGCCCTCCAATGCTTGCGGATGCGCATAGTGGCATCGGCCCCGAAGACCTCCAAGGAATTCCAGTACTGGACCCGGGAGGGAGCCGTCATCCTCATCGACTCCGACACGTCGCAGCCCGATACCGGCGTCGTCAAGAGGGGATACGTGATCTATTTCTCTCCCCAGGCACCAGGTCAGCGCACTCGTAACTGAATGACCCCCGGTTCGGCCGCGCGTGGTGGATCGGGAGACCGGCAGCCGTCATTGGCGCGGAGGACACTGGAGTCCTCGCACGTGACATCGCAGCCGACTCTGCGGAGACCTCATGCCGCGCCCAGGGGCCCGGTGGCGCCCGGTGAGGAGTCCCACTTGATTGGGGCCGCCCCGGCCCACAGCTTGAGCGGGATCCGCTGACGGGCCCTACTCAGGGGCCCGCGGGATCGAGGGGCACCCATGCGAAGCCGTCTCCGCACCATGCTGGTCGTCGGGTTCGTTCTCCCCGCGACGCTCACCGCACAGACGCCGGTCATCGACTATCACCAGCATCTGTTCAGTCCGGATGCCGCCGCGCTGGTCACAGGCGATTCCGGTTCGCCGGGCATCCGGGCGCGCGACGTCATTGCGCTCCTGGACGCCGCCGGCATTCGGCGCGCCTTGGTCCTGTCGGTCGCGTACACCTGGAGCAAGGCAAGCAGGGCACCGGTGGACGAGGAATACAACCACGTCAAGGCGGAGAACGACTGGACGGCGCAGGAAGTCTCGCAGTACCCGGACCGGTTGCGAGCGTTCTGCAGCTTCAATCCGCTCAGGCCGTTCGCGCTGGACGAGCTGACGCGCTGCAGCGGCCATCCGCAGCTGCGCCATGGACTGAAGCTCCATTTCGGGAATTCCGACGTCGATCTGGACAACCCCGAGAACGTCGCGCAGGTCCGGAGGGTGTTCGAGGCAGCGAATCGCCACCGCATGGCGATCGTGGTGCACCTGCGCACGTCGCTGGACCTGGGTCGCAGATTCGGTGCTGATGCGGCTCGCGTGTTCCTGGCCGAGCTCCTGCCCGCGGCGCCGGACGTGCCGGTCCAAATTGCGCATCTTGCCGGAGCGGGTGGTTATGACGCGGCGACAGACTCGGCCCTGAGCGTGTTCACGGGCGCGATCGCGGGACACGATCCGCGCATGAAGAACGTGTGGTTCGACGCGACGGCGGTGGTGCGCCCGGAGATGTCCCCGGAGGACCTGCAGCAGATCACCGCGCGCATCCGCCAGCTCGGCGTCGAGCGCGTGCTGTACGGCTCGGATGCCGCTGCGAGTCCTCTCGCCTATCCCCAGGCCGGCTGGGCAGCGTTCCGGCAGCTACCGCTGAGCGAGGCCGAGTTCGGGGCGATCGCGGCGAACGTCGCGCCACACATGCGTGATTTCGCCGCACCATCGCCCGGGCAGTGAGGAGTCCACATGACACGGGCAGAGATCACGGCCATCTCACCCTTCTTCATCGTGAACCACGTACCGACGTCGCTGGCGTTCTACCGCGACCGACTCGGGTTCGCGATCACCTTCCAGGGTCCGGCGCCCGACGACATCTTCTTCGGCATCGTCCGCAGGGGCGGCGCGCAGATCCTGCTCAAGGCCGTCGGCGTCGCCCCGATGCCGAACTGCACGCGGGACGTCAAGCAGGGGCTCGCCCGCTGGGACGCTTTCGTCGACGTCCCGGATCCTGACGCGCTGGCGGCCGAGTTCGCCTTGCGGGGGGTCGCGTTTGCCGAGCCACTGAGGGATACTGATGACGGTCTGCGTGGTTTCGAGCTCAGGGACGTCGATGGCTATGTCCTGTTCTTCGGCCGCCCTCGGGATTGAGGCCTCGGCACCTCGGGCGATGCGCCGACGCGCCTTCGCGGTGAGGCGCTTCCCTTCGAACCGTCCACGCTCAGTCCCGAACGGGAACTGGAGGGTCCTATGAGGGCAAACTCCCTTCTCACCTTGATGATCGTTCTCACCTTGCCCGTGGCGACCGTGGCGCAGAGCCCTCCGGATGCGGCAAGCCGACTCGTCGTCATGCCGGCCGGCGATCTCAAGTGGGCTGACCTCGATCCCGGCATCCCGGGGAGCAAGGTCGTCGAGCTGTGGGGCGATCGTGCGAACGGTGCGTTCGGTGCACTCTTCCGGCTGCCTGCCGGGTTCGCCGCTCCGCTGCACACCCATACCCACGACATGAAGGTCGTGATCCTGTCGGGGACCTACATTCAAGCCCCCGACGGGAAGCCCGAGTTCCGGCTGGGACCTGGGTCGTACTTCATGCAGCCGGGAGGGGATTACCGCCACACCACGAGATGCGACCAGGCCTCCGACTGCGTGTTCTTTGTCCAGAGCCAGGGGGCGTTCGATCTCCAATTGGCCGAACCGGGCAAGTAGCCTGGACCGCCGGCGGCGAGCGCCAGGCCGGCCCCCGTATCTCGGAGGCTGGCAGCTCAAAGGCCTCGACACCGCCACGGCCCTCGACCGGAAGCCGGCGGCACTGGCGTATCTCGCCTTGCTGGCTGCGCTGCGCCTGGAGAGTGGCGTGCCGTTTCATGTCAAGCTCGCCAGGAGGGTGGGTGCTTCGCGAGACGAAGTCATCAGCGCACTGCTGATCGGGCTCCCCGCAGCGGGACATGGGGTGACACAGGTTCTGCCAGCGGCGATTCAGGCATACGACTCGGATTAGGGATCCTTCGAGCGTGAACGGCCCGAGTCATTCGGAGCAAGCCCCAGGACGTGGCAGGTTTCATCCAGACCATTGCCGGCAGGAGACCCCGACGTGTCGCTCTACCTCATGCGGTTCAGTTACACTCCGGAAGCGTGGTCCCGGCTCATCAAGCAGCCCGAGGATCGCCGTGACGTCGCTCGCGCGGTGGTGGAGAAGCTGGGCGGCAGGCTCCATGGGTTCTGGTATGGCTTTGGTGAGCACGACGGCTTCGTGCTGATCGAGGCACCGGACAATGCCGCAGCGGCGGCGTTCTCCGTCGGCATCGCGGCCCGTGGCTCGCTTCGCTCGGCGGAGACCACCCCCTTGCTCACCGTGGAAGAGATGATCGAGGCGCTGGAGAAGGCCCAGGGCCTGCCCTACAGATCCCCTGGAACCAGCAGCTAGATGCCGCTGACCGACACCCTCGACCGGCTCGTGCCTCGAGAGACCATGCGTACTCCCGCGACGGTCCTCGTTCTGGTTCTGGTCCTCGTCGGCAAGCTTGCCGGCCAGGATCGAGCCGCGGACAGCATCGCGGTGCTTCACGTGATCGAGCGCCGCACCGAAGCCATGCGCGCGCACGACGCCCACGCCGAGCGCGCGGTCTACGCCCCTGACGCAATCTGGATCAATGCATTCGGCCGCCGCCGGGTGGGGCCCGACTCGATCGAGGCGTTTCTCGGTCGCCTCTACGCCGATCCTGGATATGCCGCGTCCCGGATGGTGCGCGAAGAGGCCCCCGAAGTCCGGTTCCTCCGCCCGGATGTCGCGGTCGTTCATGAATACCACGAACGGGAGGGTCAGCGTCTCGCGAACGGGAGTTTCATCCCGGTCCGACGGGTTCACACCACCTTCGTGCTCTCCAAGGAGCGCGGGCGCTGGCTGGTGCGGTACCAGTTCATCGGTGACGAGCGCGAACGATCCGGAACACCGGCCCCATGAAGAGGCTCACCCTCGCAGCTGAAGCGCGATTCGCCGGGCAGCACCACTCGAGCCTGGAGGCTCGGCCATGTACTGGTGCGTCCGCTTCGACGTCGTGCCCCACCCGGAACCGATCTCGACCCACTTCGGGCCGCTCGGCGCCACCGTCCCGCAGATCCACGGCCCGAGCGAAGACGAGCCGCAGCCGGCGTCAGTAGTCGCTGAGCAGCCTGACCTCCCCCCGATCCGCACCGGCGACGAACGCGAGCCGGCGGCCGGAGCGATCGACCCGCACGTCGTTCTCATCGCAACAGCCCGCCAGGATCCGCACCGGCTCCCCTCCTGAAGTGCCGATGGACCAGAGCGCGGAGCCGCCGCCGTCCGCCATCTCGACGATGAGCCGCGAGCCATCCGCCGACCACGCCAGCGGGGCACTCAGCCGGCCCCGATGGATCGCCCGGGATGCCCCAGTCGCAGTGGACAGGACGCGCAGTTCGACCTCTCCGGCTTCCGCGCGGGCCAGGAAGGCCAGCTCGGCGCCGTCCGCGGATACCGCGATGGAGTTAGGGATCGCGCGCGCGGTGCCCAGGACGCGGAGCTCCCCCGTCGCCACGTCGAACGCCAGGAGTTCGTTGCCCCGGGCCCCGGACCTCGAGTCACCAACGAAATAGAGGGTCCGTCCCCCCGGTCCCGCCTCGAACCACTTCAGTGCTCCCCGCCCGATCGTCGGGGGCGTATCCAGGCGCTCGGACGTGCCGTTCCGGAGGTCGATCGCATGGATGCCCTCACGCCCCTGCTCGTATCCGAAGAGCAGGATCCGGTCCGGCGAGACCCATCGGAGCGTACCGTTGCTCGAATGCACGGCGGGCGTCAGGGGGATGACAAGCTCGCGCTTCCCTCCCTCCGATACGATCACCAGGGACTCGACCGGGTCCGGGAAGGGATCGTGCGAGACGTAGGCGAGGCGACTCCCGTCGGGAGACCAGTCCGCCGCCAGGCTCCTCCGCCACACCGGCTCATCCACCGGTCGGGGCGGATCCCGCACCGCGCCGGTCGCAGGATCCACGATGGCCGTGTGGACGCGCCCGGACGCCGAGGCGACCCCGTATGCATAGCCGCGTGAGGTGAAGCCGAGCGGAATGAGCCCGTGCACCCCGGCCCGCACCAGCTCCGGCCGGCCCGCCGGCCGGCCGGCTCGCACCCGCAGCCGCCAGACGCTCGGCGTGCCGCCCACGTCGCTGTAGTAGAGGATGCCGCTCCCATCCGGCAGCCAGCCCAGGAGGCGGTCCGATCCGGGGCCGGCAACCAGCACCGTCGCCTCGCCGCCATCCACCGGGACGGCGAAGATGTCGCGCTTGTGTCCGCCGCCGTCGGGCGGGTAGTCGTAGGCGACGAGCCGGCCATCCGGCGACAGGTCCGCATCGGGGTAGGCCTGGTCGTGCCCGCCGCCGGGGGTCTGCCACCCGAGCTGCCTGATGATCCGCCGGGCACCGTCGGCGGCCGACACGAGGACGAGCTGCCAGGTCCGGTCGGGTGTCCGCACCGCAACCAGGATCTCGTCATCCGCCGCGGACCAATCAATCGGGTCCACGTAGTAGTGCTCATCCCCTGCGGGGATGAGCACCCGGGAGCCCGTGCCGTCGAGGGTCACCACCCGGAGTTCGTGGCTGTCGGCCCGGTCGCGGTACCAGGAGACCGCCAGGCGACGGCCGTCGGTGGAGAACGCCGAGGTCCAGGCGTACCCGCCGGCATCGTAGCCCTGCCCGGTGAGGTCGCGACCGGTCCCGGTCTCGAGGTCGATGAGCTGGAGGTCGCCGCTGCCCCAGTTGATCTCGGCCAGGAGGCGGCCATCCGGGGAGAC
>DASTCF010000200.1:0-19027 GCA_035711365.1 Gemmatimonadales bacterium
GTTCTTCGTGCTGGAAATGCCGCATGGACAGACCGAAGCCCTGCTGATCGGCTTCGCGGTGATAGTCGCCGTGGCCGGCCTGGTCCTCGGGTGGCGGATGACGCTGGCCCGCCCGATCGTGCCTGCCCGTGACGCCGTGCCCGAGCAGGGGTTCTGGAAGGTCCTGTTCCACAAGTACTACATCGACGAGTTCTACGATGCGGTGGTGGTCCGGCCGGTTCACTGGCTGTCCGACACGGTCCTCTGGCGGGGGCTGGATGAGAAAGTCATCGACGGCGCCGGCGTCAACGGCTCTGCCCGGTTGGCCCGCGGGCTGGGCTGGATTGGCAGCCGGCTGCAGACGGGCCAGGTGGGGCTCTATGTCGTCCTCTTCCTCGTTGGCGCGCTCTGGGTCCTGCGCGTCATGACGGGCTGATCCGCCATGACCGACTTTCTGCTCCGGATCGGGTACCAGAGCTGGATCATTCCCACACTTCTCCTGCTGCCGATCGGCGGGATGCTCCCGGTGCTCCTGGCGCCGGCGCGTCTCGCGAAGCGACTCGCCCTGGTGGTGACCACGGTCGAGCTGGTGCTCTCGCTGGGGCTGTGGTGGGCGTTCGACGCTTCGAGCGGCGCCATGCAGTTCGTGGCCTCGACGCCATGGCTGCCCGATTGGGGCATCTCCTATCGAGTCGGTATCGACGGCATCTCGCTCTTCATGGTGCTGCTCACCACGCTTACGATGCCGATCTGTGTGCTCGGGAGCTGGGCGTACATCACGGAGCGGGAGCGGGGCTACTACGCGCTGCTGCTGACCCTTCTCTCGGGGATGCTCGGCGTCTTCGTGAGTCTCGACCTCTTCCTGTTCTATGTGTTCTGGGAAGTCATGTTGATCCCGATGTATTTCATCATCGGAATGTGGGGCGGGAAGAACCGGCTGTACGCCGCCATCAAGTTCTTCATCTACACAATGGTCGGATCGCTGCTGATGCTGGTGGCCATCCTGATGATGGTGTGGAAGGTGGGCGCCGCGACCGGCGTGCTGGATTTCTCGTATGAGCACCTGCTGTCACACAGCATGATCCTGGGGAGCGCGGCCCCGTGGCTGTTCGGCGCGTTTGCGCTGGCCTTCGCGATCAAGGTCCCGGTCTTCCCGTTCCACACCTGGCTTCCGGACGCGCACGTCGAAGCCCCGACCGCCGGCTCCGTGATCCTGGCCGGGGTGCTCCTCAAGATGGGCACCTACGGGTTCCTCCGGTTCGCCATCCCGTTCTTCCCCGATGTTGCCTTCGCCCCGGCCATCGCCGCGCTCGCGGTGACGCTGGCGGTGATCGGCATCATTTACGGCGCGCTCGTGGCGCTGGTCCAGCCGGACGTCAAGAAACTGGTTGCTTACTCGTCGGTCAGCCATCTCGGATTCGTGATGCTCGGCATCTGGGCGGCGACGGTGCAGAGCGTGCAGGGCGCCCTGATGGTCATGATCAACCACGGGCTCTCGACCGGCGCGCTCTTCCTCCTGATCGGCATGCTCTATGAGCGGCGGCACTCCCGCCTGATCGCCGACTTCGGCGGCATCGCGAAGGTGGTGCCGGTGTTCAGCCTCATCTTCACGGTCGTCGCGCTGTCCTCGATCGGCCTGCCGGGCCTGAATGGGTTTGTCGGTGAGTTCCTCGTTCTGCTGGGGAGCTTCCGGGCCTATCCACTGGCCACCGGCATCGCGACGACGGGCGTCATTTTCGCCGCCGCGTACCTCCTGTGGGCACTGCAGCGGATCATCTTCAACCGGCTCGACCAGCCGGAGAACGAGTCCCTTGTCGACCTGACGCCGCGCGAGCTCATCGTGCTTGCGCCGCTGCTGATGGGAATCGTGTGGCTGGGCCTGTATCCGGCGCCGGTCCTGCGCCGGATGGAGCCGACCAGCCGCAGCTTCGTGGAATCATTGCAGCCGGTGCTCGAGAAACCTGCAGCCGGGGCCGCGCGGTCGAAGATGGAGGCAACCCGGTGAACCCGATCGATACCAGCACTCCGCTCGGCGTTTCGCTCGCGCTCCTGCCGGAGATCGTCGTGTCGGTCGCGGCGATGGGTGTCCTCCTCGTGACGGCGTGGCGGCACCGCACCGCGGCGGACAGCCGCCTGGCGGGGTGGCTCAGCCTCGCGGGCCTGCTGATCGGACTCGGCACGCAAATCTGGCTGTGGGCCGCCGGCGCCCGCGTCGAGGGGATTTCGCAGATGGTGGCGGTGGATGGCTACCGGTTTGCCGCCAATGTCATCTTCCTGATCGCGGCCATCGTCACCGTCGTGCTCTCCCTCGGATATCTCGAACGCGAGGGCATGCTGGCGCCCGAGTACTACACGCTCCTGCTGCTGGCGACGGTCGGCGCCATGCTGCTCGGCGGGGCCACGGACCTGATTCTCGTGTTCCTCGGTCTCGAGGTCATGTCCGTCGCCGTCTATGTCCTCGCCGGATTCGACCGCCGGAATCCGTTTTCCTCTGAGGCCGCGCTCAAATACTTCCTCATCGGTGCGTTCGCCTCGGGGTTCCTCCTGTATGGCATCGCCCTGGTGTATGGTACGGCCGGCACCACCAATCTGCAGATGATCGGCGCCCAGTATGCCCACGGTGGCGCTACGCTGATGGGCACGCTCGGCCTGGCCCTGCTCCTCATCGGGTTTCTCTTCAAGGTGGCGGCGGTGCCGTTCCACATGTGGGCGCCGGACGTCTACGACGGCGCCCCCACACCGGTGACGGGCTTCATGGCGACGGCCGTGAAGGCGGCCGGTTTCGTCGCACTCACCCGCATGGTCCTCGTCGCCTTCCCGGCCGCGCAGGGCCTGTGGCAGCCCGTGCTCGGAATCCTCGCGATTGCCACGATGGTCGTCGGCAATCTCATCGCCCTGTCGCAGCGGTCCCTCAAGCGGATGCTCGCCTACAGCTCGGTCGCCCACGCCGGGTATCTTCTCGCGGCGGTCTGGCCCGGGACGAGAATCGGCGCCGCGTCGGTGCTCGTGTATCTGCTCGCCTACGGGCTCACGTCGCTTGCGGCCTTCGGGCTTCTTGCCGCGCTCGGGCGGGAAGGAGAGCGTGAGGTCACGACCGAGGACCTGTCGGGGCTCGCCCGCTCCCGCCCGTGGATGGCGATGGCGATGGCCGTCTGCATGCTCTCACTGCTCGGGTTCCCGGGCACCTTCGGATTTATCGGCAAGTGGATGATCCTCTCCGCCCTGATCACCTCGGGGCAGTGGCTCATTCCCGTGGTCCTTGTGCTGGCCAGCGTGGTATCCGCAGGCTACTATCTGCCCGTCATCATGGCGATGTACATGAAACCGGCCCGGAGCGCCGGCGCCCACGACGGTGCGGAACTGACCCGCCCGGCAGTCGGTGTGCTTGCCGTGATCATCGTCGCCTTGCTGGTGCTGGGCGTCGTCCCCACGGAGGCGCTCGCCGTCTCGATGCACACCGCCACCGCGCTCTTCGACCGCGCGTTCGTCCCGCTCGGCCAGTAGCTCCTCGAGCGGGAGGCCCCGTTGCGCGTCCCCAAGTCCATATTCCGCCAATACGATGTCCGCGGGCTCGTCGGCTCGGAGCTCACGCCCGAGTTTGCCCGCGCGCTCGGCCGCGCCATCGGATCGCTCGGATACGAGCGTCTCGGCCGGGCGCCGACGCTGGCGGTAGGGCGGGACAACCGGCCCTCGGGTGACGCGTTGGCGGGGGCGCTGCGTGCCGGGATCGCGGACACCGGGGCGACGGCCGTGGACATCGGGCAGGTGCCGACGCCCGCGCTCTACTTCGCGGTGCACGCCCTCGGAACGGACGGCGGCGTGCAGGTGACGGGCTCGCACAACCCGCCGGAATTCAATGGGTTCAAGACCGTCCTCGCGGGGGAAGCCATCCACGGCGAGGAGATTCTCGGACTCTACGAGACCATCACCCTGGAGCAGTGGCGCACCGGGCCGGGACGCGAGACTTCCGACGGTTCAGTGCTGGCCAGATACCGGGACGCGATCGTCGCCCGGCACCGTCTGGCGCGCAGAGTCCGGGTGGTGGTGGATTGTGGGAACGGCGTCGGCAGCCTCGTCGCCGTCGAGACCCTACGGGCCGTTGGCGCCGAGGTCACGCCGCTCTTTTGCCAGTCCGACGGCACGTTTCCCAACCATCATCCCGATCCGACGGTGCCCGCGAACCTGGTCGACCTGCAGGTTGAGGTTCGTCGCACCGGGGCAGAGCTCGGGATCGCCTTCGACGGCGATGCCGACCGTCTCGGAGCGGTCGACGAAGACGGCCGCATCCTCTTTGGGGACCAGCTGCTGATCGTGCTCGGCCGCGATGCCGTGCGGCGATTCGGGGAAGGGAGCCGGATCATCTTCGACGTGAAGTGCTCGGAACTCCTGCCTCAGGCGTTGCGGAAGGCCGGCGCCGAACCGGAGATGTGGAAGACCGGCCATTCGCTCATCAAGGCGCGGATGAAAGAACGGAACGCAGTGCTGGCGGGAGAGATGAGCGGCCACGTGTTCTTCGCCGGCGACTGGTTCGGCTTCGATGATGCTCTCTTCGGAGCCGCGCGGCTGCTGGAGATCGTGGCGGGCCAGCCGGGCGGCATCGCACGCCTGCTGTCGGACCTCCCGCAGACCTTCACCACGCCGGAAATCCGGGTCGACTGTCCCGACGACCGGAAGTTTGACATCGTGGCGCGGGCGACCGAGCATTTTCGCGCCCTGTATCCGGTAAACGATATCGACGGCGTGCGGATGACCTTTCCCAGGGGCTGGGGCCTGGTGCGCGCGTCGAACACGCAGCCGATCCTCGTGCTTCGTTTCGAGGCGACCGACGCTCAGGCGCTCGAGGCCTACCAGCACGAGGTTGTGGCCTGGCTGGCGGAGCAGGGCGTCCGGAGTTGACGGCATGAGCCCCCGCGGCCGCCGGATCGTGACCGCGCTCGCGGTGCTGGTGATTCTGCTGTTCGCCGGGCGATGGACGGCGCTCGTCCTGGCCGATCGCTGGTGGGCCGAGGTCATCTCGCCGGCGGCTGCATCCTTCCTCACCGGCCTCCACCTCCTGCGCCTCACACTCGACGCCTCGGCAGTCCTCGTCGCAACGGCCTGGTTTACGGGTCACCTCGTCATCGTTCAACGGGCCATCGGATCGGTTCAGGTCCCCCGGCATCTCGCCAATCTCGAGATCCGGGAGGCGCTGACCCCCTCCGTGCTTCTCCCGGCCATTCTCCTCACCGGTGCCGCCCTCGGCCTCGCGGTGGGGCTTGGCGCGAGCGACGCCTGGAACGAGCTCGTCCTCGCCTGGCACGGCGTGCGTTACGGCGTGGAAGATCCGTACCTTCACCGGGACCTCGGCCTGTACGTCGCCCAGCTTCCCGCCTGGCGGGCGTTCCACGGCTTCTCCCTCCTGCTGGTCGGAGCCGCCCTGGCCGCCGTCGCCTTGCTGTACGTGCTGGTGGGCGCGATTCGGAGGATCGACGGCCGTCCGGCGATCAACGATCACGCGCGTCGCCACCTGGGGGCGTTGCTCACGGCTCTGGCTCTGGTTCTGGCCTGGGGGTACTGGCTGGAACCTCTCGAGGCGGCGGCGTACGCCGGAAGCCGTGCGCACTGGCCCGGAGTTGTCGACACCGCCCACATCCTGATCGGCGCGGCCCTCGCCACGGCCTGCCTCTCCATCATCTGGACGCTACGGCCGCGCCATCTCCTCGCGCTGAGCGGATGGCTTGCCCTTGCGATCGGCTCGATCCTCGGACATCGGGTCATCCCGGCGCTGAGGGCCCCGGCGCCCGACGGCCAGGTCACGGCAGAAGACCGGCTCGAGTTGAATCGGATCGCCTACGGGCTGACCAACGTGCGTGAAGCGGCATCAGGGTCGGCCCCGCTTCCGACTTCCTTCGCGGGGCTGCCGCTTCCCTGGGATGAATCGGCGGTGGCGCGTCTCGCCGCGTCGGATTCGGCGGGGTTCCTGGCAGCCGGGCTCGACACACCATTCCTCGGTCGGCGTGTCGCCCCCGCATGGGTTGCCGTCCGAGCCGCGCCGGGCGGCGTGCCCTCTGTGGCGGTGATCTCGCAGGAGCGGCTCAACGCCCGCGGCGAGCCGTATTCGTTCCGCGGAGGAGATACCGTCGCGTATCCCGGCGTGGTGACATTCACCGTCCTGCCCGGCACGGCCGTTCGCCCGTCCGCTCCACGGCTGATCCTGGACAGCGCCGGGCCCGGCGTCAGCGCCGGACGCTGGGCTGGACGACTGCTCCTCGCCTGGGCCCTGCAGGATGGCCGCCTCCTGGCGTCGGTGCCGCCGGAAGCGACGCTGCGCTGGCACCTTGGGCCGCATGATCGCCTCGAGCGCCTCGCTCCGTTCGTCGAGTGGGAAGCCCCGAGGCCGGTGCTTGCGGAGGACGAGCTGTATTGGATGGCGACAGGATACGTCAGCGCCGCGGGCTTTCCCGGCTCAGCCCGCCTTGAATTCCGGGGCCGGGACATCGGCGCCATCGAAGCCGGCTTCATCGGCGTGATCCGAGCCTCGACCGGTGAGACGCGAATCATTCCCGGCATTGCGGCGGGCCCGATCACACGGGCGTGGGCCGATCTCGCACGCGGCGTGATTGTCCCGGCAGAGAGCCTGCCCGTCGCGCTCCGGTCGCATCTCGAGTACCCTGGCGAACTCTTTCAGTTGCAGGCGAGAGTGCTGGAGGATTCCCTCTGGGCCCTCGGACGGCTGGCCGGACGGGCAGCCACCCTGGAGAGCGATCCGCAACCACCCGGGCCCTTCTGGGACGCGCGCACGCACTCGATCGGCCTGGTGGTGGGGTATCAGGGTGGCGCGGATCGCCGCCTGCAGGCATTGCTGCTTGGCTTGGCACACGAGGGCGGGCTCGAACTCCAAGCGGTGCGGCTGGACACTCGGGCGGCGATGCCTGGACTCTCCACGCTCGAGGGGCTCTGGAACCGCTTTCCACTGCTGGAACAGATCGGCGATTCGGTACGACGCGCGGGTGATCGGTTCGCGCGCGGGCCGCTCCGCCTTGTTCCGTGGGATGGAGGCCTCCTTGTCCTCCAGGTGTGGTACGGCATCGGACCGTCCGGGCGGGTTACGGTGCCCTGGGTGGCCATGGCTGCGCCCGATCGCCTTGGGGCAGGGCGAACGTTCGAAGAAGCGTGGAGCAATCTGCGCGGGGTGACCGGCCCGCTTCCTCCTGGACTCGGGCCGCGAACCCCGTTCGAGGAGGCGCGCGCGTGGATGCTGCGCGCCGATTCGGCGCTTCATGTGGGAGATTGGGAAGCATTCGGCCGGGCGTTCGGGGCGCTGCGACGCACCCTCGGAGTCGACGAGCGGCCTCGATAGTTCGGCTGGTTGTTTCCGGCCCCCTCGGCGGATAAATTGCGCGGCTTTCTTCCTTCGAACAGAGGACACGGTGAACCTCCACGAATACCAGGCGCGCGCGCTGCTCAAGGCGGCCGGTGTGCCGATGCCCGATGGCGACGTTGCCGCCACGCCGAGCGAGGCGGAGGCGATCAGCCGGCGGCTGGAATCGGTCGTCGTGGTGAAGGCTCAGGTGCACGTGGGCGGCCGGGGGAAGGCCGGCGGGGTGAAGCTCGCGAAGACGCCCGCGGAGACGGCCGAGGTCGCCTCGAAGATCCTGGGAATGCAGATCAAGGGGCTCACGGTGCACAAGGTGCTCGTGGTGCCGGCCGCGGAGATCGCCTCGGAGGCGTACGTCGGCCTCATCCTCGACCGGGAATCGCAGCGTCCCGTCTTCATGGTGAGCCCGGCCGGTGGCATCGACATCGAGGAAGTTGCCGCGACGGCGCCGGAAAAGATCCGGCGCCTGCCGGTGGATCCCCGTTACGGTCTGCTGCCGCACCAGGCGATGGCGCTCGGCTTCTTCCTCTACCGCGACCTCGCCAGCGCGCGGGCGGCGGCCTCCATCATGCAGCAGCTCTACCGGGTCTTCACCGAGAACGGGGCTACGCTCGCAGAGATCAATCCCCTCGTCACGACGCCGGACGGCCGGGTCCTCGCACTCGACGCCAAGGTGACAATCGACGACAACGAGCTGGACCGCCGGCCCGACCTTGCACAATTGCGGGACGAGTCCGCGGAGGCGCCGAGCGAAGTCGCCGCCCGGCAGGCGGGCCTCACGTTCATCAAGCTCGATGGCAACGTCGGATGCTGCGTCAACGGGGCCGGTCTGGCCATGGCCACGATGGACCTCGTGAAGTATTACGGCGGCGAGCCGGCGAATTTCCTCGACATCGGCGGGAGCTCGAATCCCGACAAGGTGGTTAACGCGCTCAAGATCATCACCTCGGATCCGAGCGTGAAAGCCATCCTCTTCAACATCTTCGGCGGCATTACCCGAACTGACGACGTGGCCAACGGCATCAAGACCGCCCTCTCGCAGTTTCCGGTGAAGGTGCCGATCGTGGTCCGCCTGACCGGGACAAACGAAGCCGAGGCGGTCAGGATCCTGCAGGGAATCGGGATGACGGCGCTCTCCGACATGGACGAGGCGGTCGCCCAGGTTGTCAAGCTGGTCAAGGAGGCCGCGTGAGCATTCTCATCGGCACGCACACGCGTCTCGTAGTGCAGGGCATCACGGGGCGGGATGGGTCCTTCCATGCCCGGCAGATGATCGCATATGGCACGAACGTCGTGGCCGGGGTGACGCCGGGGAAGGGCGGACAACGCTTCGAGGACAAGGTCCCCGTGTTCGATTCGGTGGCCGAGGCGGTAACCACGACCGGGGCCAACACCTCCGTGATCTATGTGCCGCCGGCCGGTGCGGCGGGGGCGATCTACGAGGCGGTCGATGCGGGCATTGCGCTCGTCGTGTGCATCACGGAGGGCGTGCCGGTGCTCGACATGACCCGCGTGATGCCGTTCGTCCGTGAGCGCGGGGCCCGGCTGATCGGCCCGAATTGCCCTGGTGCCATCACACCCGGGGAGGCGAAGGTCGGGATCATTCCAGGCCAGATCTGCACCCCCGGACGGGTGGGGCTGGTGTCGCGGAGCGGTACGCTGACCTATGAAGTTGTCTACCAGCTGACGCGCAACGGAATCGGCCAGAGTACGTGCGTCGGAATCGGCGGAGACCCGATCATCGGGACGAACTTCATCGACTGCTTGCGCGCCTTTCAGGACGACCCCGGCACCGATGCGATCGTGATGATGGGCGAGATCGGCGGGACCGACGAGCAGCACGCGGCCACCTTCGTGAAGGAATACGTGCGCAAGCCCGTCGTCGGGTTCATCGCCGGGCAGACGGCTCCGCCGGGTCGGCGCATGGGCCATGCGGGCGCGATCATCTCCGGGTCGTCCGGGACCGCGGCGGAGAAGATGGCCGCGTTCGAGGCCGCCGGGATCGCGGTGATGCAGCGTCCGGCCGATGTCGTGCCCCTCCTTCGGGCGCGCCTCAAGTGACCCAAACCAGGAACCCCATGCTCACGCTCGCGATCATCAAGCCGGACGCCATCGCCAATGGCAAGACCGGACTCATTCTCGCCCACCTGCAGGGGGCGGGATTCACGCTCAGGTCGGCCCGGCTGGTCCGGCTGACGCGCCCGGAAGCGGAGGCCTTCTACGCCGTCCACAAGGGAAGGCCGTTCTTTGCGGGCCTGGTGGAGTTCATGACCAGCGGGCCCTGTCTCCCGATGGCCCTCGAGCGGGAGGATGCGGTGGCGCATCTCCGCACCGTCATCGGAGCGACCGATCCCGCCGAGGCAGCCGCCGGGACCATTCGGAAATTGTATGCCGAATCGAAAGGGCGGAACGCCATTCACGCCTCTGACAGCCCGGAGAACGCCGTGCGCGAGGTCGGGTTCTTTTTCACGGAGGGGGAGCTGGCCGGCTTGTGGGGTTGAACGACGTAGTTTGGCTTGACCTAAGTGCAGTATTAGAATAGCTTTAGTGGCTATGCTCAGAGTTGAATTCCGGGATCTGACACGCGGTCCCGTGGTCACGGATGGCGAACTGGAATCTGGCGACCCTGCCTTCGAAGGGCTCGACCTGAAGCTGGCCGGGCCGGTCTCCATTCGGGGGCGGCTTCAGGCCACCGATGGAGAGGACTTCCTCTGGCGGGGAGCAATCCGGGCGACGATCCGTGGCGAATGTCGTCGCTGCCTGACCGAGGTCCGGATCCCGGTGGATGCCGATTTCGATGTGCTGTTCAGCACCGACCCGGACGCTGCGGACGACCCGAGCGTCTACCCGCTGCCGGTTGCGACGACTCACGTAGACCTGGCGCCGGCAGTGCGCGAAGAGCTGGCGTTGGCGGCTCCGACGTACGTACTCTGCCGTGACGACTGCGCGGGGCTGTGCCCGAAATGTGGTGCCGATCTGAACGCGGGGCCGTGCGAGTGCGTGCGGTCCGCCGAACAAGGCTGAGGAAATCATGGCGGTCCCGAAGAGAAAACTTTCGAAGTCCCGCAAGCGCCTCCGTCGCGGCCACCACAAGGCCGCGAGCATGAAGACGCAGGCCTGCCCCCGGTGTGGCGACCCGAAGCTGCCGCACCGGGTCTGCCCGTCCTGCGGGTATTACCGAAGCAAGAAAATGGTCGAGGTTAAGGACGCCTGAGGGTGATCCGGGTCGCGCTGGACGCCATGGGCGGGGATCACGCCCCGCAGGCAGAAGTCGAGGGCGCGCTGCAGGCGCTCTCGGTGCTGCCGGCCACGGTCACGATCCAGCTCGTCGGTCAGCCGGAGATCATCGAATCCGAACTGAGCCGCCACCCCGGTAACGACCGCTCCCGGATCGAGATCGTCCCGGCCAGCGAAGTCATCGGCATGGCCGAAAAGCCCCTGGCCGCCATCCGGAAGAAGCCCAACTCCAGTATCGTCGTCGGCCTCGGCTTGCAGAAGAAAGCGGCCTCCGACGCCTTCGTCTCGGCGGGGAACACGGGTGCGGTGCTCGCCGCCTCCACGGTATTGCTGGGGATTCACCCCGGCGTGGAGCGGGCGACCGTCGCGACGCCGTTCCCGACGGCGGACCTTCCGGTGCTGGTGCTCGACGGAGGCGCCAATGTCGATTGTTCCGCCAAGGAACTGGTCGGCTTCGCCCATCTCGGGACGGTCTACGTCCGCGATGTCATGGGCCGGCCCAATCCGACCGTCGGGCTGCTCAACATCGGCGAGGAGGATGAGAAGGGCAACGCCACCTCCCGCGAGGCGCATCAGGCGCTAAAGGCGAGCCCAGGCCTCAATTACCTCGGAAACATCGAGGGCCGGGACATTCTGGCCGGCCACTCGAAATTCGGCCATGTGGATGTGGTGGTTTGTGACGGGTTCGTCGGGAACATCGTGCTGAAGTTCTACGAATCGGTCGCCCGGTTGATCCTGCGCCTGGTCAAGAGCAAGGCGCCGGAGATCCTGGAGCGGCGGGACGTGCAGGAAGTCTTCCGCATTCTCGATTACTCGGAGTACGGTGGCGCTCCCCTCCTCGGCGTCAACGGCGTGTCGATCATCTGTCACGGCTCCTCCGGCACCAATGCCATCAAGAATGCGCTGCGGGTGGCCGTCCAGATGGTGGAAACGAATCTCAACCAGCACATTGCGGCCGAGTTCGCCGAGACGGCGGAACGAACATGATCCACCGGCCCTTCGCCCGCATCGCGGGGCTGGGGGTGGCGGTCCCCGACCGAGTCGTCACCAACGCAGACTTCGAGAAGACCCTCGATACTTCCGACCAGTGGATCGTCGAGCGCACCGGTATCCGGGAGCGCCGCATCGCCGGCCCGGAGGATTCCGTGGCGAGCCTCTCCAAGGCCGCAGCGGACAGGGCGATGTCACTCGCCGGTGTCACCGCTGCCGACCTCGATGCCATCGTCGTCGGTACCGCCACTCCCGACCGACTCCTTCCATCGACCGCCTGTGACCTTCAGGCGCTGCTCGGCGCCGACCGGGCCGCCGCGTTCGACATCTCCGCGGCCTGCCCCGGGTTCATTTACGGGCTGACGATCGCCGAGGCGTTGATCGCCGCCGACCAAGGCCGAACGATCCTGGTCGTGGGCGCCGAGAAGCTGAGCACGATCACGGACATGACCGACCGGTCCACGGCGATTCTCTTCGGTGATGCCGCGGGTGCCGCGATCGTGCAGCAGGTCAAGAGCGGTGATCGCGGCATACTGTCGACATTCATCAAGTCCGACGGAAAGCTTGCCAACCTGCTGTATCGGCCTGGCGGGGGATCCGCCGATCCGATCAGCGAGAAGGTCGTGCGCGAGCGGTCGCATTTCATCAAGATGGCCGGCCGCGAGGTATTCAAGTCGGCCGTGCTCGCCATGTCCGATGCCTGTGACCAGGCCCTGGAGCGGGCCGGCATCAGCGCGGATCAGGTGGACCTCCTCATCCCGCACCAGGCCAACATCCGCATCATCGAAGCCACGGCGAAGCATGCCGAGATGCCGATGGACAAGGTGATGGTGAACGTCGACAGCTACGGCAACACCTCGTCGGCCTCAATTCCCCTCGCCATTGACCAAGCCATCTCCGAAGGCCGCATCAA
This sequence comes from Gemmatimonadales bacterium, assembly GCA_035711365.1. Classification (GTDB taxonomy): domain Bacteria; phylum Gemmatimonadota; class Gemmatimonadetes; order Gemmatimonadales; family GWC2-71-9; genus DASTCF01. The sequence goes on from DASTCF010000200.1 coordinate 12,477, forward strand.
GCCGGGATCGGTCCTCCTTCTTGTGGCGTTCGGAGCGGGCTTCACCTGGGGAAGCACGGTGATTCGGTGGGGTTGATCCTCATGTGTCCCGGCCAGGGGTCACAGCGGGTCGGCATGGGGAGAGATCTCGCGGAGCGCTTCTCCGAGGCTCGGGACACCTTCGACGCCATCGATGAGGCGCTCGGCGTCTCCCTCTCGCGGCTGATGTGGGAGGGGCCCGAGGAGGAGCTCACCCTGACTCATAACGCGCAGCCGGCGATTCTGGCCCACTCCGCCGCGGTTCTCGCCGTGGCCGCCTCCCGCCTGTCCGACGTGCAGGCCGCGGCCGGCCACAGCCTCGGTGAATACAGCGCTTACGTCGCTGCAGGCTCCCTCGACGCCGCCACGGCCGCCCGCCTGGTCCGACGGCGCGGTGAGCTCATGTATGAGGCCGGAACGCGGCGCCCAGGGGCGATGTCGGCGGTACTTGGCCTGGGCACTGCCGGGGTCGAAGCCGCGTGTGCGGAGGCCTCGGTGAACGGCGAGGTGGCGGTGGCAGCCAACCTCAATGCACCGGACCAGACGGTGATATCGGGAGATCCCGCCGCCGTGAGCCGCGCCGGCGATGGATGCAAGTCCCGGGGTGCCAAGCGGGTGCTGCCGCTCAAGGTGAGCGGGGCCTTCCATTCTCCCCTGATGGCCCCGGCAGTTCAGGGGCTTCGGGAGGCGCTCAACGCGTCGCCGTTCACGCCCCCTCGGTTTCCGGTGATCGCGAACGCGTCGGCCGCGGCGGTCACCACGGCGGAAGAGGCCAGGCGTCTGCTGGCCGAGCAGCTGACCGCCCCCGTGCGCTGGACAGCCTGCATGGAATCCGCCGCCGCGGCCGCGCCGGGCGCCACGTTTGTCGAAGTCGGTCCGGGCTCAGTGCTCAGCGGCCTGCTCCGAAAAATCGTCGCTGGTGCACCGACCCTCACGCTTGGCACGGCTGACGAGGTGGAGAGGTTCCTTCAATGACAGCCATCGACCTGACCGGGAAGACCGCCTTCGTCACGGGGAGCACCCGTGGCATCGGGCTGTCCATCGCGCGGACACTCCACGCCGCCGGGGCCAGGGTGGCCATCGTGGGCCGTGATCAGGCGAAAGCCGCCGGCGTGGCGGCTGGGCTGGGCGAGCGCGCGGCGGGTGTCGGTTGCGACGTGGCGGACGCCGGGCAGGTGGAAGCCGCGATCACGGCGGCGGAATCCGCCCTGGGTCCAATCGACATCCTCGTCAACAACGCCGGACTCACCCGTGACAACATCGTCCTGCGGCTGAGCGACTCGGACTGGGACGCCGTCCTCGATGCGAACCTGAAGGGCGCGTTTCATACGATCCGCGCGGTGATCAAGGGGATGATGAAGCGGCGGGCCGGCCGGATCATCAACATCACAAGCGTGGTCGGCCTGACGGGCAACAAGGGCCAGGCGAATTACGCTGCCAGCAAGGCCGGCCTGATCGGGTTGAGCAAGTCGGTCGCAAAGGAGTACGCCAGCCGTGGCGTGCTCGTCAACTGCATCGCGCCGGGTTTCATCGAGACCGACATGACGGCCGCCTTGCCCCCTGAGGCGAGGGCGGCATTATTAGAGCAAATCGCCCTGGGCCGCCTGGGCCAGCCGGAGGACATCGCCGCCGCGGCGCTGTTCCTGGCCTCCGACCTGGCGGGCTACATCACCGGTCAGGTCCTGGTGGTGGACGGCGGCATGGTCATCTAGGCCGTACTTCAACATCCCTTTCGAGGACGCCATGAGCAACGTCGAAGAGAAGGTCAAGGACATCATCGTCGAGGAGCTGGGAGTCGAGCGGGAGAAGCTGACCACGGAGGCCAGCTTCATGGAGGACCTCGGCGCCGACAGCCTCGACACGGTCGAGCTCGTCATGGCCTTCGAAAAGGAGTTCGACATCGACATCCCCGACGAGGAGGCTGAGAAGCTCCGCACCGTGGGTGATGCGCTGAAGTACCTCCACGAGAAGATCGGAAAGTAGGTTGGCGCGTCGTGTCGTGGTCACCGGCCTTGGGTTGGTGACCCCCTTGGGCAACACGGTGGAGGAATCGTGGACGGGCCTGCTGGCCGGTCGCTCGGGTGCCGCTCCCATTACGAAGTTCGATGCCTCCGCCCTGCAGGTGCGATTCGCCTGCGAGGTGAAGGGTTTCGATCCGCTTCTGTATATGGACAAGAAGGAAGCCCGCCGCTATGACCTGTTCGCCCAGTTCGCCCTGGCGGCGGCGCAGCAGGCCGTGGTGCAGGCCGGGCTCGAAGGGGGCTTCCCGAGTGCGGATCGCACCGGCGTGATCATCGGGAGCGGGATCGGGGGAATGCAGACCTTCGAGGAGCAGTGCAGCCTCTACCTGACCAAGGGTCCCGACCGCGTTTCGCCGTTCTTCGTTCCGATGTTCATCCCCGATATTGCCGCCGGTCTCGTGTCCATCCGGTACGGGCTCAAGGGCCCGAACTTCGCCACGGTCTCCGCCTGCGCCTCCTCGGCGCACGCGATCGGTGAGTCCTACGAGCTCATCAAGCACGGGCAGGCGGAGGCGATGGTGACCGGCGGCTCTGAGGCGGCGATCACCGGGCTTGCCATTGCCGGCTTCCAGAACATGAAGGCCCTGTCGACCCGGAACGATGCCCCCGAACAGGCCAGCCGGCCTTTCGACAAGGACCGGGACGGCTTCGTACTGGGCGACGGGGCGGCGATCATCGTGCTCGAGAGCCTGCAGCACGCGCAGGCGCGGGGCGCGACCATCCTTGGCGAGGTGGTCGGGTACGGACTCAGTGGCGATGCGTACCACATCACCTCCCCGGCGCCGGAGGGGGAGGGGGCGCAGCGCGCGATGCGGGACTGCCTGAAGGACGGGGGCATAGATGCCTCGACGGTGGGCTATATCAATGCCCACGGGACGAGCACGCCCCAGGGAGATGCCGCGGAAACCTCCGCCGTGAAGGCGGTGTTCGGCCCGCAGGCCCGCAAACTCGTGTTCGGCTCGACGAAATCCATGACCGGGCACGTGCTCGGCGGGGCGGGGGGCCTCGAGTTTGCCATCAGCCTTCTGGTGGCGCGGACCGGGAAGATCCCCCCGACGATCAATCAGGTCACGCCCGATCCGGAATGCGATCTCGACTCGGCCCCGAACGTGATGGTGGAGCGGACCGTGGATGTCGCGCTGTCCAATTCCTTCGGATTCGGCGGGCACAACGTGACCCTGGCGGTGCGCGGCTGGAGGGACTGAAGCGATGCCCCCCTCCCTCGATCTCGCGGCGCTTCGCGATCCGGCGCTCCGGCCGATCGGGGAAAAGGTGCTGGCCGCCCGCCGCCTCGACCACGGCGACGGGCTCGCCCTTTATGCCACGGCCGACCTGATCGGGCTCGGACTCCTGGCCGATTTCGCGAACCGGCGCCGGAACGGGACCCGGGTCTTCTTCTCCGCTAACCAGCACATCAATCCGACCAACGTCTGCGTTCTTCGCAACACCTGCGTTTTCTGCTCGTTCGCGCGGATGCCGAAAGAGGACGGCGCCTACACCCGCTCGCTCGATGAGGTCTATGCCGAGGCGGAGCAGGCCCGCGGGATGCCCACGACCGAATTCCACATCGTCGGCGGCCTGCATCCCAAGCTCAAGCTGAGCTACTACACGGACATGCTCCGGGGCCTGAAGGAACGCCACCCCGGCGTTCACATCAAGGCGCTGACGGCGGTCGAAATCGCGCACCTGGCCCGGGTCGAGAAGATTTCGGAGCGCGAGGTGCTGCTCGCGATGAAGGAGGCGGGACTCACGAGCCTGCCGGGCGGTGGCGCGGAGGTGTTCAGCACCGCGGTCCGCGCGACGATCGCCGAGCGGAAGCTCACGGGGGAAGAGTGGATCCGGGTCCATCGGACCGCCCATGAACTCGGGATCCCGACCAACTGCACGATGCTCTATGGCCATGTCGAAACCGCGGCCGACCGGCTCGAGCACCTCGCGATGCTCCGGACGCTGCAGGATGAAACCGGTGGCTTCCTCACCTACATCCCGCTCGCGTACCATCCCGATCACAACGAGCTCGGCGAGGAGCTCGGACGCGTCGGCACCGCCACCACCGGCTTCGAGGACCTGAAGAATATCGCCGTCGCACGGCTCTTCCTCGACAACGTCCCGCACGTGAAGACGCACTGGCCGATGGTCACTCCGTTCCTGTCCCAGATTGCGCTGAGTTTTGGCTGCGACGATGTCGAGGGCACGGTCGTTTACGAGCGGGTCTATCACGAGGCGGGGGCCCAGACTGCCATGCACATGCGCTACCACGAGCTGGTGCGATTGATCCGCGGAGCCTCGAAGCATCCCGTCGAGCGCAACAGCCTGTACCAGCCGATCCGGGAGACGTTCGACGAGCCGCCGCCCGCGCCGGCGCCGGTCCCCCCGAGAGGGCTCTCGCTGCCGGTGGTGCACGCCGCATGAGGCTGGGACGAATTCCCTGGGTCAATACCACCCCGGTGATGGGCGCGATCGACCGGGGGATCGTCGAGGTCCCGGCGGAGGTGGTGACGGGGACGGCGGCCGAGCTCAACGACCTGCTCGCGGCGGGCGAACTCGACGTCAGCGTCGTCTCGGCGGTGGAGTACGCGCGGAATGCCGCGGCGTATCACCTGCTCCCGGACCTGGCGGTCAGCAGCAACGGACCGGTGCGCAGTGTGGCGCTCTTCAGCCGGCGACCGCTGGCCGAGCTCGACGGCGGAACCGTGCTGCGAACCGCCTCCTCGCGCACTTCCGTGCTCCTGCTGGAGCTGCTGTGCCGCCACCGGTGGCGGATCGCTCCGCGCTTCGCGACCGCCCGCGCGGAGGCTGCCGATCTCGACGCGCTCGCCGGCCTCCCCCACGAGGCCGTGCTGGTGATCGGCGATGCCGCGCTCGCGCTGACCGCACGGGGCACCTATCCGTTCGTGACGGATCTGGGTGCGGAATGGAAGGCCTGGACCGGGCTGCCGTTCGTCTTCGCGGTCTGGGCTGCCCGGCGGGAAGCGGATCCGGCCCTGGTGGGATTGGTGCATCGCCGCCTGCTGGAATCGCGCGCCTGGGGTCTCCGGCACCTCGACCTTCTGGCAGCCGACGCCTCGCGCGCCACCGGCGTGGCAGCAGCGACCTGTCGGACTTACCTCGGCACGCTCGAGTTCGCCCTGGGCGGTGCGGAGCTGGAGGGACTCACCGGTTTCTTCCGCCGTCTCGCCCAGGACCACCTGGTTCCCGACGGCAGCCTCTCGTTTATTACGGCGGCGTAGCCATGTACGAAGTCGATCGCAGCAGTCCCGAGTTCGGGCGGTACCTGGAGCTGTACGAAACCGAGGATCTCCTGACGCTCGGCCGGATGGCCGACGATACCCGCTGGCGGCTGCATCCCGATCCGGTCGTGACGTACATCATCGACCGGAATATCAACTACACGAACGTCTGCGTCGCCGACTGCGGGTTCTGCGCCTTCGCGCGCCGGCCGAAGCTGCAGGACGGCTACGTCCTGAGCTTCGAGGAGATCGGCGCGAAGATCGACGAGTGCAGGGCGATCGGCGGCACCCAGATCCTCCTGCAGGGCGGGCACAATCCCTACATACCGTTCGGGTGGTACCTGGACCTGATGCGGTACATCAAGGCCAACCATCCGATCCATATCCACGGATTCAGCCCGAGCGAGGTCGTGTTCTTCAGCGAGCGCTTCCGGCTTCCGATGCCTGACGTGATCCGACAGCTCCGCGAGGCCGGCCTCGACTCCATTCCGGGCGGCGGCGGGGAGATCCTGGTCGATGCCGTGCGGGAACGGGTCGCGCCGAAGAAGGCCCAAACCGGAGAGTGGCTGGCCGTGCAGGAGGAAGCCCACCGCCAGGGAATGCGGACCTCCGTCACCATGATGTACGGCATGGGCGAGTCGGCGGGAGACCGTATCGAGCACCTGATCAAGATCAGGGACCTCCAGGCGCGCACCGGCGGGTTCACGGCGTTCATCTGCTGGCCGCTGCAGCCCGAGGGGACACCCATGTTCGCCGGCTGGACGAAGACGGATGCCGTGACCTACCTCCGCACCCTGGCCATGGGCCGGATCATCTGCGACAACATTCCGAACATGCAATCCTCGTGGGTCACGATGGGCCACAAGGTCGGGCAGGTGGCGCTGCGATTCGGCGCGAACGACTACGGTTCCCTCATGATGGAGGAGAATGTCGTCTCCGCGGCGGGCACGACGCACCGCGCCACGCTCGATCAGATGCAGCGGATGATCACCGATGCGGGATACACGCCGTGCCGGCGCCGGCAGGACTACTCGCTGATCGAGGAGTCCGCGGTCGCCGCGTAGCGGCGGAGCCCCGGACCCCCGGACCTCGCTGACCCCCGCCCGCCGCTGATGCTGCGAACCGGAATCGGCTACGACTCGCATCGCTTCGTCGAGGGGAGGCCGCTCGTCCTCGGGGGAGAGCGGATTCCGCACACCCACGGATTGCTGGGCCACTCGGACGCGGATGCGGTCGCGCACGCAGTCACCGACGCGATCCTCGGCGCGGCCGCGGCCGGAGA
>DASTCF010000201.1:0-3390 GCA_035711365.1 Gemmatimonadales bacterium
CGAGAACATCGCATTCGCCCGGCCGCACTCCACACGGGCCGAGATCGAGGCCGTCGCCCGGGTCGCCCACGCGGACGAATTCATCCGCGGCTTCCCGGACGGCTACGACTCGATCGTGGGAGAACGGGGGATCAAGCTGTCAGGAGGCCAGCGCCAGCGAATCGCCATCGCCCGCGCCGTCCTCGCCGACCCGCGGATCCTCCTGCTCGACGAGGCCACCAGCTCACTCGACAGCGAGAGCGAGGCGCAGATCCAGGACGGACTCCGGTCACTGCGCCGGGGGCGGACGACGTTCGTCATCGCCCACCGGCTCTCGACCATCGTGACGGCGGACCAGATCCTGGTGCTGGAGGCGGGAGAAATAGTGGAGCGCGGGACGCACCGGCAACTGCTGACGCTGAACGGCCGGTACCGGCAGCTCTACGACCGGCAGTACAACGTGGAAATGGACCGCTTCATCAACCCTGGTGAAGACTTTACGCCGGAACCCGAGCCGGAACGCGCAGCGGTGCGGGTGACGGAGAACCTGTAACGGCCGTCTCCAGCAGCTCCCGCACCGTGCTCGCGCCGCGATCCTTCGCGTACCAGCGCCGCACCTGAGGGTAGAGCTCCCCCTTCGGCACCCGCATCCGGTTCGCGGATACCCATTCCTGCAGGGCCACCGGCCGCGGGCCCCAATGCCCGATTTCCTTGAACTCGGTGTCGAGCCCGATGATGATCGGGATCGCCCGCGCGGTGCCGGTCAGATATTCGTCCATCACGGCCGGATACTCGTCCCGGCGAAGCACCCGGAGCTCAAGGCCCGGCACCGCTTCGGCGAGCCGAGCCACGATCGGCAGGGTGTTGGACGCATCCCCGCACCAGTCCTCCGCCAGCGCGAGCAGCTTCACCGGCCGATCCTCGAATGACAGGCCGGCGACGTCGTCCGGCAGCCGCGCAATGCGGTAGAGCCCGTCCCAGAGCCCGCGATGCTCGGTGCTCGCCGCGACGAACGCGTGATATGGAAGCGCCTCAGCCCAGAGCGCGCGGAAGTCCAGTGACATCTGCCAGTCCTCTTTCCTCAGCCTCACCCCCGTTCCCCCTCTCAGTGTTACGGAGAGGGGGACAGGGGGAGAGGCACAAAACACCGGGAGCCGCCAGCCAGCCGATCGGTCGGCCAAGGCTAACGGCTCCCGGATGAAACCCTGCTTAATTAACGCGGAACGAGCCTTTAGAGTTCCCGGATCACGACGCCCCGGCGCGCCAGCTCGTCCACATACGCCTGAAACGGCATCGCCTCGTCGGGCGTGTGCACGCCCTTGGCCGTCACCCGGCCGTCGGCCTGCATCAGGCCGGTGATCGCGAGCGAGTAGCCGGTGGTCCGCATCATCGCGCTGATGTTGTGCTCGGTGTCCTTGAGGTCGATCAACTGCCAGGTGACCGAGGCGGGCCCGCCATTCTTCGTGCCGTGCGCTTCCACGCGCAGCGCCACGAGATCCCTCCCCTCCGGCTTCTTGAGTTTCGGGGTGACCGAGGCGATGAACAGCTCCCTCGGCACCACCCGCTGTCCCCGCACCTCCACCGGATCGAGATCCAGCAACCCGAGCTCCCGGATCGGGCGCATCACCGCCAGGTGGCCGGGATAGCGGAGCGTCTTGTACTCCATGACGTCGACCTTGCCCTCGTAGGTGAACGGCATGATGCTGATCCCGCCGGCGGTATGGAACGCCTCGAGCGTGCCCACCGGTTCCGGGAACTCGACCATCTCGATCTCGCTCAGGGCATCGACGGGAGCCCGCTTGCCGTCGCGGATGACCCACGACGTCGTCGTGTAATAGTCGAGCGCGCCCTCCAGCGAATAGACGATCTGGTAGTTGAGCGGCGGCTCGGGATTCTGGGGCAGACCGCCCACGAAGATCTTGACCCGCTCCGTCTTGTCCAGCCGCCGGACACCCTCCGCCGCCAGGATGTTGACCATCCCAGGCGCCAGCCCGCAATCGGGAATGACCGAGATGCCCTTCGCCTTCGCCTCGTCGTGCAGCTTCTTCTGCTGGAAGACGATTTCGGTGTTGCCGCCGAGGTCCGCGAAGTTGCATCGAGCATTGACGGCGCATCGCGCCATCGGCTCGTTGAAATAATAGGGAATCGCGCTCATCACCGAGACGTGCCCCTTCATCAGGGCGGTGGTGGCGTCGAGGTCGGTCACGTCGAGCTTGACCGCGACCAGGCGGCCCTGGCCCAGGTACGGCTTGAGGAACGGCGCCAGGCTGTCCGGATGGAGGTCGGCGATCGTCACCTGGCTCACGGCGGGGACCTGCAGGAGGTCGTATGCGGTGGCGCACCCCTGCAGCCCGGCGCCCAAAACCAGCATCTTCATGGCAAGTCCTTGTCAAATCGCGGGAATTGCGACAGCCTTGAAATGTATCCCGGGCGGCTACCCGCCCTCAACCTCGGCCCCTGGAGCCGGATGACTGCCACTCCCCCGCCCACCCACGCACGCCGCGACGGCGAAGGCACCCGCCAGCGGCTGCTGCGGGCGGCGCTCGAACTCTTTACGACCGAAGGGTTTCTGGCGACGACGACGCCGGTGATCGCGCAGCGCGCCGGGGTCGCGGAGGGAACGATCTACCGGCACTTCAGCGGCAAGGAACACCTGCTCAACGAGGTGTACCGGGGCACGCAGCGATGGGCGACGGTGGTGGTGCGGGAGATCGACGCCGACCGGTCACTCAGGGTGCCGGAACGGCTCGCGCGGATCGCGCGGCGGCTCGCGGAGTCGGCCGAGCGGGACCCGGCCGCCGTGCGGATGCTGCTGCGCCAGCGGGACGGCCAGTTCCTCGATCCGCAGAGCCGGGACGCCGCGCGCGAGTTTCGCGACGCACTGCAGCAGGTGGTGGCGGCCGGCAAGGCGGACGGGCTGGTGCGCGCGGGGCCGGCCGAGCTCTGGACGTCGCTCTGGCTGGCGATGCTGGCGTTCGTGATCGAGCGGGTATCGTCGAAGGAGTGGAGCGCCGAGCATCCGCAGGTCGGGATGGCGCTCGATGCGGCGTGGAGCGCTATCGCGGGACCCCAGGCCCTGGAAAGAACGTCAGCTCTCGCGGATTCTCCCGCCGGGGCAGGAGCCTGAGCCGCCGGGCCCGGCCGGGACCATTCGGCCGGATCTCGAAGTCGATTCCCACGAAGTAACCCACCGAATCGGCACCCCAGCGCGCCGCGCCGCGCCCCTCCATCTCGAGCAGACTCCGCTCGCCATTCGGCAGCAGGACACACACGCCGGCCTCCGGGCATTCGATCGCCCGAGCGAAGGCGGGAGTGCCCAGCAGCACCTGGAAGCTCGAATCCGCCCTCGCCGAATCGGCGCCTGCCAGCCGCCGGCCCTCGAATCTCGCCGGCGGAGGTTCCAACTCCCAG
>DASTCF010000202.1:0-28251 GCA_035711365.1 Gemmatimonadales bacterium
CCCCGAACACCCCCGACCCCCGCCAGCCGGCGATCCGCAGCGGGCGCTTCCATTCAGCCTCGCCGCCCGCGCTCCAGCCCTGCGTCTCGACATCGTACGGCGCGCCGATCGGCGGCTGGGCATCCCGTGCCCTGGTGGAGAGTGCGGACCCGAACAGTCCCCACCGCAGCGCCCCGGTCCCTCGTAACCCGGCGAACACGGAACGCTCCTGCGCCGACGCGTGCGGAGTCTCGTTGCCCACCGGGCCGGGCAGGCCGCGGTCGGACACCGACCCGCGAAGCTGTACTTCGGTGCCACCGGATTTTCTCAGGGAGAGCTGCCAGAGATCACCCCCGGTGTTCGCCCGAACGGCCTCGCCGCTGCCGCGATTGGGCGGGACTTCGTACGGGTAGTCGCGCGGACTGCGCTCGCCCTTGGCGAAGACGTGAAGCCCCAACACCTCACCGGCCGCGTCCGCGCCGGCGGCGCCATGGCTCCCTCCCCAGGCAGCCGCAGTGGTCCGCGGGTCGTCGTACGACGTGATTTCGATCACGCCCGCGATCGCGCGACCGCCCGCGCTGGACGTGCGAGCGCCCGGGAGGAGTCGCACGGTTGCGACGTCACGCGAGGCCACTTGCGCCAGGTCGGCCCGCCCCGTGAGCGGATCGTTGAGCGCGAATCCGTCGACGAGGACGAGCACCTCATCCGGCGCGCTGCCACGAACCTGGGGTGACCCGGGCCCGAAAGGTCCCGTCCGCCGGACCACCACGCCCTCCCATCCGTCGAGCGCGCGGGCCAGATCCGCGCCCCGGCGAACGAGTTCCTCGCGGTCAAGCGAGGCGGACGCGCCCCCCGGCGCCTGGACAACGATCGGTTCCAGCTCGACCGGCGCGCCAACCAGCTGCACCGTCCGTTCCAGTGCGATGCCTGGCAGGAGGTCGAGGTCCTCCCGATAGGGGCGGTAGCCGACGCTGACGACCTCCAGGGTGAGTCGTCCCGGAGGGAGTGCTCCCAGCACGAAGCGCCCGTCGGCGGCGGCGGTGGCGTCCGAGGCTCCGGCGGTAATGCGTGCCCCGGCGACCGGGGCCCCTGTGCCGGCCTCCACGATCCGGCCTCTGATTTCCGCCGGTGATTGGGCGCCGAGGCCGGTTGCTCCGAGCACCAGCATCATGAACCCGGTCCAACCGGTTTTCACGACTCCGCCTCGGAAGGCTTAAGCGGAACCACTTGTGGCGACCCGTCGCGCCAGGGCGTCACGGCCAGGGGCCAGCGGAACACCGGCGCCAGGACCCGGTCCGTGAGCACGGCGGCAGGCTCGCCAGCGCCGACCACCCGGCCTCCATCGAGCAGGATCATCCGGTCGGCATATCGCGCCGACAGGTTGAGCTCGTGAGTCACGATCAACCCGGCCAGCCCCCCGCTGACAAGGTCGTGCACGAGTTCGAAGAGCTCCATCTCGTGACGGATGTCGAGCGCGGCCGTCGGCTCATCGAGGAGCAGTGCCCGCGGCTCCTGCGCCAGCGCGCGGGCCACCCTCACGCGCTGCCACTCGCCGCCGGAGAGCGTATCGGTGCGCCGATCCCGCAGGTCCCACGCGTCGCAGCGCTCGAGCGCCCGGCGGACGGCGTCGTGGTCCGCCGCGGACTCCGGCGCGAGCGGGCCGAGCCGCGGATAGCGGCCGAGCATCACGGCTTCCCGCACCCGCAGACTGAACAGCGTCTCTTCGCGCTGGCTCACGGCGCCGATCGCAGCGGCAATGTCCTGGCGCGACCACTCCCCGAGCGGCCGCCCGTCCAGCGACACCGTGCCGGATTCGAGCGGGACCAGTCCCAGCAGCGCGCGCACCAGGGTGGACTTGCCGCTGCCGTTCGGGCCGACGACCGCAAGCAGGCGGCCCGCCTCGAGTCCGCACGTGACAGCGTCGAGAGCCAGGCGGGGCGCGCCAGGGTACCGGGCCGAGAGGTTCGTCCCCTGCAGCATCATGCGAGCTTCCGGCGAAGCAGCAGGGCAAAGACCGGCACGCCGACCAGCGCGGTCACGACGCCGACCGGCAGCTCCTGCGGACGAAACGTCGTGCGCGCAATCACGTCGGCGAGGACGAGGAACGACCCACCGGCCAGGAACGCGCCGGGGAGCAGCCCGCGATGCAGCGGGCCCCAGAGGCGGCGCATCGCGTGCGGGACGACGAGCCCGACGAAGCCGACCACCCCCGATACGGCGACCGCCGCCCCGGTCAAGGCCGCCGTGGACAGGTAGACGCGGCGCTTGACTCGCTCGACGTCGGCGCCGAGGTATTGCGCGCTCTCCTCGCCGAGCGCCACCAGGTCGAGCGCCCGCGCGCTGCCGAACAGTACGACGAGCGGCGCCACGGCATACACACCGAACACCGCCACCGCACGCCACGACGCGAGGCTGAAGCCGCCGAGGAGCCACAGCACGGCGCTCCGGAGCTCCGCGGCGTCCGACAGGGTGATGATCGCGCTCATCAGCGCGCCCGCGAAGGAGCCGACCACCACGCCGCCGAGCACGAGGACGTAGGAATCGAGCCGGCCGCCGGCGACGATGCTCAGGCGGTACACCAGCGCCACAGCACCGGCGGCGCCGGCGAATGCCGCCAGGGGGACTGCCCAGGCCCCGCCGGCATCGAGCGCAATGGCGAGCACCGCGCCGAGTCCCGCGCCTCCGGACAGGCCGACCAGGTAGGGATCCGCCAGCGGGTTGCGGACGATGGCCTGCAGGCCTGCGCCCGCGACCGCCAGGGTGCCGCCGACGAGAAAGGCGAGCACCACGCGCGGAAGCCGGACCTCACGGAGGATCGCCGCGCCCCCATCCGGTGCGCCCCGAAGGAGGTCTACCCACACGCCGGGACCCAACGACACCGCGCCCAAGGAAAGCCCGGCGGCGAACGCGACCCCGACAAAGCCGAGCAGCGCGATGACCCGGATGGGACTCATCGTGCCGCCGCCGACCGCGTTTCAGAGATGGCCGTGCGCAGCGCGCGGATGGCTGACGGGCTCCGCGGGCCGGGCCGGCTGAACTCCGACCCGTGCACCCGCACGAATCGCCGCTCGCGCACTGCGCCTACGACCTGCCACTCGGGTCGCGCCGCGAATCCGGGGGGTTCCTCCCCGACGACGAGGATCAGGTCGGGATTGCGCGCTGCGATGGCTTCGAGGCTGACCGGCGCAGACGCCGAGGCCAGGTCGGCGAAGAGGTTTCGCCCTCCGGCCCGTTCCACGAGCTCGCTCAGGAAGCTTCCCGCCCCGATCGCGATCGGCGGCTGGTCCCAGGCGAGGATCAGCACCGAGGGACCGCGAGGATCGGTCGCATCGACCCCGGAGAGGGCTCGGGCATAGCGCGCACCGAGCGAATCCGCGGCTTCCGCCCGCCCCAGCAGGGTACCCAATGTCCTTGCGTGCCGGGGCACATCCGCGAGCCGGTCAGTGGCGAGCTGCACGACCGCGATGCCGTGGGCGCGCAGCTGTCCCGCCGCGGCCGCGTTCTGGGTGGAGTGGTAGAGCACCACCAGGTCCGGCGTGGCGGCCAGCACCGCTTCGAGGTTGGGCTGGAGGCCGTCGCCGAGGTTCGGGACGGCGAGGGCCTCGGCGGGATAGTCGCACCAGGTCGTCCGTCCGACGACCCGCGCCCCGGCGCCGAGGGCGAAGAGCAATTCGGTGCTGGCGGGAATGAGGGAGACGACCCGGCGGGCCGGCCGCGCGAGGGCGACAGTATCGCCGGCATCGTCGACGATGCGGATCGATCCTGGCGTGGACGCGACAGGGCTGCAGCCGGCGACGCCCCCGGCGGCGACGAGCGCGAAACAGGTCCAGTGGAGAAAGTGGCGCACAAGCTGCAACGGAAACCGCCCATCTTCGGGAGGGTGAAGATGGGCGGGACTCGGCGCTGGCAGGCCGGGCACGCCACCGCTCCCTCCCCCGAGGGAATGCGTGGTGGCGCGAACGGAGAGGTCTCCTGGCTTCGGGCTTCCGCTCGCCTTCCCGGTCTCCCAGTGGCGTGCTGAGCGGAGAGTTCCTGCCCGTTACAGTGGCGGGGCCGCGCCGGTGTTGCACCGGCTTCCGAGCGTCCCCATTCGCAATGAATTCAGTTGTCCTGCCGCAAACCTAGGACCGGCGATGACGGGTCGCAAGGGCGGCTTCGGCCGCCGACTTGAGCCCCGCGCGACGCCGGAGATAGTCGTTCCACTCGGACGCCGGCACCTCGCCCTCGCGGTTCGCGTAGGCCGCATCGAGTTGCACCAGCTCCTCCAGCGGGTCGGGCCGTGCGGTTCCCCCGGCAGCGGAGCCGGCGCGCCCGCGGAGCACCATGACCAGCACGAGCCCGGCGAATACGAGCACCGTCGTGGAGACGAGCACAATGAGCAGCACCCGGCCTGCCCCACCCGGCGATCCGAAGCGGACAACGACGATCCCTGGCACGGGTGGGGAGGCGGTCCACCGCTGCAGCCGCTTGCCCGACAGGTCCACCGGGCCCACAGCCACGAGGCCGCCACCCCGGATCGACGCCCCCTCCTCCTCGAGAAACAAGTCAAAGGTGTCCGCGGGCGCCAGCCAGGAGAATTCACTCCCTTCCACCGGAAGCCGGTAGCCGATCATCAGGTGCTTCCGTCCCGGTGGAATGGGCGCGAACAGGTGCACCGAGTCGCCGCGCTGCTCCACGGCGGTCGGACTGACGTCTCCCTCCTCGACCTCGAGATTCCGCGCGCCGGCAGGAAGGGTAAGGCTCCAGGTCGGGCTCAGCGTGTCCGCCGCGACTCGGGTGGCGCCGGTGCGATTCGCCAGGGTCACCAGGTCCAGCACCGGCCTTCCGTCCGGGTCGGGCCGCCCGACGATCACGTGACGCGCGGACAGTACCAGCGGGACGGTGGATGACGTATCCGATACGATGAGCACCACGGCCGTATCGCGGCCCGGCCGGACGGGGTCGGAGAAGTACTCGATGCCTGCGTGACGGGCGCTCACCAGAAATACCGCGGTGGTATCCTGCCGCACGCGGAACCGGAAACGGCCCTGATCCGGCGTCCACACTGAGTCAACCACCCCCTGCGCGGTGCGGCCGATGCGGTGCAGTGATACGAACACGCCCGGGGCCGGGACGGTATCGGCCCCGATGACACGCAGCACGCGTCCAGCCACCACGCCCGGTGCCTGCGCACCGAGTGGCGTGACGGCCAGGGCCAACGCGGTCAGGAGGCAGGCGCTACGGGTTGAACCGGCCGAAATCTTCGGGATCGAGTTTCTCGAGATACTGCTTGAGGGTTTCCGCGTCGAGAGGGCGTTCCGGGGCGGGCTCGGCACCCTCGTCGGCGGTGTGGTCCAGCAGCTGGTCGGTGGTGTAGATCGGAGCGCGCAGCCGCAGGGCAAGCGCGATGCTGTCCGACGGGCGCGCGTCGACCTGGATCATCTGATCCTCGCGCCGGAGCAGGAGCTCTGCGAAGTACGTGTTCTCCCGGACCCCCGTGATGGTGACGCGAAGCAGGGCGCCGCCCAGGCCCATGATGACCTGCTTGAGGAGATCGTGCGTCATCGGCCGCTGCGCCTTCACGCCCTGCATTTCCATCGCAATGGCGCTCGCTTCGGCGGGGCCGATCCAGATCGGCAGGACGCGCTGGCCGTCCTTCTCGCGGAGTATCACCACTGGACTGTTGGTATTCCGGTCCAGCCCGAGGTGCGCGACCGTCACTTCGATCATGGGACCGCTACCTCGCCTCCGCGAGCAGGGCGCGCACCCGGTCCGTGCGCTCCCACGTGAACAGGTGCTGAGTCCGGCCTTCCACCCGGACGGTGGCCGGCTTGCGCCCGAAATGCCCATAGGTCGCGGTCGGCGAGTAGATCGGCCGCTTGAGCCTGAGCGCGTCGATGATGCCCTTCGGGGTGAGATCGAACACCCGCCCGACCATCCGCTCAATCCGCGGATCCGGAAGCACCCCGGTGCCGAACGTGTCCACCATGACGGAAACCGGGTCGGCCACGCCGATCGCGTAAGCCAGCTGCACTTCGCACCGGCGCGCCAGTTTCGCCTCAACGATGTTCTTGGCCACCCAGCGTGCGGCGTACGCCGCCGAGCGATCTACCTTGGACGGGTCCTTCCCGCTGAAGGCCCCGCCCCCGTGCCGAGCCATCCCGCCGTACGTATCCACGATAATCTTCCGGCCGGTGAGCCCCGCGTCTCCATGAGGGCCGCCGATGACGAAGCGCCCCGTCGGATTGACGAAGATTTTCGGCCGCCGGCCGGCGAGACCCCACTTCTCGAGGACGGGCTCGATGACGTCCTCGATCACGGCGGCGCGAATGGTGGACTGCCGAAGCTCCCGGCGGCCGATGCGTTCCGCGTGCTGGGTGGAGACGACCACGGTCTTCACCGCCACGGGGCGATCGCCCTCGTACTCCACCGAGACCTGGCACTTGCCGTCCGGCCGGAGCCAGTCGATCCGGTCCAGGCCGTGCAGGCCCTTTCGGACCGCGGCGAGCCGCTCGGCGAGCGCGTGGGCCAGGACGATCGGCAGTGGCATGCGCTCCCGGGTCTCGCGGGTGGCGTAACCGAACATCATCCCCTGATCGCCCGCCCCCTGGGACTTCGACTTGCCCTCGTCGACGCCTTGCGCGATGTCCGGGGACTGCCGGTCGATCGACGACAGCACCGCGATGGTCCGCGAATCGAAGCCATAGGAGGCATCCGTGTATCCGATTCGCTCGACCGTGGACCGGACGATGTCCGGGATGTGCACGTAGGTCTTCGTGGTGATCTCGCCGGCGACCACGGCCATGCCGGTGGTGACCAGCGTCTCGCAGGCGACCCGGCCCTGCGGGTCCCGCGCGAGAATGGCATCGAGCACCGCATCAGAGATCTGATCGGCCATCTTGTCGGGGTGACCCTCGGTGACCGACTCGGACGTGAAGACGTGGCGCTTCGGTGGGAAACGGGAAGGAGTCATGAGTCCCAATGTTAGTCGTGAGAGCTGCCGGCGATCGTGCGGAAGCTAGTGGTGCGCTTCCGTCCCGGCAACGCGGCGCCGGGGTCCAGAAGCGCCAGGTCGAGGTGACTGCGGACGGCGTCCTGGAGCGCGGCGTGGACCTCATCGGCGGTGCGGGCTGACAGCGCCGCCTGCGCCGCGGAGTCCGCCACGGTGGCGGGCACCGTCCGGATGACCTGCTTGAGGAGAGGGAGGGATGGCGGTGATACGCTGAGTTGGGTGTACCCGAGCCCCATCAGCAGCACGGCCGAGAGCGCTTCGGAGGCCATCTCGCCACAGACACTGATCGGAATGCCGGCGGCATCGGCGGCGATCCGGACGGTCGCCAGCTGGCGCACCACGGCCGGATGATTGGTCGTGAAGCGGTCCGCCATGCGCGCATTGCCGCGGTCCACCACCATCGTGTACTGGGTAAGATCATTGGTCCCGACGCTGAAGAAGTCCGAGACCTCCGCAAGCCGGTCCGCCATGATGATCGCCGCCGGCGTCTCGATCATCACGCCAACCGGCACCATCGCCGCGGCGGGAATCCCTGCGCGGGCGAGCGCCACGCCCTCTTCCTCGAGCAACTCGCGGGCTTCGAGGACCTCCTCGATGCGGGTGATGAGCGGCAGCATTACCCGTAGGTCGCGACCGAGCGCCGCACGGAGAATGGCGCGCAGCTGCGGCCGGAAGATCTCCGGCTGGTCGAGACAGACCCGGATCGAACGCCAGCCAAGAAATGGATTCGCCTCGGTGGGGGCCTGGAACGAGGCCGGGAACTTGTCGCCGCCCAGGTCGAAGGTCCGGATGATGACGGGCTTGCCCTGAAAGGCCAGCGCCACCCGGCGGAAATAATCGGTCTGCTCGTCCTCCGTCGGGATTGTCGCCCGGCCCGTGAGCAGGAATTCCGTGCGGAGCAACCCCACGCCCTGCGCGCCGTACCGGACGGCGGGCTCGATCTCCTCGGGCAGGTCCACGTTGCCGTAGAGCGTGAGCGTGCGGCCGTCCGGTGTCGTCGCCGGCGCCGCGACCGTGGACTCGAGCTCCAGCTCCAGGCGGTGGCGCCGGCTCATCCGGGCCCGCGCGTCCTCGAGTTCGGCGCGGCTCGGGCTCAGGATCACCGTGCCGCTCTGGCCATCGATGAGGACCATCGCCCCTTCGTGGATCAGCTCGAGCGCGCCGCTCACGCCCATCACCGCGGGGATGCCGAGCGAGTGGGCCAGGATCGCCGCGTGCGAAGTCCGGGTGCCCTCGACGCTCACCAGACCGGCCACGTGCTCCCGATCGAGCTGCACCGTGAGCCCTGGCGAGAGCTCGTGGGTCACCACGATCACCTGGTCGGTCGGCTGGTCGGACCATGGCTCGCGCTCGGGCTCCCCGATCAGGATCTGCAGCACCCGCCGCTGCGTGGCGGTGAGATCAGCCAGGCGGTCGCGCAACCGGGCCGAGGGTGAGCCCGCCCAGAGATTCCGCAACTCGAGCGCCTTGAATTCGTACGCCGTCTCCGCGCTGAAGTGGTTCTTGCGAACCAGGGTCTCCACTTCGCCCAGGAATTCCGGATCCTGAACCATCATGATCTGCGCGTCGAAGATGCGGGACTCTTCCACCCCCCCCCGTTCGAGCACACGATCCCGCAGGCCCTCGAGCCCGGCGACCACGTCCCGGACCGCCTCGTGCAGCCGGGCGAGCTCACCCTCGATCTCGCCGGGATCCACCGTCCGGTCCGGCACGTCGGGGAAGCCCCAATGGACGACCATCGCCGGCGCCAGTGCGACGCCGGGCGAGACTCCGATTCCCTGCAGGCGGTGCGGTGTGTTCAT
This sequence comes from Gemmatimonadales bacterium, assembly GCA_035711365.1. Classification (GTDB taxonomy): domain Bacteria; phylum Gemmatimonadota; class Gemmatimonadetes; order Gemmatimonadales; family GWC2-71-9; genus DASTCF01. Next base: position 8,773 of record DASTCF010000202.1, read on the forward strand.
GATTCCCCAAAGCCCTGCGCGACGAGGCCGGCCAGCGCATCTACCGCCTGTTGCGCGTCCGGGCCGTCCGCCCGGAACGTGATGGCGCTGCCGCATTCGGCGGCCAGCATCATGACACCCATGATGCTCTTCCCGTTGATGGCCATCCCGTCCTTCACGACCTCAACGTGAGAGGCGAAGGTGTTCGCCAGCTTCACCAGTTGGGCCGCCGGGCGGGCGTGGAGTCCGAGCGGATTCACGATGGTCGCCTCGCGTTCGGTCACGGCCATGGCGCGAACCTCATCCAGACGAGGGTGAGTCCGACGGTCATCAGCCCGAAGCGGAGCGAGGTGAACTTCGTCCCACCCCATCTTGCCAGCGCAAGGCCCAGCATGGCAGTGATGGCCGCCACACCGAAGCCCGCGCTGCCCAGCGGCACCAGAAACCAGGCCGCGATGAGCGCGAGCGCCGCGCCGACGAGAAATCCGGCCGGGGCGCCGATGCGTGACGCCACCCGTGGAAGCCAGGACGCGCTGATGGCGGTTCCCACCTGGAGTCCCGCTGCCAGGCCGGTCCGCAGCCCCCAGACCGTCACCGCGAGCCGGATCGCGTTGTACCCGACGATCGCCACGAGCAGCCCCGACCCGCCGACTCCGAGCGCGATCGCGACCAGCGCGAACGCCATGATGCCCGGCACGAGCCCCGCCCAGAACACCTGATCACCCAGCGCGCCGAGCGGCCCGCAGAGTGCGGTGCGAAAGCGTCGGATCTGCTCGCCCGGCACCCCATCGTACTCGGCGCGGCTCGCCGCACCCACCGCGAGCCCGGCGAGATACGGATGGCTGTTGAAGAACTCCGCCGACCGGATGGTGGCCTCGGCGTGCCGGGCCGGATCGATCGACTGAAGGTCATGGAGCAGCGGCTCGGCTGCGTATCCCATGCCGATGCCGAGCATGCGCTCGTAGCTCCAGACCCCCTGCACGGCGAGCAGTCGCGCGAGGGCTCGCGTGCGCCCCTTCACAGGAGAAGTCCCGCGAGCGCGCCGGCCAGGACACCCGCCCCAAGCCACCGGAGCCGGCGGCCGTGTCCCGCGCTGCGCCACGCACCCGTGAGCGCCGCGGCAACTCCGGCTCCCACCAGGGCTGCCGTGAGTACGCGGCCGGGGACGTCGGCAACCGGCAGCCAGGCTCGGCCGGCGAGTGCGAGCGCCAGGCTGGCGCCGGTGACCACCAGCGCGCGGAGTGCATCCCGCCGGAGGCCCATCCACTGCAGCCGGCGGATCGTCGCCGGCATGCCCGTGGTGAGGGCGGCCGCGTTGGCCTGCACCAGGCGGGCATTCGCCTTCCGAAGCCGCTGCAGGCTCCACCCTCCGACAGCCGCCATCAGCAGGCCAAGGCTCCCGCCGGCGCCGACACCCACGGACCAGGGCTGATGCGCGGCGAGCAGCGCGGCGCCCACGGCCGCCGGGCCGTACTCGGGATACCGGCTCGCCCCCACGGGAAGCACATCGAGGGCGAACAGCTCGAGCAGCGCCCCGACCCGCATGCCCGCGACCGGGTCGCCGACGAGCCATCCCGCAATGCTGGCGGCCACCAGCGGCCGGGCGAGCAGGCCCTGGGGGACACTCACGAGGTCGAGTCCGACGACGGTACCCCACAGGAGCAGCAGGGCGAATTCGAGCGGGGATCCGGTCACGTGGGTCAGCCCAGGGCGTCCAGAGTCACCGGTGCCGTGGTCGGGACATCCTGTGCTGTGACTTCCACCCCGCCCGCGCGCAGCGCCTTGAGCGCCCGGAGTTCGTCATCGGTCAGATACACGTAGGGAAGGCGCTCGATCCGGCCGGGACGATGGTGAATCCCGCCGAGGTTCACGCCCGGTATCGAGTCCCCATTGCCCGCCAGGAGCGCGGCCATGGTCTCGACCCGGCCCGTCAGGAGGATGCCCGGACGGGGATCGGCCGCCCAGTCTGCCAGCCGGGCCCGAGCCTCTGCCACCCCGACGAAATACGGCTCGATGTCCGGCGGCAGGGCCATGCGGTAGAGATCCTGCTCCCACCCGCTCACAGCGACGTCGTCGTCGACGAGGACGATGAACCGGGCACCGAGGCTCCGGCCCCAGCCCAGCACCACCTGACCGTGGATGAGGCGATCGTCGATGCGGTACAGCTCGATCGGCATCAGGGAATCCGGATGGCGCGCTCGCCCGCACTCACCGCCCGGTCGGCTGCCTCACCGGGCAGGCCGCCAGGATGGAACACGAAGTCCACGAGCATTGCCAGGTTCACCCCGGTGACGATGCGGATGCCGTGCTCGTCCCGGAGGCGATGCAGGGCGGCGATAAGGCACGACCCGCTCGGCATGTCCACGAACACCACCGCCGGCTGGCCGCCGATGGCCGCCGAGATCCGTTCCTCGAGCCCGCCCCGGTCGCAGTCGGCGTTCGACACCGGGACGAGCAGCCCGCGGAGCCCGGTGATCCGTTCCACCGCGTCCACCAGCGCGCCGGCCAGCGCGCCGTGACAGACCACGACCCCGCGCAATGTGTCACTCATAGTCTTCCTGCAGGTACGCCTTGATGCCGCGCTGCTCCTTCATCCGCCGGATCAGCCGCTCGTTGAACGCGGCCGCAACGTCGACTCCGGAATACCGGAGCAGGTGCATCATCGCAACCACTTCCGAGATCACCGTCAGGTTCTTCCCCGGATTGAGCGGGACGATGACCTTGGGAAGCTTGACCTCGAGAATTTCCACTTCCTGCTGCCCGAGGCCCGTGCGCTCGGCGTCCTGGGCGTTGTCCCAGTCCTCGAGCTGGACGACGACCTCGATCCGCTTCTGCTGGCGTACCGCGCGGACCCCGAAGAGAGCCGGGATGTCGACCAGGCCGACGCCGCGAATCTCCATGTGGTGCTGGGCCAGCTCGTGCCCCTGCCCGATCAGGATGTCGTGCCCCCGCCGCGATACCTGCACCACGTCGTCGGCGACCAGGCGGTGGCCGCGCTCGACGAGGTCCAGGACGCACTCGCTCTTGCCGATCCCCGAGCGCCCCACGAACAGAAGGCCGACCCCGTAGACGTCCGCGAGCGAACCGTGAAGGGTCGTCCGCGCCGCGAACGCCTCTTCCAGAATCGGCTTGATCCGCCGGTAGAATTCGGCCGTCTTGAGCGCGGTCCGGATCACAGGAATCTGACGCGCGGTCGCTATTGTCAGCAGGTCCGGCGGTACCTGGAGGCCCTTCGTCACGAAGACGACTGGCAGATCGAACGCGAAGAACCCGTCCAAAGCCCGGCGGCGCTCGGCGGCCGAAAGCGCCTCGAGGTAGGTGATCTCCGTCTCGCCCAGGACATGAATGCGGTCGGGGGCGAAGCGGGTCGTGTATCCCGCCAGTGCCAGGCCGGGACTGGCCACCTCGGCCTGGGGCAGGAGACGGTCCAGCCCGAGCTGCCCGGTGAGCGGCTCGAGCTGGAGGGCCTCGCGGCGAGCAGTGACCAGGTCGCGAAGGCGTAACGTCACACCTGGTCGACCTCCTTCGACTTCCGGGGCTTCCGGCCGCGGACCCCCGGCTTGTCCAGCTGCCGGCGGATTTTCTCCTCGGCGCGGTCGAGCGCGGAACGATGATCCGGTCCACCTCCCACGGCCACGATCAATTCCTCACGCGCGACGCGGAAATGGATCTCCGCCGTCGGCGCGCCGGCTTCCACGTCAAAAAGCACCACGGCGTCCATCGGTCGTGCAGCCAGCCCCGCCAGCCGCTCGCCGATCGCCTCGGCGCGTTGGCGCAGTTCGTCAGTCAGTTCGCAGTGGCGCGCGGAAACGGTAATCTGCATCGCACTCCTCCCGATTGAGGAACGTCTACGTGACGCCTGCCAGTTCCCGGAGCTGGGCCTCGGTCGCATCGGCGGCACGCTCCCACGTATGGGCTTCCGCGAACCGGCGCGCTGCGGCGCCCAGGCGCGCGACCAGCCTCGGATCGGCGGCCAGCTCGAGCATTCTCGCGGCCAGCGCCTGGGCATCGTTGTGGGGCACCAGGTAGCCCGTCTCCCCGTGCCGCACCGAATCCCGCAACCCAGGGCTATCCGATGCGAGGGATGGCGTGCCACAGGCCGCCGCTTCCACAACGGTAATACCCCACCCCTCCTTGGGCGAAGGGAAGAGGTTCGCCCAGGTGCTTCGCAGCATTCGGAGCTTCTCCGCCTCGGTCACAAAGCCGTGAAACCGGACGGCCCCGCCGATGCCGAGTTGCGCCGCAAGCCGCTCGAGACGCGACCGGTCGTCGCCGGTTCCGGCGATGTCGAGCGAAAGGCCCGGGTGCCGGCGCAGGGCGTGGCTCAGGGCCCGAATGGCCAAGTCTACTCCCTTATACCGCTTGAGGCGACCCATATAGAGGAAGGACGGCGGATCGCTGCGCGGGACCGCGGGATCCGGCGAATACAGCGTCAAATCGACTCCCGGATGAATCACTCGGATCCGCTCCCGGGCGACTCCGCGCGCGACCAGATCGTCACGCGTGCTCTCGCTGATGGCATGAAACCCCGCTCGCCGATAGGCCGGCGGAATCGGCCGCTCGGCCAGCCAGACGATTGCGGCCATCGGCCACGAAGCTTGCCGGAAGGCGGTGGTGCCGAAGAGATGCGGTACGATGACGCAGAACGGCGCGGTGGTCAGGCGGCTCAGAAAAAGCGGGAGCTTGTTGATATCCTCCACCACGATGTCCGGCCGCTCTGCGGCCAGCGCGCGGCGCACCGCTCCCCTTCCCGTCAGGGCGAACGTGTGCCGGCCGCCGGAGCGGAGCACCTGGATTCCTTCCACGTCCTCCCGCTCGGCGGCGCCCGGCCAACCCGAGCAGACCAGCCGCACCCGGTGTCCGCGCCGGGCCAGCCTGGTAAACAGCTCGAAGAGGTGGATCTCGGCTCCACCGGCATGCGGATTCAGTCGATCCTGCCAGTTGACGACGAGGATGTTCACAGGCGGCCGAGGGTGTGGGCCACGCGATCCAGCACCCCGTTCACGAACGCGGGAGACTTGGGGCCGCCGAACCAGTGCGCCAGTTGGACCGCCTCGTCGATCGCGACCTTGGCGGGGACCGACCCGGTGCGCAGTTCGTGGATTCCGATCCGGAGGATGTTGCGCTCCACCACGCCCATCCTGTCCAGCCGCCAGTTCTCGGCCGCGTCGGCTGCCAGACGGTCCAGGACGTCGCGCGTGGACAGGACGCCGGCGACGAGCACTTCGGCCCCATCGAGGACAACCGGCTCCGGACCGGTCAGTCGCGCGAGGCCCGCGGCAGCACGCACCGCCTCGGTACCGGTCACTTCGCAGGCGTAGAGCAGTTGGAGCGCACGCGCGCGGGACTTGGTCTCAGGCCGGAGCATCAGTCGTCCGAAGCCGGCGGAGGGCATCCGCGGTGGTGATCGCTGCCTCCGCCGCTTCGTGTCCCTTGTTGCCGGCGGCACCCCCCGCGCGATCGAGCGCCTGCTGCATCGTGTCCACGGTGAGCACGCCCAGGGCGACCGGCACGGCGTGACGCACGGCGACCTCACCGAGGCCACGCGCGGCCTCACCGGCGACAAACTCGAAGTGGGGTGTCTCGCCGCGGATCACCGCCCCGAGTGCCACAAGGCAGGCGTATTCGCCGGTGCGTGCAGCCGCTTCAGCCGCCGCGGGAAGCTCGAACGCCCCCGCCACCCAGATTACGTCCACATGGCGGTCGGCGATTCCGGCTTCCCGGCAGCACGCCCGGGCGCCGTCGAGCAGGCGGGCGGTCACCACCTCGTTGTAGCGGCTGACGAGGATGGCGACACGGCCCACCGGGCCGAGCCGGCCGGAGAATTCAGGCATCAATCAGTGGGCGAAGAGGTGGCCGAGCTTGTCGCGCTTGGCGGCGAGGTAGCCGACGTTTTCATCGGTCGGATCGGCGATCAGCGGGACCCGCTCGACGATCTCCAGGCCGTACCCGTCAAGGGCGACGAGCTTGCGCGGGTTGTTCGTCATGATCCGAATGGAGGAGAGGCCGAGATCCCGGAGGATCTGCGCGCCGATGCCGTAGTTCCGCAGGTCCGGCGCGAAGCCGAGGCGCTCGTTCGCCTGGACCGTGTCGTCCCCGCCGTCCTGCAGCGCGTACGCGCGGATCTTGTTCAGCAGCCCGATGCCGCGGCCCTCCTGGTCGAGGTACACGATCACGCCGGCCCCGGCCGCGCCGATCTTCCGCATCGCGGCGTGCAACTGCGGTCCGCAATCGCACCGCTGAGAACCGAACACGTCACCGGTCAGGCACTTTGAGTGCATCCGCACGAGGATGTCCCGCTTGCCATCCACATCGCCGTGCACCAGCGCGATGTGCTCGGCCTGATCCACGTCGTTGCGGTATCCAATGATGCGAAACTCGCCGAAATCGGTGGGGAGCCGCGCCTGGGCCACGCGATGGACCAGTCGCTCCTTCTGGAGCCGGTAGGCGACCAGCTGCGCCACCGTGATGAACGTGAGGTGGTGTGTCCTGGCAAACACCTCGAGCTCGGGGCGCCTGGCCATCGTGCCGTCCGGGCTCAGGATCTCGCAGATGACGCCGGCCGGGGCGAGCCCCGCCAGGCGGGCGAGGTCCACGCTGGCCTCGGTCTGTCCCACGCGCTGAAGCACGCCGCCCGGACGCGCGCGGAGCGGAAAGACGTGCCCCGGCCGCCGGAGATCGGCAGGCACCGTCGCCGGGTTGATGGCGACGTGAATGGTGGCGGCGCGATCGGCCGCCGAGATACCAGTTGAGACGCCGAATCGCCGCTCGGCATCGATGCTGATGGTGAACGCGGTGCTGAGCTCCTCGGTGTTTCGTTCCGCCATCTGCGGCAGGCCGAGCTGGTCGCAGCGCTCGCCGGTGAGGGCGAGGCAGATGAGTCCGCGTCCGTGCAGGGTCATGAAATTGATCGTCTCAGGCGTGACCAGCTCGGCCGCGCAGACGAGGTCGCCCTCGTTCTCCCGATCCTCATCGTCGGCGATGATCACCAGCTTGCCGTTCCGCAAGTCCTCGATCGCCTGCTCAATCGTGCCAAACGTCATATGCCCTCGGGAGCCCGGGCCATCAGGGCCGCCACGTACTTGCCGATGGTGTCGCCCTCGAGATGAACCGTGTCGCCGCGACGCCGGTCTCCGAGGGTCGTGTGCTGTAAGGTATACGGAATCAGGGCCACCTGAACGACGCGTCGTCCCGGGAGCGCGTTCACCGTCAGGCTCACGCCGTCAACCGTGATCGAGCCAAGCGGCACGCAGAGCCGTGCAATCGCCGGAGGCACCTGAATGCTCAGCAGCCGGGCGTCATCCCGTTCGGTGATCCGCACGACAGTGCCGACCCCGTCGACATGCCCCTGGACGAGGTGCCCGCCGAGACGATCTCCCACACGGAGTGCACGCTCGAGGTTGACCCGGCGCCCCGGCCGGAGCGCCCCGAACTTCGTCCGATCGAGCGAAGTACGGACCACATGAACCGCGAACCGGCCGCGGCCCCCGCGCGTCACAGTGAGGCAGGCCCCATCCACAGCAATGCTCTCGCCCGGCATGACTCCACGGTATGGCGCCTTGATCACCAATGCCCGCCCCCCGGCCTCTGCGCGTGCCTCGGCGACCGTGCCGACCGCCGTCACAATGCCGGTGAACATCAGCGACGATCCACCACGAGCAGCGTGTCCTCGCCCAGCGGCCGCCGCTCCACCACTTTCCAGCGCTCGGCCTGTGCGAGATCGACACCGGGAAGGCCCGGCATTGCCGGCACGCCGGATTCGCCCAGCCAGAGGGGGCTCTGCACCCAGTAGAAGCGGTCCACCAATCCGTCCGCGAGCAGCGCACCGGCGAGCTGCCCGCCGCCTTCGATCAGGAGCGACCGCACTCCCTGGCGGCGAAGGGTGGCGAGCCCGTCGGCGAGCCCGGTCGAGCGCACCAACTGGACGCCGCCGGCCTCGAGCGCCGCTGCGCGGTCACTGTTCAGCAGCGGACCCGCTACGACGGCGGTCGGGATCTCGCGTGCGGTCCGGACCAGGGTGAGGTTCGCCGGAAGATTCCCCATTCGGTCGAACACCACGCGCCTCGGCACCACCCGGGGTTCGACGGGGCCGCGCACGGTCAGCGTGGCGTCGTCGGCCCGGGCAGTCGCGCCTCCGATCCCGATCGCGTCTACGCCGGCGCGGAGCCAGTGCACGAACTCTCGCGCTTCAGGACCCGAGATCCACCTCGACCTTCCCTGCCAGTCGGCGAGGCGCCCATCCAGCGACGTCGCCAGCTTCAGGGCAACCCACGGCCGGTCCGGCCGCGTGAGTGCGTGAAAGAAGGGGGCGTTCTGGGCGGCCGCCGCCTCACGAAGCAGCCCGCTCGAGACGTCCAGGCCGGCCTCCCGCAGCCGATCGGATCCTCCCCTGGCACCCGGGTTCGGGTCCTCGTGGGCGAACACCACCCGGCGAACGCCGGACGCCAGGATCACCTCGGTGCATGGCGGCTGCTTGCCCTGGTGCGCGCATGGTTCCAGCGACACCACCAGCGTTGCGCCCTGGGTCCGTCCTGCGGCCGCCGAGAGGGCGATCCGCTCGGCGTGGGGCCCGCCGAATTCCGCGTGCCAGCCCTCCCCGGCGACCGATCCTCCAGAGTCCACCACGACCGCGCCGACCAGCGGATTGGGGTGCACCCTGCCCCACCCGTGCCAGGCCAGGTCCAGCGCCCGTTGCATAGCGGCCGCTTCCGCCACTGCGAAGTCCACGCCCTCAGTCCGCGAAACGCGCCGCGCCGCTCCCCGCGCGCACGTCGCCCATCACCCAGGTGTCGATGCCGTCCGCTCGGGCGGCCTCCCGCACTTCCGCCACCGCCCCGGGCGGCACCACGGCGATCAATCCCGCGCCCAGGTTGAATACCTCCCGCATCTCGCCCAGGCTGATGGCGCCGGCTCGCTGCAGCAACCGGAAGAGCGGCGGCCACTCCCAGCTTCCCGGATCGACGACGGCTTCCACGTTCCCGGGCAGGACGCGCACGAGATTACCGGCGATCCCGCCTCCGGTGATGTGGGCGAGCGCGTGGACCTTGCCAAGCACGGGCCGTACGGCTCGCGCGTAGCTTCGATGCACCGCGAGGAAGGCGTCCGCCACGGTCACCCCGAGCTCCGGAATGCGGTCGCCGACATCGAGTTGCAGCGCGTCCGCGACGATGGCGCGTGCAAGGGTATAGCCGTTCGTGTGGAGCCCCGTCGAGGCATAGCCGATGAGCACATCCCCCGGGCGCACCCGGTCGCCGTGCAGGGCTTCCGCCTCCTCGACGACGCCGACGATCGTCCCTGCGAGGTCGAAGTGACCGTGCTGGTACAGTCCAGGCATCTGCGCGGTCTCGCCCCCGGCCAGCGCCATCTCGTGGGCCCGGCAGCCACGAGCCACCCCCTCGACGATCGCGGCGAGGACATCCACCGTCAGTCCGGCGCCCGCGATGTAATCCATGAACGCGATCGGGCGGGCGCCGTGCACCAGGATATCGTTGACGCTGTGATTGACCAGACACTCGCCGACGGTGTCGTATCGTCCCGCCTGTTGCGCCACCAGCACCTTCGTTCCGACCCCGTCCGTGCTCATCACCAGCGTCGGCTGCCGCATGCCGGAGGGAATCCGGACCATGCCGCCGAAGGCCCCGACCGCGCCCACGGAGAGCCCGGTCCGGGTGCTCGCCACCGCGCGGCTGATCCGCTCCTTGGCGGTCTCCGCCGTAGCCAGATCGACGCCGGCCGCGGCGTACCGTCGCGCCTCGGTGGGGCGGGTCATGGCACCCGCTCCGCCATCGTGACGTGCGTAAGGTCCCGGAAGGCGCGAACTCGCTTCTCCACGTCCACCTCGGTGATACCGTCGAAGCCGCGGATACCGAACTGCGAAACCGCGAAGGAGCCCATCGCGGCGCCGTAGACCATGGCGCGGCGCATGTCGTCGCCGTCGTCCGCGCCGGCGCGGGCAAGGTAACCCATGAAACCACCGGCGAACGCATCGCCGGCCCCGGTCGGGTCGAACACGTCCTCCAGCGGGAATGCCGGCACGTAGAAGGCGCGTCCCGGCTCCAGCAGGAGCGCGCCGAACTCGCCCTGTTTGATCACGACGCGCTTCGGTCCGTGGGCCAGGATCCACCGGCCCGCCCGGTGGATGTTCCAGTCGCCCGAAAGCTCGCGCGCCTCGCTGTCATTGACCATCAGGATGTCGACCCGCCGCAGGAGATCCAGCAGCGTGTCTTTCTTCCGCTGAATCCAGTAGTTCATCGTGTCGCACACGACGAGCTTGGGTGCGGTCACCTGGTCGAGGACATTGTGCTGCAACTCAGGATCGATGTTCCCGAGGAAAAGGAACTTGGCGTCGAGCTGGGTGGCTGGGAGCTTCGGCTGGAAGTGCGCGAAGACACCCAGCCGGGTCTCGAGCGTTTCTCTGCTCTGCAGATCGTAGGAGTATTTCCCCTTCCAGCGGAAACTCTCGCCCTCCGCCTGTTCGACCCCGGACCAGTCAATGCCGCGTCCGGCCAGCCGCTCCAGCTCCGCGATCGGGTAATCATTCCCGACCACGCCAACGACGTGCACCGGATGGAGCAGCGAGCCGGCGACGCTGAAATAGACCGCCGACCCCCCCAGGGCATCCGCCGTTTCCCCAAACGGTGTGTAGATCGAATCCAGCGCGACGCTGCCGACGACAAGGAGGCTCATCGGGTCACATCCGGTCGGGGGCGGAGAGCCCGAGAAGGCCGAGCCCGTTCGCGAGCACGATCTGGCTCGCGCGGGCAAGGGTGAGGCGGGCCTGCTCGATGTCCGGGGTTTCGCCCAGCACACGGCACTTGTGATACCAGGCGTGCGCGAGCCGGGCCAGCTCTTCCAGATACCCTGTGATCCGGTGGGGTTCCTGCTCCCGTGCGGCGCGGGCCGTCACTTCCGGAAAGGCCGTCAGCTTCTTGAGCAGCGCACGGTCATCCTCTGTCGGCAGTGCCTCCACCCGCGCGTCACCGCTGAGGCTTGCGGGATCGAGCCCTGCCACCCGGAAGATTCCGCTCATACGGGCGTGTGCCATCTGAACGTAGAAGACCGGATTCTCCTCGGTCTGGCTCTTGGCGAGGTCCACGTCGAAAACGAACTGCGAATCACTCCGCCGCATGAGGAAGAAGTAGCGGGCCGCGTCGACGCCAACCTCCTCGAAGAGGTCGCGCAGGGTGACGAATTCACCGGAGCGCTTCGACATCTTCACCTCTTCCCCACCCCGCACCACCTTCACCAGTTGGACCACCGCCACGGTGAAGAAGTCCTCGGGATACCCGAGCGCGCGCAAGGCGGCCCGCACCCGCGGGATGTAGCCATGGTGATCGGCGCCCCAGACGTCGATGACCCGATCGAATCCACGGTCGTGCTTGTCCACGTGGTAGGCGATGTCCGGCAGGAAATACGTGTAGCTGCCGTCCCGCTTGCGGAGCACGCGGTCCTGGTCATCGCCGTAGGCAGAGGTGCGGAACCACAGGGCTCCGTCCTCCTCGAACGTCAGACCGCGCTCGTGCAGGAGCCGCAGCGTGGAGTCGATCCCGCCCCGGTCATAGATGGACTGCTCGGAAAAGAAGACCCGGAACCGGACGCCGAACGTGGCGAGATCCCGATCCTGCTGCTCGCGCTGCAGCAGCGGCCCCAGCTCGCGGCAGCGGGCGATCCCCTGCTCGGCGGGCAGATCCGCGAAAGCCGGACCCTCCCGGGCGAGCACCTGCGCCGCGTCCTCTTTCAGGTAATCGCCGTGATACCCGCCCTCGGGAATCTCCGCCTGGCGCCCCACTGCTTGCTGAACCCGCGCCCAGAGACTCAGAGCCAACCGGTCGATCTGGACGCCGGCGTCGTTGATGTAGAATTCGCGTGTGACGGTATGACCCGACCATTCGAGGAGGGCCGCGATCCCGTCACCCAGTGCGGCGCCGCGGCCGTGGCCCACGTGCAGGGGCCCGGTCGGATTGGCGGACACGAATTCGACATTGACCTTCACACCGGCACCGAAGTTGTGCCGGCCGTAATCGGACCCCGCCGCGGCGATGGTCCGCAGCGACGCGGCGAGCTGATCCTCCGCGAGCCAGAAGTTGATGAACCCTGGCCCGGCAATCTCGGTGCGGGAAACCACGCCCGGAGGCAGGTCCAGTGCGGCGATCACCCGTTCCGCCACCTTCCGGGGCGGCGCCTTCTGAGCCTTGGCCAGGACCATCGCGAGATTGGTCGCGAGGTCGCCGTGGCCGGCCTCGCGCGGCCGCTCGAGCACCCAGGCGGCGCCGTCGCCGCCAAGCTGCCCCGCAACCCGCGCCAGCGCCTCCCGCAGGACGTCACTCACCGGCGGCCTTCTTCCCACGGGTCGGCTTCTCCGCCGGCGCGGGTTTCGTCTCGGGCTTGCTCTCGGCGGTGGCCTCCGGCTTCGGGGCTTCACCAGTCGGTTCGGCCTTTCGGGGTCCCTTGCCGTCCTTGCCGTAATCGGTGATGTAGAAGCCACTCCCCTTGAATACGAGGCCCGCGCCGCCGGAGATCTTGCGGGCGGCCGGACGGCCGCAGGACGGGCACTTGGCCCGCGGCTTGTCGGTCATCTTCTGGAACTTCTCGAAGGTGTGGCCTTCGGGGCACTCATACTCGTAGGTCGGCATCCGCTCCACCGGGTCTAAGTAACGCCAAGCTCGAAACTTAGCCGATGGTTGGGAGGGGTTCAAGCAGGAGCCGGACTGAGGACTGAGGACTGAGGACCAGCACCCCAGGTTCGCTGGCCGATCGGATTCGCGCTAGGCCGTTGGGCGATAGGTACCCCACACCTGGCGCAGGACGTCACTGATCTCGCCCAGTGTCGCCCTGGCGCGGACCGCCTCGAGAATCGGTGGCATCATGGGCCCGTTTCCTCCAGCCGCCGAGCGGAGGGCGTCGAGCGCGGCCGACACCCGCGCCGGGGCGCGGCTCGCGCGGGCCTTGGCCAGGCGATCGCGCTGCCGGCGCGCCAACTCGGCAAAGTCCGGCAATGTGATCTCCGGGGGCGGAGCGTCTTCCACGAAGCGGTTGACGCCTACCACCACCTGCTCGCCCGACTCCTGGAGCTGCTGAAGCGTCCATGCGCTCCGTGCGATCGCCTCCTGGAAGTACCCCCTCGCCACGGCGGCAGCGGCCCCACCAAGTGCATCCACCTCCTCGATCAGTACGCGCGCCTCCCGTTCGATCCGGTCGGTGAGGCACTCCACATAGTAGCTCCCCGCCAGCGGGTCGATGACATCCGCCACGCCGCTTTCGTATCCGATCACCTGCTGGGTCCTGAGGGCGAGGGTTGCCGCCTCCGCTGTCGGGAGCGCCAGCGCCTCGTCATACCCATTGGTATGCAGCGATTGGGTGCCGCCGAGCACGGCCGACAGGGCCTGCACCGTGACCCGGACGACATTGTTGAGCGGTTGCTGGGCCTGCAGCGTCACGCCGCCCGTCTGGGTGTGAAACCGGAGCCGGGCGGTCTGGTCGTTGGCGTCGAACCGCTCCCGGACCAGCCGCGCCCAGAGCCGCCGTGCAGCCCGGAACTTGGCTGCTTCCTCGAAGAGGTTGTTGTGCGCGGCGAAGAAGAACGAGAGCCGCGGACCGAAGGCATCCACCGCGAGGCCCGCGCGGAGACCGACGCCGACATACTCGAGCCCGTTGGCGAGCGTAAACCCGACCTCCTGCACGGCCGTGGCGCCCGCCTCGCGCATGTGGTAGCCGCTGATCGAGATCGGATTGAAGTTCATCCCCTCGGCTGCCACGAAGCGGAAGATGTCGCCGATCAGACGGAGCGACGGGACCGGCGGGAAGATGTACGTTCCCCGCGCGATGTACTCCTTGAGGATGTCGTTCTGAATGGTGCCGCCGAGGGCGCGGTGATCGACGCCCTGCTCCTCTCCGACCACGACGTACATCGCGAGCAGGATCGCCGCCGTGGCGTTGATGGTCATGGAGGTGGTGACCCGATCGAGCGGGATGCCGTCAAAGAGAGCCGCCAGGTCGTCCACCGTGTCGATCGCGACTCCCACCCGGCCGACTTCCCCCTCCGCGAGCGGGTGATCCGAATCGAGCCCCATCTGGGTAGGCAGGTCGAATGCCGTCGAGAGGCCGGACTGTCCGGCGGCGAGCAGGTGCCGGAAGCGCGCGTTGGTCTCCTCGGCAGTCCCGAACCCGGCATACTGGCGCATGGTCCAGAGCCGTTCCGAGTACATCGTCGGATAGGGTCCACGCGTGAACGGAAACCGGCCGGGCTCGCCGAGGTCGCGGGCGGGGTCGCCGGGCCAGTCGGCAGGACGGTAAACGGACTTCCGATTCGGAGCGCTCATGGCGTGGGCCGCGGCCAGCTCATCTCCCGACCGGTCCCCGCATGCGCCGTTCGGCCGGGGCGTCCGGAGATTTCTCGAATTCCCAGATCGTGCGGCCGACGAACTCGACATCCGCCTTCGACCCGATCACCAGCGGCACCCGCTGATGCAGAGACTCCGGTACGATGTCGAGGATCCGTCGAGCGCCGTCGGTCGCGGCTCCGCCTGCCTGCTCGGCAATGAATCCGATGGGACTGCACTCGTACAGCAGCCGCAACTTCCCGCTCGGGTTCTTGGTGTCGGCCGGATAAAGGAAGATTCCGCCGTTCACCAGGTTCCGGTGGAAATCCGCCACGAACGACCCGATGTACCGGCTGTTCTTCCCGGTGATCCGGTCCGGCGTGTCACCGTGGAATCCCCGGACCGCCATCTGCACGCCCCGGCTCCAGCGGGCGTAGTTGCTCTCGTTCACGCTGTAGTATTTCCCGACGTCGGGCATCCTGATGTTCGGGTGCGAGAGCAGAAACTCGCCGATCGTCGGGTCGAGGGTGAACCCGTGCACACCCTGCCCCGTGGTGTAGACCATCATCGTGCTCGAGCCGTAGAGGACGTATCCTGCCGCGACCTGTCGGTGCCCGGCCTGGAGAACATCGGCCAGGACGCCGCGTCCCTCCATCGACACCCGCCGGTAGATGCTGAAGATCGTCCCGACCGAGGCGTTGGAATCGATGTTGGACGAGCCGTCGAGCGGGTCGAACAGGACGACGTACTTCCCGGCGGGGTATTCGGGAGGAATCGGGATCGGCGCGTCGTCCTCCTCGGAGGCCATCACGCAGACCCGACCGGTATGGTTGAGCGCGTTCTTCAGCGTCTCGTTGGCGAAGACATCGAGCTTCTGCTGTTCCTCGCCCTGGACGTTTATGGATCCCACGGCGCCGAGGACCTCGACCAGGCCTGCCCGCCGGGTGGCGGCGGCGATGATCTTGGTTCCAAGGGCGATATCATAAAGCAGGTTGGAAAGCTCCCCGGTCGCCTCGGGGTATTTCTGCTCCTGATCGATGATGAAGCGCTCGATGGTCGTGACCGCGGTGTTCCGCATCATGGGTCGCTCGCGGGATGAGTCACTGAGCCTCGCCGGGCCCGGACCGTGAAAGACTCGCCGTCGGTGGAGATAGAGACTGTGCCCTCGCGATCCGTCCGCCAGACTTCCACACCGGCCGCCGCGAGCCGCCCAAGCGCTTCGGGCGAGGGATGCCCGTAGCGGTTCTCGCCCACGCTGATGACCGCGGTGACTGGACGGAGCTCGCGGAGCCATGCCTCCCCGGTCGCGCCGCGCGAACCGTGGTGTCCCACCTTCAGCACCTCGACTGCACCCACTTGGCCATGCAGGGCGGTCTCCACCGGCAGCCCGGCATCCCCGCCGAGGAGCGCCTGAAACCGGCCGTACCGCACCAGGAGCACGATGGAGTCCTCGTTCAGGTCCGTGCCCCAACCGGACCACAGCGTGTCGGGATGAAGCACCCGGAATTGCACACCATCCAGGTCGAACGCGTCTCCCCGGCGCGCCGGCACCCAGGCCGTCTCCGTCTCCTCGAGCTGCGAGAGAAACGACGTGTAGAGCGGGTCGTCCGTCAGCGCGGCCGGATCCAGCACCTCCGCGGCCGGGAGGCGATCGAGCACGGCTGGAACACCCCCGAGGTGATCCGCGTGCGCGTGCGACAGCGCGATCAACTCGAGGCGGCGAACGCCGTGCCGGCGCAGGAAGGGCACGACCACGCTGCGGCCGGCATCGGAGCCCGGGGTTCGCGGGCCGGCATCCACCAGAAGCCAATGGCCGCCCGGCGTGCGAATCGCGGCCGCATCCCCTTGCCCGACGTCGAGAAAATGTAACGCGAGACCGGAGCCCCCGTCAGCCCGCGGTGCCCCCAGCACGACCAGGGACGCCCAGACGCCCACCGTGGCGACCAGCAGCGAGCGCCGCCCTGCCTCCGCGAGCGTGCTCCGCCCGCCAATCGTCCAAGCCCCGACGCCGAGCAGCAGCAGCCAGGGCACTGCGGCCCTGGGGCCCGCCGCCATCACGATGTGGCCATGGGGGATGGCCGCACCGATCCGTGCGAGCGACTCCAGCACCCAGAGCCCGAGTCCCGCTCCGGCGGCCAGCGCATCTGCCAGTGGGTGGAGCACCGGCGCAAGTGCGAGGCTCGCGACGACCGCCGGGACGGCCACGGCAGCGATCGGGATCGCGGCGAAGTTGAGCAGAATTCCCGCGATCGAGACCGTACCGAGCGCCGCCGCGGTGATCGGAGCCGTGGCGAGGGTCGCACCGGTCGAAGCCGCGAGTGTACGCCAGCCGGTGCCGTGTCCCCCGCGGCGGGCAACCCATCGGGAGAGCGTGTCCGCGCCCCACAAGGCGGAGACCGACAACCAGCCCCCCAGGTCAAGCCCGGCCCAGGGATCCAGCAGCAGCACGGCGAGGGCGGTCGCTGCGAGGACTGCTCCGGGCTGGGGATGCCGCTGCCGCACGCGCGCGGCTGCCAGCGCCGCCGCCAGGGCCACGGCGCGCGTGGCCGGTGCCGGCCATCCGAGAAACGCGACGTAGAGGATGGCGAACGAGGCGGCGCCCACCAGGGCGCGGGGGGCGCGGACGCGCGCAAGCCGGAGAAGCGAGTACGCCCATGCAGCGAGCAACCCAACGTGGAAGCCGCTGATGGACAGCAGATGGATCAGGCCGGAACTGGAGAAACTCTCCATGAGGCCCCGATCCACGTCGGCTGTTCTCCCCAGGATGAGGGCGTCCACGACCGGAGCCCGCCTGCCGTACAACCGCCGGCTCGATTCGTGAATGGCGGTGCGCAGCCGCTCGGAGACGGTTGGATCAATTCGGAGCACCCGTACCGAAGTAACGCTGAGTATGCCGCTCGGGCGCCCAAACCGGCCGGGTCGCGGCCGCCACCGCGCCCGCGCCTCGAGGAGGACACCTGCGGGCGCGGCAAATTGGCGCGGCCAGCGCGCCGCCACCTCTCCGCGGCAACCGGCCTCCACAGGCCTGGCCCGGGATCGCGAACCGCCGGAATCGACCGGCTCGGCGGTACGCATGACCAGAACCAGTTCGCCGGGAGCTAACCTGGTGCCGCACTCGCTGCGCCCCCGCTCCAGCGCGACGGCCGCCGACAGCAGCCCCACGACACCCGCCGCGATCAGTGCGACCCCCTGGCGCCGGCGGCTTCCGACTGCAACCAGCATGGAGGCGACCAGGACGACCGTTAGGGCCGGAAAATGCGCGAGGCCGGTCGCGAGACCGGCCTCGAAGGCGATGACGAACCACACAACGGGGGCGGCCCTCAGGGCCGCCTCACAGTCAGGCGGGTTGTGCGGGGGCGCGACCGCATCGGGGAGCCAGGTGCACTTTCCGGAAGCCCTCCATGACGGCCACGTCGATTGACGCCCGGGACTGGTCCTTGTCCAGGTTCAGTTCTGTGATCACCGTGCCCTCTCGACTCGCCACGTACCGCGCGGGAAGTCGATTCAAGGCGTACACGAGGACATCCCCGCGGCAGACGGGACAGCCGCAGAAATCGGGAAAGTGAGGCCGCAACTGGTCGTAGGCCCCGATCACGTGCTCTTCGACGAGATTCTGAATCATAGAACCGCCAGCTGGGGGGTCAGCGCCGACCCCGTGAAGGTGGATCCCGTCGTTCCCGTCAGCCGCACGTTGCGATATTCACCGATGGCGGCTTCCGGCACGTCCAGCAGGACGAGATGATTGCCCCGGGTGCGGCCCAGCATGAGGCCGCCGCGGCGCGCGGGTCGTTCGACCAACACCTCGTGCACGCTGCCGACCCGCGTGATGTTCCGCAGTCGCGAGACCTCGCGCACCGTGCCGATCAACCGTTCGAGCCGCGTCGCGGCAACTTCGTCCGGCACATGGTCGCGCAACCGCACGGCAGGCGTCCCCTCCCGCAGGGAGTACCGGAACGTGTACGCATCATCGAACTGCGCCTCGAGCACGAGGCTCAGCGTCTCGTCGAATTGCTCCTCCGTCTCCCCCGGAAAGCCGACGATGATGTCGGTGGAGAAGGTGATGCCGGGAACGGCCGAGCGCAAATCCGCCATCACCTCCAGATAGCGCTCCCGGGTGTACCGCCGCAACATGCGGCGCAACACGGCATTCGAGCCGCTCTGGACCGGCAGGTGCACGTGCTCGCAGACTGCTGGAGTCGCGGCCATCGCCTCGAGGACCCGCGGAGTGAAGTCGGTCGGGTACGGGCTCGTGAACCGGAGCCGCCGGATGCCGTCCACAGCACCGGCCGCCCGAAGGAGGTCGGCGAAATCATGCCGGCCATCATGGTAACTGTTAACCGTCTGGCCGAGCAGCGTGACTTCTGACGATCCCGAGGCAGCGAGTCCCGCGACCTCCCACACCACGTCCTGCAAGGTGCGACTCCGCTCGGCACCGCGCGTGTACGGGACAATGCAGAACGTGCACTTGTAATCGCAACCACGCTGGACCGTGACGAACGCCGTCGGTCCGGGTTCGCGAACCGGCGGCACGTCCTCGTAGTGCTCCCAGGAGCGAAACGTGACGTCCGCATTCCGTTCGCCGCCACGCGCGTGGCGAAGGAGCTCGGGCAGGTTCCGGTAGGCGTCCGGCCCCACGACCAGGTCCACACGCGGGACCCGTGCCAGCAGCTCCGGGCCGAGGCGCTGGGCCATGCACCCCACGACCCCCAGCACCGAGCCAGGGCGTTTGAAGCGCTGGAGCTCCCCCATGCGGCCGATGACGCGCTGTTCCGCGTTGTCCCGGACGGCACACGTGTTGACCAGCATCACATCGGCGTCGTCGGGCCGGTCGGTCCGGGTGTAGCCCTCGCGGGCCAGGATGCCGAGCATGAGCTCGGTATCGGCCACGTTCATCTGACAGCCGTAG
Source organism: Gemmatimonadales bacterium (assembly GCA_035711365.1). Lineage (GTDB taxonomy): Bacteria > Gemmatimonadota > Gemmatimonadetes > Gemmatimonadales > GWC2-71-9 > DASTCF01. The sequence continues at coordinate 27,976 of DASTCF010000202.1, forward strand.
GTCTCGAGGTAAATGCGCCGGGTCATGGCAGGAAAGATACGGCCGCTCAGGGCCGGACGGTAACCGCGATGCCGAGAATCCACGCCGTCTCGCTGAAGTCGGCGTCATCCGAGCGCCAGACCCGCTCCAGTGAGAGATCCAGGGATCCCCGCCCTTTCGCGATGCGCAGTCCGGTTCCCGTGGAGGCCCCAAACTCGGTGGCCTGGACTCCCGGGGACAGGGGGAACGGAAGCGAGCCCGCGCGCACGCCGAGTCGGAGCGGGAACTTGTTCGGCG
>DASTCF010000203.1:0-5493 GCA_035711365.1 Gemmatimonadales bacterium
ACCGAGAGATAGCTCTTCGCGCCCACGGATTGCACATCGTACATCAGGATCGGCTTGCCGAAGCTCGGCGCCTCCGCCAGCCGGACGTTCCGCGGGATGACCGTCCGGAACACCTTGCCGCCGAAATACTCGCGCGCGTCACTCGCCACCTGCCGCGCAAGGTTGATGCGGGTATCGAACATCGTGAGCAGCACGCCGTCGATCGCGAGCGCAGGATTGAAATTCTGCTGCACCAGGCGGATCGTGTTCAGCAGTTGGGAGATGCCCTCGAGGGCGTAGTACTCGCACTGGATCGGAATGATCACGGCGTCGGCGGCCGTGAGTACGTTGAGCGTGAGCAGGCCCAGCGAAGGCGGGCAGTCGATGAGGATGAATTCGTAATCGTTCAGCACCGGGTCGAGCGCGCGACGGAGCGCGATCTCGCGGCCCTGGAGGTTTACCAGCTCCAGCTCCGCCCCGACCAGGTCCTGCGTGGCAGGCAGGATGTGGAGGTAGGGCAGCCGCGCGTCGGTGAGAATGATGTCCCGGGCCGGGCGCCGGTCGATCAGCGCGTCGTAGAGCGAGAAGCGAATCTCCGCGCGCGGAACGCCGACCCCGCTGGAGGCGTTGCCCTGGGGATCCGCATCCACCAGCAGCGTACGCTTCTCCGCAATGGCCAGGGAGGCCGCAAGATTGACGGCCGTGGTCGTCTTGCCGACGCCACCCTTCTGGTTGGCAATCGCGATGACCCGGGCCATCGTCGTGGGAGACCTCTGGTTAGAGCGAGTGAACGGGCAAGCGACGCGAAATATAGGGAAGCGCACGGCGGGAGGCGAATCTAGTGGTGAAACAGGCGGGGAAGCGGGGACGTGAGGAGGTAGATGGAAGTCGCCAATGAAGGAGGATATCTAAAGTATATACATTGCTAAACTATTGTAATACAATGATATACCAGAATAACACATGTTTCTACCGAGGGCCCTGTTTCACGTGAAACGCATTTTCGGACATTCGTCGCCTTTCCTGCGCGATTGTTCGTTTCACGTGAAACAGCGGCGATCAAGCATCTTTCCGCTTTCCCGGGGCCCCGTTTCCGCGGCCGCGCACCACCGCGAACACGAGATTCTGCAGATCCGCCGGCGAGACCCCGGGGATGCGGCTCGCCTGCCCGATCGTTGAGGGGCGGATCCGGGCGAGCTTCTCGCGAGATTCGTAGGAGAGGGTCAGCAGACTCACGTAATCGAGGTCTCCTGGCAGCGTGAACGCCTCCTGCTCCCGCAGCCGTTCTGCCGCCTCGCGCTCCTTGGCCAGGTACCCCGAGTACTTGATCTCGATGTCCGCCCAGTCGGCACTCGTCGGATCTGCCGCGTCACCCGCCACTTCTAACAGGTGCCGGAGGTGGACACCCGGGCGCCGAGCCAGCTCCCCGATCCGAGTCGAGGACTGAATCGGCGATTCCGCCGCGGCCTCGAGGATCGGGTTCGCGAGGTCCGGTTCCAGACTCGATGCCCAGGCACTCTCGAGCACACGGTCCTCACGCTCGAGCCGGCCTTCGGCAGTGCGCCGCTCCGCGTCGTTCAGCAGATTCAGTCGCTCAGCCAAGGGGAAGAGGCGCCGCAACGCGTTGTCCTGTCGGAGCACCAGCCGGAACTCCGCCCGCGAGGTAAAGAGGCGGTACGGCTCATCGACGCCCCGGTGGACCAGGTCGTCCACGAGTACTCCGATCATCGCCTGCTCGCGGCCGAGCACTTCGGGTGGCCGACCCGTCGCGGTGAGCGCGGCGTTCAGCCCGGCGATCGCGCCTTGGCCGGCGGCTTCCTCGTACCCGGTGGTGCCATTTACCTGACCAGCGAAGAACAGCCCCTCGAGCGTTTTCGTCTCGAGCCACGGCGTCAGCTGCGTCGGGGGGAAGTAGTCGTATTCGATGGCGTAGCCCGGGCGTGTCATCCGCACCGACTCCAGGCCGGGAATGGTCCTGAGTAGCTCGACCTGGACCTCGGGCGGGAGGGAGGTCGAGAGGCCATTGACGTAGAGCTCGGTCGTATCGAGCCCCTCGGGCTCCAGAAATATCTGGTGCCGTTCCGCCTCCGGGAACTTGACGATCTTGTCTTCGACCGAGGGACAGTATCGCGGACCCCGGCCGCTGATCGCACCGCCGTAAAGGGCGGATTTCATCAGGTGCCGCCGAATGACATTCTTCGCGCCCGCACCCGCCCAAGTGAGATAGCAGGGCAGTTGGCGCGGATGGCCGGCCTGCTCGTACCAGGAGAACCAGAACGGCTCCGGGTCCCCATCCTGCCGTGGGAGATTGCTCAGGTCGACCGACCGGCCGTCGACTCGCGGTGGGGTTCCAGTCTTGAAGCGTTCTACTGTAACACCATAATTAGCAAGTACTTGCGAAATTTCAACTGCTGGCGCTTCGCCGGCGCGGCCGGCTGGGATGGTGGTCTCAAGGCCGACGTGGATCTGACCCCGCAGGAAGGTGCCTGCGGTCAGCACGACCGCGCGGGCGCGGAGCGTTGCGCCGTCGCGCGTCGTCACGCCGGTGACGCGACCGCCTTCCTCCACCAGGCCCGTGACGGTGCCTTGCGCGAACTCGAGATTGGGTTGGCGCTCGAGCAGACGGCGAACCGCGCGCCGATACAATCCGCGGTCACACTGGGCGCGAGGCGACCAGACCGCGGCGCCCTTCGATCGATTGAGCATGCGGAACTGGATCCGCGCCAGGTCGGTGGCGCGCCCCATGATGCCCCCGAGCGCGTCGACTTCGCGCACGACGGTGCCCTTCGCGATCCCGCCGATCGCGGGATTGCATGACATCTGTCCGATGGTCTCGAGATTCTGCGTGAGGAGAAGCACCCGCGCACCAGCGCGCGCCGCGAGCGTCGCGGCCTCCGCGCCGGCGTGGCCGCCGCCGATGACGAGGACGTCCCAAGAGAGGGGCATGAGGTGGGAAGATACTCGGACTGAGGACTGGGGACTGAGGGCTCGTCGGTCCACCTGTCGGTCCTCAGTCCTCAGTCCTCGCCCCTCAGTCCTCCCAGCTACTGCACCGTATCGACCGCCTCCTCGCCTCCCGTCGCGATGATCGCCTGCCCGGCGGCGTCCACGCCGACTGCGGTGCGTGTGGCCCCGTGCTTCTCGGCGAAGACAAGGGACGACGAGCCATCGGCATTGAGGCCGAGCACCGCGCGGGTGACACCCGCGCCGTCCGCGAACACCACGCTCACATTGTCGTCAGGGAGGAGTCCGAGCACGAGCCGCGGGTTCCCCGCGAGATCCGAGAGCGTGACGCCGGCGGAGCCGTCAGACAGCAGACTGAGCTTGACGCTCGCCTTGTTGGCGCTGTCCTGAAGCACGAGCCGGATGGCGCCGTCCCCCTCGGCTCCCCACACGCCGCGCACCTGGCCGTTCTGATCCCGCAGCAGGAATTCCCGGGACTCCACGACCGATGCCACCATGCCGGGCATCCCGTGCCGGCCCGCCAGATAGATCACCGCGGCGGTGAGGCCGAGCAATCCGGCCAGGCCAACGAAGATGTAATTCACCATCCGCCGCAGGTGGGCCACCTGACGCTCGGCTGCCTCGAGCCGCCGAACGAGGTACGGATCGTGGGCGGGATGGGGTGCGTCGCCGTGCGCCGAACCGGCATCCGACATGGTCAGCTCCAGTTGGGGTTACCTGCACGGGCATCGAATCGCCGGCGGAAGCGACGAAGGAGGGTCGTGCTTCGCTTACTCCGCCGTCGGGAAGTCGAGGAAATAGGACCGGCAGGAGCGATGGACCAGATCCTTGCTCAGGGTCGGCGGCACCTCGAGGTACCGTGCGATATCGAGCAGGTGATCCACCAGGTCGCGCGGATGGCAGCCGCGCGGCGCGATTCGGAACGGCCCATAGAATTCCTTGTAGACCTGCTCCACCGCTGCCGAATCGTACGGAATGCCCTTGGCCTCGCAACACCGCCAGAAAATTCGCTCGAACATCTCGCGGTTCGGGCTCTCGACCCGGATCTTGTAGTGAATCCGGCGGAGGAACGCCTCTTCCACGAGCTGCTTCGGATCGAGGTTCGTCGCGAAAATCAGCAGGCAGTCGAATGGAATCGGGAACTTGTTCCCGGTGTGCAGCGTGAGGAAGTCCACCCGCTTCTCGAGCGGGACGATCCACCGGTTGAGCAGGTCCCGCGGCGGCACGCGCTGGCGGCCGAAGTCGTCCACGATCAGCACGCCGCCGTTCGCTTTCACCTGGAACGGGGCCTGGTACATCTTCGTGTGGGTGTCGTACTGGAGGTCCAGCTGGTCGAGCGTCAGCTCGCCGCCCGTGAGCACGACCGGCCGCGCCACGCGCACGTACCGCCGGTCATGGTCCTGGGACTCCGGCAGCCAGATGTGATCGGCGATCTCGTGTTCAGGCGGCTCATCGAGCGGCTTCCGGTGGTAGAGCGGATCGTACACCACGACGATCTGGCCGTCGACCTCGATCGCGTACGGCAAATAGAGCGTCCCGCCCAGCATCCGGGCGATCGTCTCCGCGATCGCCGTCTTCCCGTTCCCGGCCTCGCCGTGCAGGAAGAGCGACTTGGCGGAGTTGATCGCGGGACCGACCTGATCGAGCGTGTCCTTCTCCAGCACCAGCCAGTCGAAGCCCTCGTAGACCACCTGCCGCGTGACCTGTGCCTGGTTGATGGACTGGGCTTCCACCCAGTGACGGTACTGCGCCAGCGGCACCGGGGCAGGACCCACGTACATGTTGGACGACAACGCCTCCCGCGCGCGGTCCCGCCCCTCCTGCGTCAGGTCGAAGACGTACCCCGTCCGCGACGGCCCGTGGGTGCCGCGCACCTCGACCATCCGGCGCTGCTGCAGCGTGAGGAGCTGGTCGTCCACGAAGGGAAAGGGCAGGCTGGAGCGGTCGGTGAGCGTCTGGCCGGTGAGCGCACCCTGGACGTAGAGCATCTTGAGCAGGAGGTCGGTGATGAACTCCTGCGACAGCCCGGTCTCCTCGAGCGTCCGGGGCTGCCGGGGAATCCGGCGGCGCTCGGTGCCCTCGGTGGGAATCACCGCATCGGTCGGGACAAAGCCGTGAGTCATCGATCGCGCTCCTTACATCGGGCTCGCGGCCGCATCCCACTGCAGGCGGTCGCCGACTGCCGTCCCGGTCGAGGCGAGCGTTCCCGCCGGTAGCTCGAGGACACTCCACGCGCCGCGATGAATCGTGGTCCGCTCGCCCGGCTCGATCCGGTGGTACAAGGCGACCACCACACCGGTCCGGTCCAGGAAGGCGAGATCCAGCGGGAACCGCATCCCGTACATGTGGACGCCCTTGCACGGTAGGAGCAGCAACCCCTCCCCCGGATCGAGCGCCGGGCGGCCGAGAAGGCCGCGGAAGCGGGACCACCAGCGGTCAGCCAGCTCGACCTTCTCGCCGAACGACACGCCACGGTCGACGTTTCGGACCAGGACGGTTCGCATCAGAAGGTCTTCGACAGGGTCTCGTAGACCTGGATGACCGCCGGCC
>DASTCF010000204.1:0-2342 GCA_035711365.1 Gemmatimonadales bacterium
GTGACTGGCAGGCCTGCCGAACCGGCTCGAGGCTTCGAGAATCCCGCCCTGAGAGGATCAGCCTCGCCCCGGCGCGATCGAAGGCGTGGGCGAGGGCCCGCCCGATGCCGGAAGAGGCTCCCGTGATCCAGACGACTTTCCCCTCGAAGTGCGTACTACCCATTCCTCGACTCGCCATCCATGGCACGGAACGTCCGCCCATCCGCCCATCCGGGTTCACCGGCTTTCCCGACTCCGTCCCGCCTCCACCAGTAGACTGTTCACGATTTTCACCGCCGGATTCGACTCCCCCTTCCGCGACAGCAGGTCGATGCCCCACGGCAGGTCGAATCCCCGGATCGGGACCGCTACCGTGCCGGCCGGGGGCTGCCGCCGCTGCGAGTCGAAGCCGAGGCACCAGCCCTTGCCCTGCGCGGTGAGCGCCCACACCGACGGGAGCGAATCCTGGGTGCCGTCGATCCTCGGCGTGAGCCCGAGCTTCGCCAGTGACGCCATGACTCGGTCGTAAAGGACGGGGTAGAACGCCCGCTCCATGAACAGGAACGGCACGTCACCCAGCTCTCTCGCGTCAATATCAGTACGGTCGGCGAGCGGGTGGTGCGCGCCAAGCAAGGCGCACCTGACCCGGTCCTCGACGAGGTGATGGCGGTCGAATCCCTCCACCTCCGCAGGATCGAGGTAGGCGTGTGCCAGCGCCAGGTCGATCTGCCCGCGGGCGAGCGCCGGAAGCTGCCGGGGTGTAGCAATCTCCTCGATCGCGACCTGGATGTGAGAGTACCGCGAGAGGCAGGCGGCCAGTACGCTGGTCAGCAGCTGGCTGGTGATTCCCGTGGCCACTGCCCCGATGACACATCTCCCCTCCATGCCGCGCCGCGCCCGGGTCACTCTTTGCACCATCTCCTCGATGGCGAGCAGCAGCTTCGGACACTCCTGGGCCAGCGCGCTTCCGGCGGCCGTGAGAGCCACTCCCCGTGCCGACCGGTCGAGCAGAGCAAGACCGGTCGCGTGCTCCAGCTCCTGCAGCTGGCGCGAGAGCGCGGGCTGGGTGAGCCCCAACTGCTCGGCGGCGCGACCAATGGACTGCATCCCTGCCACACCCAGCAGGGCCCGGAGGTGCCGGATCGCGAGGCCCGCCGGAAGCTGCCCGGCAGGCGACATTCGGCCACCACGAACGCGGCTCGGGGGGAGATGCCGCGGACGAACCCCGGCCACGTGACCCGGAACCTCCCTTGCGAGCGCCAGCGCGGTCTCCAGCACCGTGCGCACGACGGGCCGGCGCTCATCGGCCCGCCAGAGGGCCATCACAGTAACCCGGAAATCCAGTCCCTCGATCGGGACGACGGCGGTGCCCTGAGGGGGCGTCGGCGCGAGCGCCCGCGTCACCATCGTCCAGCCGCGGCCTGCCGAGACCGCCACATGGGCGGCGTGCAGTCCCGCCTCCACCATGAACAGGGGAGACTTGAGGCCTCGCTCGTGCAGGGCGTCGAGGGCGCGTTTTCGGAGCGTGACGGAGGTGCCGAAACGAGGAATCACGAGCGGCAGTTCCGCAAGGTCGCTCGCGGTTACGGAGTGCCGGGTGGCGAGGTGGTGCCCGGCAGGGAGGAGGGCCTGGTCGGCTATCTCGTCCCACAGCGGCGTGCACACGATGCCCGGTTGCCCCTCTGGCTCGATTCCGAGGGCGACGTCCGCGCCTCCCCCCACCAACTCATCAGCCACGTCGCGGAAGTCCAGTTCCTTGAGCGCTACCGTGATCTCGGGATGCTCGACCCGCAACGTCTCCTCGAGCCGGGCCGCAAACCCGTGGACGATCACCGCGCGCATCGCGCCCACCACGATCCTGCCCCGGGTTCCTTCGGCAGTGGCCTCCGCGTTCGCGAGCGCCACCGCCGTCTCCGCCAGTACCCGCATCGCCCGCCGCGCGAAGGCCTCGCCGGCGAGCGTCGGCGTCACGCCCCTGGGGTGGCGCTCAAGGAGGGCGACACCCAGCTCACGCTCCAGGTCCCGCACCTGCCTCGTGAGCGCCGGCTGGGCCACGCGCAGTTCGGCGGCGGCCCGGCTCAGGTTTCCGAGGCCGGCAACGGCGACAAAGTACCGCAGGTGCCGCAAGTCCATCGTGCGCTCACAGTTGGCCCATACACGGCGGGCATCGAACTCCCAACGAAGGAGTATTGGATTCAGCCCCCACCGTCCCGCTAGACTCCCGTCCGTGTTGAGGGCGTCCGGCGGCCATGAGTGGGCAGCGGATGACTTGAGCCCATGGCCTCAGGATCAGGAGTCAGGATACGATGTCGCAGGCTGAACCCGCTAGGGGCCGCCGAACCAGGCCAACAGGTGGAGTCGAT
>DASTCF010000205.1:0-2463 GCA_035711365.1 Gemmatimonadales bacterium
TACGACCTGGTGCACGACCGGGAATACTGGGCCATCCGTAATTCAGCAGCGCTGATCGACGTCTCCCCCCTCTACAAGTACCTGATCACCGGCGCCGACGCCGTTCGCCTGCTCGATCGCGTCGTGACCCGCGACGTGACCAAGTGCAAGGTCCACCAGGTGATGTACACGCCGTGGTGCGATCCCACCGGAAAGGTGCTCGACGACGGCACCATCTCGCGGCTGGATGATCAGACCTTCCGGATGACCTCGGCCGATCCCAACCTCCGCTGGCTGCACGACAACGCGGTCGGGCTTCAGGTTTCGATCGAGGAGATATCCGACTCGACCGCGGCATTGTCGCTTCAGGGGCCGACTTCGCGCGACATCCTCGCCGAACTCGCGGGCCCGGCGATCCGGGCCCTCAGGTTCTTCCACCTGACCGACGCGACGATCGGCGGAGTGCCCGTCACCATCTCGCGCACCGGCTACACCGGCGACCTGGGCTACGAGATCTGGGCCAAGTCGGCGGACGCGGAGCGCTTGTGGGATGCGCTCATCGCCGGCGGGACGCCGTACGGGATCGTGCCGGCCGGGATCTGGGCGCTCGACATCGCGCGGATCGAGGCGGGACTCCTGATGATCGAGGTGGATTACGTCTCGGCCCGGCACGCGCTGATCGACGGCCAGAAGTCCTCGCCGTTCGAGCTCAACCTGGGCTGGACGGTGAGCTCCACGAAGGGCGCCTTCATCGGCAAGCGCGCGCTGATGGCGGAAAAAGAGCGCGGCCCCGCGTGGCAGTTCGTGGGGCTCGAGGTGGAGTGGGAGTCGCTGGAGGGACTGTACGCTGAGGTGGGGCTCCCGCCGAGGCTCCCGACGATCGCGTGGCGGACGAGCGTGCCGGTGTACGTGGATGGCCGGCAGGTCGGCTATGCCACGAGCGGATGCTGGTCCCCCCTGCTCAAGAAGTATCTCGCCCTCGCGCACCTGGAGTCGGCCCACGCGAAGCCGGGCACGAGGGTGACGATGGAAATGACCGTGGAGCACCGGAGGAAGCAGGCGGCCGCAAGGGTGACGGCCACGCCGTTCTTCAATCCGGACAGGAAGAAGGCGTAGGGGACTGAGGACTGAGGACTGAGGACTGAGAATGGCGCAATCGTGGGATGCGATCATCATCGGCGGAGGGCACAACGGTCTCGTGGCCGCGGCATATCTCGCGCGGGCCGGGAGGCGGGTGCTCGTGCTCGAGCGCCGGGAGCGGGTCGGCGGCGCCGCGGTGACCGAGGAGGTCTTCCCCGGCTTCAAGTTCTCCGTCTTCTCCTACGTGGTGAGCCTGCTCCGGCCCGAGATCATCCGCGACCTCGACCTGCCCAGCCACGGGCTCGAGATTTTGCCACTGGAGAGCACGCTCACCCCCCTGCCCAACGGCGACTATCTCGCCGCATGGGCGGACCACGACCAGAACCGCCGCGAGCTCTACCGCCACTCCCCGCGCGACGCGGAGGCGTACGACGAGTTCGGCCGCCTGATGCACCACATGGCGATGGCGGTCCGCCCGATCCTGGCCATGGTGCCTCCCGACCCGACCTCGCTCAGCCCCCGCGAGCTCCTCTCCATGGCCCGGCTCGGCCGGCACTTCCAGCGCCTCGGCACCGAGAAGTTCCACGCGCTCTTCAAGCTGATGACGATGAGCTCGGCGGACTTCCTCGACGAGTGGTTCGAGTGCGAGCCGCTCAAGGCGACCAAGTCCGCGAGCGGCATCATCGGCACCTTCCTTGGCCCGCGCTCGCCGGGAACGGCGTACGTCCTGCTCCATCACTACATGGGGGAGATCGACGGCGCGTTCCGCGCGTGGGGCTTCGCCAAGGGCGGCACCGGCGCGATCAGCGAAGCCATCGCGAGTGCCGCGCGGAAGTTTGGCGTCACAATCCGCACCGAGGCCCCGGTGGCGCAGGTGCTGGTCAAGAGCGGGCGCGCAGTGGGTGTGGCGCTCGAGAGCGGCGAGGAGATCGCCGCCAAGGTAGTGGTGTCCGGGCTCGACCCGAACCTGACCTTCCGGAAACTCGTCGAGCCGAAGGAGCTGCCGGCCGACCTGCTCGAGGCGATCGGACGGTTCAAGTTCCGCGGCTCGTCCGGCAAGGTGAACCTCGCGCTGAGCGAGCTGCCCAACTTCACCTGCATGCCGGGGAACGGCCCGCACCTCCGCGGCGCGATTTCCATCAGCCCGAGCATCGATTACATCGAGCGCGGCTACGACGACGCCAAGTACGGCGAGTTCTCCCGGCGGCCGTACATGGACATCATCCTCCCCTCGATGATCGATCCGGGGATGGCGCCGCCGGGCAAGCACGTGATGTCCATCTTCGTCCAGTACGCGCCCTACACCGTGAACGGCGGCTGGACCGACCAGAAGCGCGAGGCGTTCGGGGATGCCGTCATCAACACCCTCGCGGAGCACGCGCCGAACATCAAGTCGGCCATTCT
>DASTCF010000206.1:0-3091 GCA_035711365.1 Gemmatimonadales bacterium
CTCGAGCGTCGGCGGTTTGGTGCCGACCGTCGCGCTCAGCTCGCGGGACTCCTCCGCGGGCGGGATGTAGCCGCGCGCAGTGTCCACCACCGACACGTCGTGCCCGCAGCGCCGGAGCGCCGCCACCACCTGGACGGCGGAAGCCAGCGCGACGTCGCGCTCGGAGGAGGTGCCGCCGGTCAGCACTGTGACTTTCAGATTGCCCCCTGTACAAGCGAGGACTGAGGGCCGAGGACTGAGGACTGAGCGCGCATTGCCCTCAGTCCCCAGTCCTCAGTCCTCGTTCCTCTCATCTGGTCCCTATCATCTCTCTAAGAACGTCATACCTGCTCACGATCCCCACCAGCTTCCCGTCCTTCAGCACCAGCGCCGCGGGGCTCTCGCGGGTGAGCATCGGCGCCAGGCGATCGGCGGGGAAGCCGCCGTCCACCACCGGCAGCGGCTGCTCCATCACTTCGCGCACCGGCCGGTCGAGCAGCGCCGGCTGAGCCAGGGCCTGCGTCATCAGCGACGCCTCGGTCACCGTGCCGACCGACTCTCCGTCCTCCAGCACCGGAATCTGGCTCACGTCCCAGGTGCCCATCAGGTTCAGTGCCTGGCGCACCTGCGCCGCGGGCGCGACGCTCACCAGCGGTGGCTGCTCGCCGATCCGGCGGGCCAGGAGATCCGCCACCGTCACCCGCGCGGCCTCGAGCAGCTGGTTCTCCTGCATCCACTCGTCGTTGAAGAGCTTGCTCAGGTAGCGCTCGCCGGTATCGGCCAGGATCGTCACGACGCACGCCTTTGGGTCGTCCACCTCGCGGGCGATCTGCAGCGCCAGGGCGACGTTGAGTCCCGCCGACCCGCCCACCAGCATTCCCTCCTCCCGCGCGAGCCGCCGGGCCATGCTCATCGCCTCGCGGTCCGGCACCTGCCGGAACTCGTCGATGTATTCGAAGAGGATCGTGGTGGGAATCTTGTCGCCGCCGATGCCCTCCACCTTGTACGGCGCGCCCTCGCCCATCGTCTTCGTCTTGCTGTAGCCGGTGTAGAGCGAGCCCACGGGATCGCCGGCGATGACGCGGATCTTCGGGTTCTTCTCCTTGAGGAACTTCCCGGCGCCGCTCACCGTGCCGCCGGTGCCGGCGCCGGCCACGAAATGGGTGACCTGCCCCCTGGTCTGCTCCCAGATCTCGGGGCCGGTCGTCTGATAGTGGGCCTCGGGGTTCACCGGATTGTAGAACTGGTTGGCCAGGACCGCGCCCGGGGTGTCCTTCACGATCTGCTTGGCCTTCATCACGTAGTTGTCGGGGTGATCCGGCGGCACCGCGGTGGGCGTGATCACCACCTCCGCGCCGTACGCCTTGAGCAGCCGGACCTTCTCCTGCGACATCTTGTCAGGCATGGTGAAGATGCAGCGGTACCCCTTGAGCGCGGCCGCGATCGCGAGCCCGACGCCGGTGTTGCCGCTGGTCCCCTCGACCACCGTGCCGCCGGGCTTGAGGTCGCCTCTCCGCTCCGCATCCTCGATGATGGCGAGCCCGATCCGGTCCTTGACCGATCCGCCGGGGTTGGCGTATTCGGCCTTGCCGTACACCGGGGTCCGCACGCCGGCGCCCACGCGACCGAGGCGGATGAGCGGCGTCCAGCCGATCGTGGCAAGGACATCGGCGTAGGGCGTGAGGTGCGGAGGGGTCACGGAGTCGGCCCTCTGGTGCCGGGATGCCGGAAGTGAATCGGCTGCAGGAACAGGCTCGCGATGGCGACATCGTTCCGCCTGGCCGGCGCGAACCGGAGCTGAGGCGCCGCGGCGAGTGCGGCGGAATCGAGGGCGGGGTAGCCGCTCGATTCCTGGATCTTCGTGGAATCCGACACCAGCGCGCCGGTGGAGTCGACGAAGAGCCGGAGCAGCACGGTGCCCTCGATCCCCTGGTCATAGAGGGCCGGCGGATACTCCACCGGCGGCTCGGGATTCAGGGCCACCGGGGGCTGCTCCTTCTGGGAGTCGCCACCCGCCAGGGCGCCCGGAAGCTTGACGACACCGGAATCGCCCCGGGAACAGGCGGCGAGCAGCATTAGCGCGATGATTCGCTTCACGAGTTCTCCGGAATTCGGTTCTCGGGTGCCTACTCCGCGCGCTTCTTCAAATCGGCCAGCCTCACCAGCGCCTCGAGCGGCGTCATTGCATCCACATCGAGCGCGCGCAGCTCCTCCAGCGCCGGATGCGGGGGCTGGGGCGCGGGCGCCTCCCCGAAGAAACCGAGCTGCGTGGGATCTGCCGGGCCGGGTGGGGCGCCCTCGACGACCCGGTGATCGCCCTCGAGCGTGCCCAGCACCTCGCGGGCGCGATTCACCACCCGGTCGGGCAGCCCCGCGAGCTGGGCCACGTGGATGCCGTACGAACGGTCCGTCCCCCCGGCTTCGAGCCGGTGCAGGAAGACGACGGTGCTCCCCGTCTCGCGGACCGCCACGTTCAGGTTCCGGGCGTGGGCCAGTCGTTCGGGCAGCTGCATCAGCTCGTGATAATGCGTGGCGAACATGGTCTTGCAACCGACCCGGTCGTGCAGGTGCTCCGTCACCGCCCAGGCGATCGCGACGCCGTCATAGGTGCTGGTGCCCCGGCCGATCTCGTCCAGCAGGACCAGCGAGTGTGCCGAGGCATTGTGCAGGATCGCGCTCGTTTCCGCCATCTCCACCATGAAGGTGGACTGCCCGCGCGCCAGGTTGTCGGAGGCGCCCACCCGCGTGAAGAGCCGGTCCACGACGCCGATCTCCGCCGCACCCGCCGGCACGAACGCGCCCATCTGGGCCAGCACGACGCAGAGCCCGATCTGCCGGAGGATGGTGCTCTTGCCGGCCATGTTGGGCCCGGTGACCAGCAGCACGCGCTCCCCTTCGCTGAACAGGACGTCGTTCGGGATGAATGCCTCGCGCGGCATCATCCGCTCCACGACCGGATGCCGGCTGGCCCGGAGCATCAACCCGAACCCGTCAGTGACGACGGGCCGGACGTAGCGCCCGTGCACGGCCCGCTCGGCCAGGGCGCTCCACACGTCAAGCCCGGCCAGCGCCCGCGCCGTCCCCTGCACCCGCGTCACCTGCGCCCCGATGC
>DASTCF010000207.1:0-3980 GCA_035711365.1 Gemmatimonadales bacterium
GCCAAGGTCCTGCACCGTGGCTTCGTCCCGCACGGATCGAACATCATTGTCATCCTGGATGCTGACGGGACCGAAGTCTACCGGCACGACATGCTGTTCGAGGTCGACGATGTGACCGCTGTCGGCGCGCCGGGGGCCTGGACCGTTGAGTTCCTGCTGCACGGCACCACGGGGCGAATCGACATGCAACTGGAGACGCTGCCCTGATCACCCGCGCCGCGCTGGCGTGCCTGCTGCTGGCGCCGGCGCTGCTTCAAGGTCAGGCACCGCGGCGCGCGCGCGAACTCGGCGTCGCGCCCGGTGTCTATCCGCCTGGACCGGTCAACGCCATTACCGACGTGGCCGGCGTCCGGGTGGCCCACCGCACCATTGTCCTGGGCGATTCGGTCCGCACCGGGGTCACGGCCATCCTGCCGCACGCCGAAAATCCCTACTTCCTCCGGGTGCCCGCGGCAGTTGTGGTCGGCAACGGATTCGGAAAGCTCGTCGGATCCACGCAGGTGAACGAGCTGGGCGAACTCGAGACGCCGATACTCCTCACCTGCACCCTGTGCATATGGAAAGCAGCGGACGCGCTCGCGGCGTGGATGCTCGCTCGCCCGGGCATGGACGCCGTCCGCTCGATCAATCCGGTTGTCGGTGAGACGAATGACGGCACCTTGAATGCCATCCGCTCGCGCCCAGTCTCGGCCGAGGACGTGCGGGCGGCCCTCGACTCCGCGCGGCCAGGTCCCGTCGCGGAGGGAAGCGTTGGGGCAGGCACGGGAACCATCGCCTTCGGCTGGAAGGCCGGGATCGGCACGTCATCGCGAAGGCTGCCCGAACGAAGCGGTGGATGGACCGTGGGGGTGCTGGTGCAGAGCAACTTCGGGGGGGTCCTCCAGGTGCTCGGGGCACCGCTGGGCCGGGAGCTCGATCGCGGGGTGCCGAGAGATGCTTCGGGGCGGGGGGCCGATGGCTCCATCATCATCGTCGTCGCGACCGATGCCCCGCTGGGCGATCGCAATCTGCACCGCCTCGCCGAGCGGGCCCTTCTGGGCATGGGGCGAACCGGCGGCAGCATGTCCAACGGCTCCGGCGATTATGTCATCGCCTTCTCGAACGCAGCGGCGGTGCTCCGTCGCGTGAGCCCGGAGGGCGAACGTCAGCCGGCCCCATCCGGGCCCGAGCTCGGCAACGATGCGATGTCGCCCCTCTTCCAGGCAGTCATCGAGGCCACGGAGGAGGCAATTTACAACTCGCTCTTCATGGCCACGCCTGTGACGAGCCGGGGCCGCACGGTCCAGCCCCTGCCGCTGGAGCGGGTCGTGCCCATCCTGCAACGATACGGTATCGGAATCCGCTGAGCGCTTGCGGGAGTGGCTCAATCGCTGCCTGGAAACACGACGACGCTCTCCATCCCGTCCGCTCCCATACTTGCAACTCCGAAGAACCAGTTGTCGATGACGAGCCCGTTGAACCGGTGCGACGTGACCGGCCCGACATCGAGCGAATGCTCCCATGCCGGCGCATCGGTTCTCCGCCAATAGACCCGGTAGCCGGCGACAGCTGAAGAATCGCGTGGCGGCTGCCAGGTGAGGGTGGCGGCCGGTTGGAGGGCGCCACTGACCCGGACGGTGCGCGGAGGGCCCGGTGCCCAGGCCAGGGACGCCAGCACGGCCGCGTCGAGCGCTGTAACCCGCGCGACATACGTGAAGTTCACGCCTTCAAGCACGTCGCCGTACGCGATCCCATTCTCTGTCCTGATGTCCTGGTGTTGGCGCGTGTAATCCTCGTGGCCCTCCGTGAACCGCACCGCCGGAAACCCCTGGTCGGCAAACGACCGATGGTCGCCTCCACGCCCGAACCGGTCCAGCCGATAGATGACCCAGACATCAAGGTCGGGGAAATACCGGTCGCCGACCGCCTTGACGTATCGCGCCAGTTGCCGCGAGGGCCCGTCAACCTCTCCGCCCGTGAACCGCCTTCGCCGGCGTTGCTCGTCCGTCTCCGTCGGCGGCGTACCATCAGAGAAAACGCGGACCATCCGGTCGTCCGTGACGCTGTCGGCGCCCCGTGTGTTCCCGATGATGTCGTTGTTGAGGACGGCCTCGAGACGCCATCCTTCGGATCGAGCCCTTCGGGCGAGCGTCTGACTTCCGAGCAGACCGCTCTCCTCGCCCGCGAACGCCGCGTAGACGATCGATCCACTGAAGCGCTGGCCGGAGAGCACGCGGGCCGCCTCCAGCACCGCCGCCGTCCCACTGGCATCGTCGTTCGCGCCGGGGGCGGAGTCCCGCGCATTCATGGCGTCGCTCACCCGGCTGTCGAAATGGCCGCTCATCAGGACGTACCGGTCGGGGTCGCCCGTTCCCCGCTGGATGGCGATCACGCTGACCACGTTCGTGGGGTCGGGCATGCGAGAGAGCCCCTGATAGACCTCGGACTCATAGCGCACCTCGAGGCACCCGCCGCAGGCGGCGGAGATGCGCTCGAACTCCGCCTTGATCCATCGCCTCGCCGCGCCGATTCCCCGTGTCGCCGAGAGCGTGTCGCTCAGTGCGTGCCGCGTTCCGAAGCCGACGAGCGCCCGGATATCGGCCTCGATTCTCGCGGGCGAGACGGCGGGGATGATGGCCTGGATTCGTGGGTCCCCGCCGGCGGTCCGGCAGGAGGCTGTTCCGGCGGCGGCCAGGAGTACCAACGGGATGATGTGGCGCACCACGAGCTCCGCGGTCTGGTGTAGTCCTGAAGCTACTCGGCGCCTGCCGTCTTGCCGAATCCAACGGCCTCGACAATCTTGCAATTCAGGCTCGGGCATCCACCCCCGCTCCCCTTCCGGAGGCTCCGTGACACGGTCGCAGTCGCGTCGCATGCTCATCCGGACGCTCGCGGCGGTAACCGTCGCCGCGTGCACGAAGCCCATTCCCACCACGATATATGTCTGTGAGGGCGGTGACTCTCTGGTCGTCGGATTCGCCGCATCCCACGCCGAGCTGCGCCTGCCGCCCGACAGGGTGGTTCGGCTTCCGGCTGTCCGATCGGCCTCCGGCGTCCGGTACAGCGACGGCCGGTATACGGTGCACTCCAAGGGTGACGAGGCCCTGATGGAGCAGGGCGGGGAAGTCGTACTGCGGAACTGTCTCAAGGTTGGCGCCGCCCGGCCGGACACGGCACTCACCCCCGCCCGTGCGATGGCCGAGGCGGACGCGATCGACCGGCGAGTTGCTGCGATCGTACCTCAGGAAAAAACACTCGGCCGCGAACGACAGGGCTGGGATGCGCGCATCGTCCGTCTGTGGAGCGACGCGGGATCGCCCATCCTGCTCACCGTCACCGAGCCCGACGACTCCGGCCGGATGATCGGGCTTTCCTCCTACTACTTCCGAGAGGGACGGCTCGCGTTCGTCCATGGGCCGCTCAATCGCTACGTCTTCCGTGATACGGTGCTCGTCTTCTGGGTGGACGATTCCCTCCGCCAGCTGGTAGACATTCCGCCCAGGGACCTCGAGGCCCGCCAGCAGTTTCTGCTGGCGGAGGTGCGACAGTATCTCGCCATGTTCGGCGTCGAGACGCCCGCTGCGTCCGGTGTCACGCCGTGAGCACTTCCTCGCCGGCATGGTAACCGACGCGGGCGCGAGATCGGCGTGACAGGCCGCCGGATGAGGGGGTCGTTCGGCTTGAGCGACAGACGAGTGCCGGCGTGAGAAAAGCCCCTGCAGGAGTCACCAGATAATGACACGGCGATTGCAGACATACGAGACCGACGAGATCATCGTCACGTTCGATCCGGAGGTCTGCATCCACTCCGGCAACTGTGTACGAGGCCTGCCCGTCGTCTTCGATGTGCGGCGAAAGCGATGGGTCCGGCCGGAAAATGCGTCCGCGGAGGCGGTAGCCGAACAGATCCGTCGGTGCCCCTCGGGCGCGCTGCAGTATCAACTGAAGTCGGATCAGACCCCGTAACGGTCGGTTCACCGCAGCTCATCGCATCGCCGAGG
>DASTCF010000208.1:0-6206 GCA_035711365.1 Gemmatimonadales bacterium
GAACCCCTAACCTTCTGATCCGTAGTCAGATGCTCTATCCAATTGAGCTATGGGCGCGGGTACTGCATGGGCGGTACAAGACTCGAACTTGTGACCTCCACGATGTCAACGTGGCGCTCTAACCAACTGAGCTAACCGCCCGAAACTCAGACGGACAGACGGACAGCGGGTCAGACGGTCAGGAGGCCATTGCGGATTCGGTCTCCCTGTCCGTCCGTCCGACTGTCCGTCCGTCCGACCAATAGCGGGGGTGGGATTTGAACCCACGACCTCCGGGTTATGAGCCCGGCGAGCTACCAGACTGCTCCACCCCGCGACGAATTCCTTCTGGAGAGCGGGAAACGGGACTCGAACCCGCGACCCCAACCTTGGCAAGGTTGTGCTCTACCAACTGAGCTATTCCCGCAACTGCAAGGGACGAACATCTTAGTGATCCACCCGCCCCCACGCAACCGCTGTCAGGCCTGTTCCGAGCCCTGGAACCGCCCGCCTGGGAGTGGAGGCGAGGGGGATCGAACCCCTGACCTCGTGAATGCCATTCACGCGCTCTCCCAACTGAGCTACGCCCCCATTATATTGCCGCGCCCGCACTTGCGACGACCTTGCGGCAGCACGGCAAGCTAGTCCGGGGCCTATCGGGTGTCAAGCGGAATCGCGCGTTTTTCCTCGGCCTCCGGCCGGAAGCAGACCCGAGCCATGCCCAAGAAAAAGTCCCCATCGACATCATCCGCCGCTGACCACGCCAAGCGCGCGCCGGACAGGACCAAATCGGTCCCGTCCCCCAGAAAGGGGAAGGCAAAACCCGCGCGGGAACTGACCACGGCCGAGATCCTCGCCCAGACTCCGCCACCCAAGCGCCGCGCCCGCAAGGTGCCCACCGCCAAGACGCTCGGCGTGCATGGCGCCGATCGCGACATTCTCGACCAATACCTGTTCGAGGTCAGCAAGACGGCCCTCCTCACCCCGCAGCAGGAGATCGCCATCGCCCGACGGGTGCGCGCCGGCGACCAGGAGGCGATGCAGGAGCTCGTGAAGCGGAACCTCCGGTTCGTAATCTCGGTCGCCAAGAAGTACCAGAATCGCGGATTGCCGCTCACCGACCTAATCGGCGAGGGCAACGTCGGCCTGCTCACTGCGGCCCGGAAATTTGATCCCGACCAGGGCGTCAAGTTCATCTCCTACGCCGTCTGGTGGATCCGGCAGGCGATTCTGGCGTCGCTGGCGCGGCAGGGGCGAACCGTTCGGGTGCCGCTCAACCGAACGGCCGACCTCTCCCGCATCATCCGGACCGCCGAGGCGCTGCGGCAGGAGCTGCGCCGCGAGCCCACCCCGGAGGAGATCGGGAAATCGACGGGGCTTTCCGTCGACGTGGTCCAATCGCTGGCGGCGCTCAACACGAGCGAGGTGCGGCTCGATGCCCCGCTCGATCCCGAGGGCGACCGCTCCCTGATCGAGCGCTTCATCGCCGAGAGTCAGGGCGACGCCGAATCGGAGGCAATGGACCGCTTCCTCACCGAAGAGGTCGAGCAGGCTCTCGCCACCCTGCCGCCGCGCGACGCCAAGGTTCTGCGCCTCTATTTCGGCCTCGATGGGGGCCGTGAGCACACGCTCGAGGAGATCGGCGGCATGCTCGGCGTGACCCGCGAGCGCGTCCGCCAGCTGCGGGATCGCGCACTGAAGCGGCTGCGCGAGGGCGAAGTGGGGCGTGCGCTCGCGAGCTTCGCCGCCTGAGCTTTACACCCCTCAGCCCGAGCCGTAGCTTCCCGGGGTGAACTCCTTCGCGACGACCCTCCGGGAATCCGCGCCCGGCCAGCGGGTCGCGCAGCTCGGCGCTTCCGCCCTCGTGTCCGCGCGGGCGCTCCGGGACGCGCGCACGTGGGGTCCCCTCCTGGTCGGCCAGATGCGCCGCCTCGGGGTCGATTCCATCCCGATCGCCCTCTTCATCGCCGTCTTCACCGGCATCGTCCTCGCCCTCCTGTCCAGCTACATCTTCACCGGCGCTGTGCCGCTCTACTTCGTCGGCGCGCTGGTGGGGAAAACGGTCATGATGGAGCTCGGACCGGTGCTCACCGGGATGGCCCTGGCCGGCCGGGTCGGCGCCAACATCGCCGCCGAACTCGGCACGATGAAGGTCACCGAGCAGGTGGACGCGCTCGAGACGCTCGCGTTCGACACCCGCGCCTATCTCGTGGTCCCGCGCGTCCTCGCGGGAACCCTGATGTTCCCGGTGATCACCGCCCTCGCGATGGCGATGGGCGTGCTCGCGGGATGGGTCACCGCCATCAACCTGCTGGACCTCTCCACGCCGGAGTTCGTGAAGGGGCTCAAGATGTTCTACAAGTTCAAGGACATCTGGTTCGGCCTGGTGAAGTCGGCGAGTTTCGGGACGGCCGTGACCCTCCTCGGCTGCCTGCAGGGCCTGGCGACCTCGGGCGGCGCCGCCGGCGTGGGGCACCGTACGACGCGCGCGGTGGTCCTCGGGTGCGAGGCAATCCTCGTCCTCGACGCGTTCTGGGCGCTGGTGCTGCTGTGAGGCCGGGCGGATGGGCGGATGGGCAGATGGGCGGTCGGAGATGATCCGGTTCGAGGGAGTCTCCAAGCGCTTCGGCGAGAAGGTGGTGCTCGACCGCTTTACTCTCGACGTGCCCGAGGGCCAGACGACGGTCATCATCGGCGCCTCCGGATCGGGGAAGAGCGTCGCGCTCAAGCACGTCGTCGGCCTGCTTCTCCCGGACGCCGGCCGCGTCGAGGTGGATGGCCTGGTGGTCCACGAGCTGGATTGGGAGACGCTCTCGGACCTGCGCGCGCGCATCGGTTTCGTCTTCCAGTTCGCCGCGCTGTTCGACTCCATGACGGTCGAGGAGAATATCCGGCTCGGGCTGGAGCGGCGGCAACAGTTGTCCGGCGCCGACATCGCCGCCCGGGTGACGGAGAGCCTCCGGCTGGTCGGGCTGGACGGGAGCGAGCACCGAATGCCAGCCGAGCTCTCGGGAGGGATGCGGAAGCGCGTGGGAATCGCCCGGGCGATCGCGCTCCGGCCGAAGTACATCCTGTACGACGAGCCGACCACCGGACTCGATCCCGTCACCTCCGCGGTGATCGACCGCCTGATGGTTCGGGTGCGCGAGGAGCTCGGTACCACCGCGATCGTCGTGACCCACGACATGCGGAGCGCCTACACCATCGGCGACCGGATCGCGATGCTGCACGAGGGCAGGGTGCGCGAAGTGGGCAGTGTGCAGGAGATCCAGCGTACCACGGATCCCGTGGTCCGCCAATTCATCGAGGGCCGGCCCGATGAGGCCGGCGTGGAGGCGATGGCGGTGAGCGGGAGGTCCGCGTGAAACAGCGCAATGAGTTCGCCGTGGGCGGCGCGATCGTTCTCGCCGTCCTGGTCACGGTTGCCGGCGCGCTCTGGCTCAGCGAGACCCGGCTGGGGCAGCGGCCCGACGAGGCCACCGTGCGGTTCCGGACCGTCGGAGGCCTCAATGTCGGCGCGCCGGTCACCCTGCGCGGTGTCCGGGTCGGCCGCGTCGAATCGGTGACGCTCTCTGGAGAACAGTGGGTCGAGGCCACACTCCGGCTCGACAGCCGGCCGGAGGTACCCAGGAACCCGGCGGTGATCGCCGCGGCGGCGAGCCTCTTCGCGGAGTGGGAGGCCCAGATCGTGTCGCTCGATGATCCGATCGACGATCCCAACGTCCGGGCCGAACTGATGACCGCCAAGGCCGCCGGCCCCGGGGCCTGGCCCGGCGCCACCCTGCCGGACGTCGGGCAGTTGACCGCGCAGGCGAGCCGGATTGCCAGCGATATCGCCGTCCTCACCAATCGCGTCGGCGCGGTATTCGATTCCACGACCGCCGCGCGCGCGCGGAGCAGCATCCAGGAATTCCTGGCGATCGTGGATGAGCTGGGGCGGGCCACCAAGCGGCAGACCGGTCGCGTCGAGCGCGTGGCGGGCCGGGTCGAGACCGGCTCCGCCGACCTGGCCAGCGCGGCGCGCGACCTTCGCGTAACGATGGCCCGGATCGACTCGGCAACCGGCGACCGTCAGCTCACAGAGATCGTGGAGGCCGCAAGAGGTTCCTCCGCGGACCTCCGCCAGGCCTCGGCGGACCTGCGCGGGCTGTTCGCGGCGGCGCGGGAACATGAGGTAAGCCTGGTCCGGGTCCTCGTCGCGGCCGACAGCGTGCTGTCGAGGATGCAGTCGGGACGCGGGACCCTCGGCCTGCTCGCGAGCGACTCCGCGCTCTATCAAGAGACCACGCTCACCATGCAGGAATTCCGGAAGCTGCTGCAGGACATCCAGGTCAATCCGCGCCGATACTTCAAGTTCTCGGTCTTCTGATGTCGAAACGGAAACCTGAGCGCGAGGTCAGCGCCGGCGGGATCGTGTTCCGCCGGCAGCCCGACGGGCAGTCGCACTTCCTGCTCATCAAGGACTCGTATCAGCACTGGGGATTTCCCAAGGGCCATCTCGAGGAAGACGAATCGCCCGCCGACGCGGCGCTCCGGGAAACGTCGGAGGAGACCGGCCTCGACGATCTCATGCTGCACGGGCCGATCAGGATCATCGACTGGCACTTCCGGTTCCGGGGCCATCATATCCACAAGTACTGTCACTTCTTTCTCTTCGAGAGTCCGGCCGGCGAGGTGCTGCCGCAGGAAGACGAGGGGATCACCGACCATTGCTGGCTTCCGCTGGACGACGCGCTCGAGCGGTTGAGCTATGACAATGCGCGCGGCGTCCTGCGCCGCGCGGGAGAGATGGCCCGCACCCTGGTCGCGGTCGGGGCGGGTCGGTCCCGGCCGGCGCCGCGACCGATCTCGCCGGGAGCCTGAGGGTGGCGGCGATCGCCGCGCTGCTCGACAGCCGTCCCGCGGTGGCGGCGCTCCGGCGGGGCCTGCTCAAGGACGGCCCCGGCGTCGTGAGCTGCCGAGGGGCCGCGGCCCTCCGACGGACGTTGAACCACCGCGTCGTCGAGGCGGTGGTCCTGGCGCCACGACCGGGCATCCTGCAGGAGTTCAGTTCCCTCCGCGCCGATTTTCCCGCGATTCCCGTTGTCGCGTACGCCGCGTTCCGCCCCGATGATGGGGAGGTGCTGACCCTCTGCCACCAGCACCAGGTCGCGGCGGTCGTGGTGGAGGGTGTGGACGATGCCGTCATCGGGGAGCTGGTCCGGCGCGCCTCGCTGGCGGCGGAGCGTCATCGCGCTCTGGCTCATGCACCCCGCCTCCTTCGGCTGACGGAACCACTTCAGCTGAGTGCCTGGGAAACGCTCGTCGAGCGGGCATCTCAACCCATGCCAACCGCCCGTCTGGCCAACCGGCTGGGGGTCTCCCGGGAGCACCTGTCGCGCCAGTTCGGCGCGGGCGGTGCTCCGAACCTCAAGCGAGTCATGGATTTTCTTCGGCTCGTCCTGGCGGTGCAGCTGCTCCGGAACCCTGGTTATACCGTCACCGCAGTGGCGGGGCTCCTCGGTTTCGCGTCGCCCAGTCATCTGGGCGCCACGGCCCGCAGGGTAGCGGGGGTCGGGGCGGGTGAGCTTGGGCGGCTCAGCCCGGAGAGCCTGCTCGGTCACTTCGTGCACGGTCACACACGAAGTCGGCTCTAGGGCTCCCGTTGCTTCCGCTCCGTCTATGTGATAATTTTCACAAGCTCGACCCCAACTGACTGCTGATCACTCTTTCAGGGATACAGGCGCTCGACTCATGGCCACTGAATCCGTCCTCCGCCCCGGCGAGCTCAAGGACATTCTCCTCAAGGAGATTGCGTCCGCCGATCTCGCAACCGTCGACACCAATGAAGTCGGGACCGTACTGGAAGTGCGCGACGGCGTCGCCCGGATCTACGGCCTGAACAAGGCGCTCGCGGGGGAGATGCTCGAGTTCACGTCGCACGACACGGGTGAGACGGTGATCGGCCTGGTGCTCAATCTCGAAGAGGACAGCGTCGGCGCGGCGATCATGGGCGACTACCTCAAGCTCAAGGAAGGCGACGAGGTCCGCTGCACCGGGCGGGTGCTGGATGTGCCGGTCGGTCCCGCCATGCTTGGCCGGGTGGTGGATGCGCTGGGCCGGCCGGTCGACGGCCGGGGACCAATTCAGGCCAGCGGCACCCGGCTGGTCGAGATGGTTGCGCCGGGTATCATCGTCCGCCAGCCGGTGAAGGAGCCGCTGCAGACGGGCATCAAGGCCATCGACGC
>DASTCF010000209.1:0-11128 GCA_035711365.1 Gemmatimonadales bacterium
GGGTGTCGTGTGACCGTCGTCCCGGCCACGATGCCGGCCGCCCGCGCGCTGGCGCTCCGGCCGGACGGCATCTTCCTGTCCAACGGCCCTGGCGACCCGGCTGCCGTCGGCTACGCCCTCGACACAATTCGGAGCCTGACCGCGTCCGGCATCCCGACGTTTGGTATCTGCTTGGGCCACCAGTTGTTGGGACTTGCATTCGGGGGCCGCACAACGAAGATGCCCTACGGCCATCGGGGCGGAAATCACCCGGTCAAGGACCTCCGGGATGAGCGAGTGCTCATCACGACGCAAAATCATGGATTCGCCGTGGAGGGAGACGCCGAGGGCGTGCGCGGAGCGCCCGACTTGGAGGTGACGCACCTTAACCTCAATGATGGCACCGTCGAAGGACTTCGCCATCGTTCGCTCCCCGTGTTCGCCGTGCAGTACCACCCGGAGGCTTCTCCTGGTCCGCACGATGCCTACCCGCACTTCGATGAATTCGTCCGCCTGATCCGGGCGCGCGGCGGGCAGGATTCTCCCAACCCCTTGACAGGCAACAGTTAAGCTCATATCATCGGCCTGTTGGCGTCGCCGAAACGCCCGTCGTCTGGGACCCTCCTGGGGGATGCATGACCAAGGCCGATCTCGTCGAGCAGGTCACCGCGTCGATCGCCCGCACCGCGGGCCCGATGATTTCCAAGAAGGACTGCGCTCGAGTCGTGGACGCATTTCTCGAGGCGGTGAAAGACGCGCTTAAGGCTCAGCACAACATCGAGGTACGCGGTTTCGGCACCTTCAAGATCAGGCGGCGTAAGACCCGCATGGCTCGCAACCCACGCACCGGCGAGCCGGTCGAGGTCGCGGCCCGCCCCGTCCCGGTCTTCAAGCCCAGCAAGGAGTTGCGTGCCCTGGTGGCCGACGAGCCGTTCGACGCCGCAACAGCCGGCGAAGACGAAGACTGAGGCTCGCCAGGAGCCGGGATCGCCAGAGGGCCGCGCACCAGCGCGGCCCTCTCCCTTTTGGGGTTAAGCCGCTGCTTGTACGCGACTTGGAACCCGGGCATACTTCGCGACGAAGGGAACGCGTTCACGGGGAGGTCCGCTGAAGGTCACCGTCCGCCTGTTCGCTCGCTACGCCGAAGCCCTCGGGGCCGAGCGCGTGGAAGTGACGCTGTCCTCACCGGCGACCGTGGCGGACGTGTTGCGTGTGCTGCGGGCGGAGGTGCCTGCCGCATCGGCACTTCCGGCACGACCACTGTGCGCAATCAACTTGGATCACGCCCTGCCCAGCACGCCGGTCACGGATGGCGCCGAGGTGGCGCTCCTCCCACCCCTGGCGGGAGGCTGAGATGACTCACCTCACAACCGAACAACTCGACCCCGCCCGGCTGTTGCGTGAAGTCGCCGCGCCGGACCGGGGCGGCATCGCCCTCTTCGTCGGGACGGTTCGGGACCATCACGAGGGGAAGCCGGTCGTGCGGCTGGAATACACGGCCTATCCGGAGATGGCAGAAGCAGAATTCGATCGGATCATCCGCGAAGCAGAGGAGCAGTGGCCGGTGCGGACGGTCGTGGTGCACCGCCTCGGTCTCCTCGAGGTCGGCGAGGCATCGGTCGTCGTTGCCGCCGGGGGCGCCCACCGGGATGAGGCGTTCGCGGCTTGCCGGTACGTGATTGAGGAGCTCAAGCGCCGAGTCCCGATCTGGAAGCGGGAGCACTACGCCACCGGCGAGCCCGGGTGGGTGGAATCAGCGGCCGACTCCACATCCGTGGAAGCGCCATGAATCTGTCCGGCGACCTCTCCTCGCCCGTCGACCGGTTCGATCGGCGGCTCGGCAGCCTCCGGGTTTCCGTGACCGACCGGTGCAACATGCGGTGCCGCTACTGCATGCCGGAGGAGGAATACGTCTGGCTCCCCCGGACGTCGATCCTCACGTTCGAGGAGACCGCGCGGCTCACGGCAATCTTCGCCGGCCTGGGGGCGGGCAAGGTGCGCCTGACGGGAGGGGAACCACTCCTCCGGCACGATCTGGCCGGCCTTGTCAGGATGCTCGGAACGATTCCTGGCGTCAGGGACCTCGCCCTGACGACCAACGGAATCCTGCTCTCCCGGCACGCGTCGGAGCTGCGGCGCGCGGGACTGCACCGGGTGACGGTAAGCCTCGATACGCTGCGACCAGCGCGTATGCTGGAATTTGCCAGGACCGACCGCCATGCCGATGTGCTCGAGGGAATCCGGGACGCGGTCACGGCCGGGTATCGGTCCGTCAAGATCAACTCGGTCATCGTACGCGGGTTCAATGATGACGAAGTGACCGACCTCCTGGAGTTTGCGCGTGAGTCCGGGGTCGAGGCGCGTTTCATCGAGTACATGGACGTGGGTGGGGCGACCCTGTGGTCACGGGACCAGGTTGTTTCCCAATCCGAGCTGCTGGAAATCGTGCGGCGGCGGTTCGGCCCCGTCGAGCCGCTGCCGGCCGCCGACCGTGCGGGGGCGCCGGCCGAGCGCTTTCGCCTCACGGACGGAACAATCTTCGGCATCATCGCGTCGACGACGGCGCCGTTCTGCCGCGATTGCGACCGCAGCAGGCTCACCGCGGATGGGACCTGGTTTCTGTGTCTCTACGCGGGGGCGGGGATCAACCTGCGGGACGCGCTCCGGAGTGGCGCCAGCGACCGCGATCTTGGGAACATCATCGTGGACGCGTGGACCCGGCGCGCGGACCGCGGAGCCGAAGAGCGCCTGGCGGTCCCGGGGCGCGGTGCGCTGTATCAACTCGAAGCGCTCCGCGCGGATCCGCGGCGCGAGATGCACACTCGAGGCGGCTAGGGCCATGACCCTTCATGTCGCCCTGATCGAACCACGCATTCCGCCGAATACCGGTAACATTGCCCGTCTCTGTGCCGCCGCTGGCACGCCCCTGCATCTCATCGAACCGCTCGGCTTCTCGCTGGACGACCGCGAGGTGCGGCGCGCGGGGCTCGATTACTGGGACAAGGTGGATCTCTGGGTGCACCCCAATTGGTTCGCCTTCCGCGATGCGGTCGCCCGCGGGCGCTGCATCTATTTCTCCGCGAACGCCACGCGAGATCTTGCCGAGGCCCCATTCACCTGGAACAGCGTGCTCGTGTTCGGCAATGAAACCGACGGCATGCCGACACGGATCCTGGAGAAGCATCCGGACCAGTGCTTCCGGATCCCGATGCCGGGGGAGGTACGGAGCCTGAACCTCGCGAATGCCGTCAGCGTGGCGCTCTACGAAGGGCTGCGCCGGCTGGGCGTGCCGGCGCCCGAGGGTCTCGAGACCGTCGAGGAATCGAAGCCGAGAGCGAGGCGCGGGCGGCGAGGCTAGGCGATCGGTGTCGGGACTTTGTTCCAGTGATGGAGGATTTTAGCTTTCGCGCGCCCGTGTCAACGCGACTCTCGTCACCCTGATCGGATCACATGCTGCAGAAGATCGCCGTTGTCGGCGCCGGAAATGTCGGCGCCACCGCCGCCCAGCGCATCGCCGAGAAGAATCTTGCCCGAGCCGTCGTCATGATTGACGTCGTCGAGGGAATCCCGCAGGGCAAGGGGCTCGACCAGTGGCAGTCCGCCCCGATCGAAGGCTTCGACTCCCGGGTCATCGGAACCAACGGATACGATGAGGCGGCGAGCGCCGAGGTGTTCGTGGTGACGGCGGGAATCGCGCGGAAGCCCGGCATGAGCCGCGACGACCTGGTCAAGACCAACGCTGGCATCGTCGGCTCCGTGGCGCGGGAGATCAAGCGGGTATCGCCGGACAGCATCATCATCGTGGTGTCGAATCCGCTCGATGTCATGTGCTACGTGGCCATGAAGGAGTCGGGATTCCCGCGGGAGCGGGTGATTGGCATGGCAGGCGTGCTCGATACCGCGCGTTACCGGGCCTTTCTGGCCGAGGCACTCGACGTGTCGGTAGAGGACATCCAGGCAATGGTGCTCGGCGGGCACGGCGACACCATGGTGCCACTCGTCTCCTACACGACCGTCTCCGGCATTCCGGTCACGCAGCTCCTGCCCGCGGATCGACTGACGCCCATCGTGGACCGGACCCGGAACGGCGGGGCCGAGATCGTCGCCTTTCTGAAGACCGGATCCGCGTATTATGCGCCGAGCGCAGCCGCGGTGCAGATGGTCGAGGCGATCGCGCTGGACAAGAAGCGAATCCTCCCGTGTTCCGCCTGGCTCGCGGGGGAATACGGCCTGCGGGATGTCTTCTGCGGTGTGCCGTGCAAGCTTGGCCGGGCCGGTCTGGAACGGATCATCGAAGTCTCGCTGACCGATGCCGAGCGAACGGCGCTGCACGCCTCGGCGGAAGCAGTGCGCGCCACGATGGTCACCCTCTGATGAGCCTCGTCCGGTTCCTGCGCTCGACGGTGGGCCGGAAGGTAGTCATGGGGGTCACGGGGCTCATCCTCGTCGGGTTCGTGGTGGGCCACGTCTCCGGGAACCTCCTGGTGTTCAACGGACCCGAGGCGCTCAACGCCTACTCGGCGTTTCTGAAGAAGAGCCTGCCGGTGCTTTACGGGGTGCGCGTGGTGCTGCTCGCCGCGGTCGGCCTCCACATCTGGGCCGCGTATTCGCTGACTCGCCTCGACCTTGCCAGCCGGCCGGTGTCGTATTCCCGGTTCAATCCGCAGGTCTCGACGCTCGCCGCCCGGACGATGCGCTGGGGCGGCGTCCTGCTGCTGGTGTTCATCGTCTACCATCTGCTGCATCTCACGGTCGGGTCGGTCCATCCCGGGTTCAGTCACACCGACGTCTACGGCAACGTGATCGCCGGGTTCCGCGTGACCTGGGTGGCCGTCTTCTACATCGTCGCGATGCTGGCCCTCGGGGCACATCTATACCACGGGGTCTGGAGCTTCTTTCAGACGATGGGTTGGAACCATCCGCGCTTTAACGCGGCGCGGCGACGGGTGGCCACGGCGCTCGCAGTGCTCGTGGCGCTGGGCTTCATCGCGATCCCGGCCGCGGTGCTCGGGGGGGTGCTGAGATGAGCATCGAGCTGAAGGCGAGCGTGCCGGCGGGTTCGCTGGAAGGGAAGTGGGACCGCCACAAGTTCAACCTCAAGCTGGTCAACCCCGCGAACAAGCGGAAGCACACGGTGCTCATCGTCGGCTCGGGACTGGCCGGGGCGTCGGCGGCGGCGTCGCTCGGAGAGCTCGGCTACAATGTCCGCTGCTTCTGCTTCCAGGATTCCCCCCGGCGGGCGCACAGCATCGCCGCCCAGGGAGGCATCAACGCCGCGAAGAACTACCAGAACGACGGCGACAGCGTCTGGCGGCTCTTCTACGACACCATCAAAGGCGGGGATTTCCGCGCGCGCGAGGCCAATGTGTACCGCCTCGCGCAGGTCAGCGTGAACATCATCGACCAGTGTGTCGCCCAGGGCGTGCCGTTTGCCCGGGAGTACGGCGGGCTCCTCGACAACCGGTCCTTCGGGGGCGCACAGGTCTCGCGCACCTTCTACGCCCGGGGCCAGACGGGCCAGCAACTCCTGCTCGGCGCCTACAGCGCGCTGGAGCGTCAGGTCGCGGCCGGGACGGTGCAGATGTTCCCGCGAACGGAGATGCTCGACCTGATCGTCATTGACGGCCAGGCGCGCGGCATCGTCACGAGGGATCTCGTCTCGGGGAAGATCGAGACGCATTTCGGCGAGGCGGTAGTGCTGGGGACCGGCGGGTACGCCAACGTCTTTTACCTGTCCACCAACGCCAAGGGCTGCAACGTCACGGCGAGCTACCGGGCATACAAGCGCGGCGCAGCGTTCGGCAATCCGTGCTTCACGCAGATCCACCCCACCTGCATCCCGGTGTCCGGCGAGCACCAGTCGAAACTCACCCTGATGAGCGAGTCACTCCGGAACGACGGGCGGGTGTGGGTGCCGAAGCAGCGTGGCGATGCCCGGGCGCCAGGCCAGATTCCGGATTCCGAGCGGGATTACTACCTGGAGCGGAAGTACCCCAGCTTCGGCAACCTCTCACCGCGGGATATCGCATCCCGCGCGGCCAAGGAAGCGTGCGACGACGGCCGCGGCGTCGGTCCGGGCGGGCGCGGCGTGTACCTCGACTTCGCGGACGCCATTCGGCGCCTCGGGGAAGACAAGATTCGCGAGCGGTACGGCAATCTCTTCGAGATGTACCAGCGCATCACCGATGAGGATCCCTACCGGGTGCCGATGCGGATCTATCCGGCCGTCCATTACACGATGGGCGGGTTGTGGGTGGACTACAACCTGATGAGCACGATTCCGGGCCTCTTCGTCGTCGGCGAGGCGAATTTCTCCGATCACGGTGCGAATCGGCTCGGCGCCAGCGCTCTGATGCAGGGCCTGGCCGATGGGTACTTCATCCTCCCGTACACGATCGGCGATTACATCGCATCCCGCCGCCTGGCGCCGGCCGATGCGTCGCATCCCGATGCGCGCGCGGTCGTGGCGGAAGTCAGCGGCCGGTCGGCACGCCTGCTCGCCGTGCGCGGCAAGCGGCCGGTCGACTCGTTCCATCGTGAACTCGGCAAGGTGCTCTGGGAGGATTGCGGCATGGCGCGCAGCGCCGATGGCCTGGGCCGCGCCCTGAATCGGATTCCGGAGATCCGAGGGGAGTTCTGGAGGGACGTCACCATTCCGGGGACCGGGGACGAGCTCAACCAGGCGATGGAGAAGGCGGGCCGGGTGGCGGATTTCCTGGAATTCGCCGAGCTGATGTGCCTCGACGCCCTGCATCGCGAGGAGTCATGCGGGGGCCACTTCCGCACCGAGCACCAGACCGCCGATGGCGAGGCCCGCCGGGATGACGAGCATTTCGCGTACGTCGCGGCCTGGGAATACGCCGGAGAGGATGCGCCTCCGATCCTCCACAAGGAGCCACTGGTTTACGAGAATGTCCAGCTCGCGCAGCGGAGTTACAAGTAATGAACCTCACTCTCCTGGTCTGGCGCCAACGCGACGCCCGGAGTCCGGGCCGGCTCGTGCAGTACGAGGCGAGGGACGTCAGTCCCGACGCGTCGTTCCTCGAGATGCTGGACGTGGTCAACGAGGAGCTGACGGCCAGGGGCGAGGCGCCGATCGCGTTCGACCATGATTGCCGCGAGGGGATCTGCGGCTCGTGCGGCCTGATGATCAACGGGGTGGCGCACGGACCGATGAAGGCCACCGCCACCTGCCAGCTCCACATGCGGAGCTTCAAGGACGGCGATACCCTCTGCATCGAGCCGTGGCGCGCGCGGGCGTTCCCGGTGCTCCGCGACCTGGTGGTGGATCGCAGCGCCTTCGACCGCATCATCCAGGCGGGCGGCTTCGTAGGCGTGGCGACCGGCAGCGCGCCCGACGCCAACGCCATTCCGATCCCGAAGGATGCGGTGGAACGGGCAATGGACGCCGCCCAGTGCATCGGTTGCGGGGCCTGCGTCGCCGCGTGTCCCAACGCCTCCGCGATGCTGTTCACGGCGGCCAAGGTGACCCACCTCGGACTCCTGCCCCAGGGCCAGCCCGAGCGCGAGCGCCGGGTGCTCGGCATGATCGAGCGGATGGACCTGGAAGGGTTCGGCGGCTGCACCAACTTCGGGGAGTGCACCGAGGCGTGCCCGAAGGAAATCAGCCTCGAGACCATCGCCCGGATGAACCGCGACTACCGGCGCGCGTCGCTCGCCGCGCGCGACGATACGGCCGCCCCGGCAGGCGCCATCTGACGCGCCGCGTACTCCTCGTCCTGACGGCACTGGCCCTGCCCGCGGCGCTCAGCGGACAGGGCCTTTCGCCTGAAGGCAGCGTGGCCGGGCAGGCCACGGTGGCCGGCACCTGGGTCAGCCGCGTTCCGCACGGCGGCTCGCTTACCGAAGTCCGGGTGGTGCGGCCGATGCTCATGGGGCGGGGGAGCCTGTTCGGCGGCCGACTGCGGGGCGTGGCAAGCCTCGACGGGGAGGGGTGGACCATCCCGAACGGCGAGCTGACGGTGGGAGCGTGGGGGGAGGGTTTCGTGGACCGCCGGCATCCGCATACCTATTTCCACGAGCTGATGGTTTCGGGTTTGGAGCGGATCGGCGGCCCGGAAGGCCGGGTCCAGGTGTCGCTCAGCGCGGGGAAGGGATTCGTGGCTTTCGGAAGCGACGACCCGATGAACCGCGTCACGTTCCGCTACCCTGTCAATCACCACTGGAGCCAGATCCTCGAGCGTGCGGTGCTCATCGGGGGTGTCGCAGCCGGGGCGGTGATGGTAGAAGGCTCGCTCTTCAACGGGGACGAGCCCGAGGAGCCAGGTCAGTGGCCCAATATGGACCGCTTCGGCGACTCCTGGGCGGCCCGGTTGACGCTGATGCCGGTCAGGGGGCTCGAGGTGGCGGGCTCCTATGCGAAGGTCCACTCGCCGGAACACCGTGAGGGCGCGGGCCTCAACGACTACAAGGTGCACGCGATGGCGCGGTGGGACGGGATGGCCGCCGGGCATCCGCTGTACGCGATGGTCGAATGGGCCCGGGTGGAGGAAGGGGAGGGGGCCTTCGTCTACCATACAATGCTGGCGGAAGGTGCATACGAGATCGGCCCCACTCGTCTTTATTACCAGCTCGAACGGACGGAACGGCCGGAGGAAGAGCGCGTACTGGACACCAAATGGCGGACCATCCGGCCGCATCTCGACAACTCGACGCTCGGCACCACGCGTTGGACCATCAACACCGTGGGCGCCGGCCGCGAGATCCACGCCGAGGGGTGGCCGATTCAGGTGAGGCCCTTCGTCGAGGCCTCCTTCGCGCGCGCGACCAAAGTGGGGGCGGGCGTGTTCGATCCCGAGGTGTGGTACAAAGGGACCGACTTCTGGAGCGTCAGCGCCGGGGTGACCCTCGCCTTCGGCCCGCACGCCCTGGATCACCGGATGGGGCGGTATGGGGTGGCGGAACAAGCCGACCACCCGCACGCCGGGGAGATGGAAGGGATGCACGAATGAGCAGGCAGCCCGTGACTATCGCACTGCTTACCGCGGCAATCGCCCTCATGGGCGCGTGCGGTTCCGATAACGGGCCGAACGCCTCGCGGAGCATCGAGATGCAATCCGGCGATGACCAGACCGGGGCCGTTGGAGAGGAGTTGGCTCCTCTGGTCGTCCGCGTCCTTGACGCGAACGACGCTCCCGAGGCGAATGTCGAAGTGACTTGGGCGGTCGTGTCAGGTGGCGGCAGCATCATTCCGACGACGGTCTTGACCGATGGAGGCGGTCTTGCCTCCGCGACGTTCACACTGGGACCGGACGCCGGGAATCAACAGGCACGGGCGTCGGCGGCCGAAGCGGACGGCTCGCCGGTCTCGTTCCACGCGACCGCCATGGCCGGCCCTGCAACCCAGATGATGAAGAGTGGTGGAGACGGGCAGACAGGCATCGCCGGAAGCCCGCTGGCCCAGCCCTACTCGGCTGTGATCCGCGACGCGTTCGACAACCCGGTTGCCGGGGTCGAGGTCGCCTGGGCCGTGACGTCCGGCGGCGGAAGTGTGTCGTCGCCCACATCGACATCCGACGCCGCCGGCATTGCCCGGGTGACGCACACCCTGGGAGCCGCCGCCGGTCCCCAGACGGTGACCGCGACGGTCGAGGGCCTGACGGGCTCACCACTCACATTCTCCTCGAACGCGTCGGTCGGCATCCGCCTGGTCACCACAGTCGGCGTAACAGCGAACTATGGCCTCCACGATACGTTCGTTCGCGACGGCCTCGCGTTCCTCTGCGCCTGGAACACCGGCATCCTGATCTATGACGTGGGGAACGGCTTCAAGGGCGGCAGTCCGTCGAACCCGCAATTCGTGAGTTCGGTGGTCACCGGGGGTGGAAAGGTCCACAACGCGTGGTGGTACCATAGTCCCCTGGGAGCGAAGAAGTACCTGTTCGTCGGTGAAGAAGGTCCCGGGTCCATCGGCGGAACCTCGTCCGGTGATATTCACTTAGTGGACGTCTCGAACCTCAGCTCACCAGTCGAAGTCGGGAGCTATCACCTGAGCGGAGCCGGCACCCACAACTTCTGGGTGGACGAGGTGAACCAGGTGCTCTTCGCGGCCTACTATAACGGCGGCGTTGTCGCCCTGGACATCTCCGGCTCCCTGCCGGCCAACCTCGCCACCCGGGAGCTCGACAGGATCCAGCCCGGTGGGGCAGGGAACACTTATGTCTGGGGCGTCATGCAACACCAGGGTGCCGTGTATGCGATGGACATGGTGAGCGGCTTCTGGAAACTCGGCTTCTCGGGCGGGAGCTTCGCCATCGCCGGGGGCGGGAACAACGTGCCGGAGCGGTACGGATCTGATCTCTGGCTCCACGGGAGCCACGCTTACACTGGCACCTGGGGTTTCCGCGCCGCTCAGGGGAATGCTGTGAAGGTCTGGCAAGTGGGAGCCGGTGCACCCGTCCTGGTCGACTCGGTCATCACGGAATTAATCGGCACGGTCAGCGACGTGCAGGTGACTGACGATGGGCAGCTGCTCGTCTTCAGTGCGGAGAACGGCGCGAACGCCGGCCTGCACGTGTATTCGCTCGCCGATCCGGCGCACCCCACCTATCTTGCCAAGTACCTCGTTTCCACCGGTCTGCACACGGCCACCATCAGCGTCATCGACGGGAAGACCTACGTGTTCGGAGCGCGAAATCCATCCAGCCCCGCCTTGATGATCTTCGACATCAGCAGTCTGTTGCCGTGATCCGGCCGCTCATGTTGCTTGCCATCTTGGGCATCGCGGTGCCGGGACTGGGTGCTCAGGAGATGACTGGTTTCACGGCAGCCACCGCACAACGTCAGGCCGCCTTCGAGGCCGGGCTTGATTCCCTCATACGCCCCGCGCGGATCCGCAATGATTCCCGGGCGCTGAGCGTAGAGCCGCACATCGCGGGCACCGCCGCCCAGACTCGCACCGCGGACTATGTACTGCGGGAGTTGGCCGCCTCCGGGTGGGACACCTCCCGGATGACCTTTCAGGTGTACCTCCCGCACCAGGACTCCGGCGTCGTCGAACTCGTCCGGCCCGAGCGCCGTCGCCTGCGGCTCACGGAGCCCCCCCTGCGCCAGGACCCGACGACCTTCGGCCGGATCTGGCCCGCGATGAATGCCTACAGCGGCGCCGGGGACGTCACGGCGGCCGTCG
>DASTCF010000210.1:0-2494 GCA_035711365.1 Gemmatimonadales bacterium
GGATCACGGTGCCCGACACCTGCGCCGGATCGAGGCGGCCGATCAGCTTCTCGACCGCGATGATCGACGCGTACTCGGTGCCGTGGGCGCCGGAGACGATGGCCAGCACCTTCCCCGGGCGGGTGCCGTGCACCACGATCACGGGGATGCTGGTGGCCGGATCGGCGCCGGCCGGCACTTCGATGTAGCCGGTGGCCTTCTGTCCGCGCTCGGCGCGCGCGGTTCCCACCGTGAACGGCTGCGCGGCCCCGAGGCCGGGCAGGGCGAGGGAGGCGACGACGGCGAGAGGGAGCTTCATTGGTAGATCCTTCTATCCTTTCCCTTGCTGGAGTCACAAGGTCGTGGGACAGCAAGACCCCCGTTCAAACCGTGCGTGCGGATTTCCCGCACACGGCTTCCGGGTGGTCTCTCGGGCCGGAGCATTACGCGGCCCCCTGTTGCCAGAAGGGCTGCTCCGGGTAGCGGACGGTTCCGCGCAGGCGGTGAAGTCCGAGGTTGTGGAAGTAGTCGCGCGTCCAGCGACCGACCTCTCCGGCGCGGAGGTGCCGCCCTTTGCGCGTCGCACGCAAGTCGCGGAGCCTGCGCCACACGTAGGTGTCGAGCTGGTTGAAACGGCGCGCGGCGTTCCCGGTGCGGAAGTAGTTGCCCCAGCCTCGTAGCAAGAGGTTCAGGTCGGCGATGACATCGCGAATGTCCGCGTGGCACCTCGACCTCGGGGTCAGCTCCTTCACGCGTAGCCGTACGCGCTGCATCGAGCGCTGCGACGGCCAACGCTGCAGAAAGTACAGGCGACGGCCTGTCTGTTCCCACAGCTTGCCGCTCAGTCGCTTGTGCAGGTGGCAGCCGAGGAAGTCGAAGCCCTCCTTGCCATCGTAGAGTTCGACTCGCCTCGTCTTATCCGGGTGCAGCTCGAGACCGAGGCGCCCCAGGATCACCCGGATGCGCTCCTCGGCGCGCTCGCACTCCCTCGCGGTGCGGCACATCACCACGAAGTCGTCCGCATAGCGCACCAGCGTTCCCAAAGGAGCGCTGTGGCGCGTCCACAAGACGTCGAGCACGTGCAGGTAGATGTTCGAGAGCAAGGGCGAGATCACCCCGCCCTGCGGCGTGCCCGCCACCGTCGCACTGACCGTGCCCTCTTCCATCACTCCCGCTTCGAGCCACTTCCGCAGCAGCTTCAAGACCCGCCGGTCCGAAACGCGTCGAGCCACGAGTTTGAGCAGCTTCTCGTGATCGATGCTTCCGAAGTAGTCGCGTATGTCGGCGTCGAGCACGTGGTGGCCACCTTTGGCGCCGAGCTTCCTCAACGCCTCCAGCGCCATCGTCGCGCTCCGCTTCGGGCGAAAGCCGTACGAGACAGGCAGAAAATCCGCCTCGAAGACCGGCTCCAGCACGAGTTTCGCCGCCATCTGCGCCACCCGGTCCCGTACCGTCGGTATCCCCAGCGGCCGCTCCCTCCCATCGGCCTTCGGTATGTACCGGCGTCGCACCAGACTCGGCCGGTATTCGCCCGTTCGCAGTTCGGAGCCAAGCTCTTCCAGGAAGCTCTCGACCCCGCTCTGCTCGACGTCGCGGATCGACTGGCTATCGACACCCGCCGCGCCGCGGTTCCGCCTCACCCGTTCCCACGCTTCCCGCAGGACGTCACTCCGGCAGATCTGGTCGTACAGCGCGTGGAAACGACGCCCCGGAGCCCGCTTGGCCCCGGCCCACAGCCGGCGTTGCAGTTCTCGCACTTTGTCGCGCGGCACAAGGCCGCCGGGGTCGTTAGGTCCGGTCTGGCCGGCCATTCCCTCGCGCTTACCTGCTCCGCCGACACGACTACCCCAGGGGTCCTTCCCTCCAGTCGCGTTGTTCGTCACGGCCATCGCCGGTACTACGACCCCCTCGGACTCCCGCTGCGCGGGGCTCGATTTCGCCTTCGGCTTATTCAAGCCGCCCTGCCCTGACTCGGGCTGCGCAGACGGGCCTCTCGTGTTCCGCGCCCCTCCTTGCACGCGTGCTGCGCCCCATACCCCGCCGGGGCCGGCGGCTCGCTTCGGATCTCGCGCCGCCGGTCTTGCCTTCGCCGCGACATGATCGGCTCGGCCCCCGGATTGTTCATCTGTCGAGGCTGCAGGCTTCACTTCATGTTGCGGCCCGCGTGCTCGCTCCCCGCTGCACGGCCTTTGCCGCCTCACGGGCTTTCGATGCCCCGCTCGGACTCAGAGGTCTCCCTCCAAGACTGGGGCCTGCTACCCGGCGCTCCGACGCTTACCGGGACCGGACTCACACCGGCTGGAAAGGCGCAGCTGGCAGTGCACGAGGCAGCCCCTATCGGTGCCGCCACCCTCACTGCGTCACGACGCACCATGCCGCGATGATAGACTCGCGCCCCGACCTGCAGGATTCCTTGCGCGATCGCGCCGTCACCCTTGCCCTCGTCGCCGGCGCCGTGGCGCTCCTCGCCATCGCCACCGACGTCACGCCGCTGCTGCGCGGGCCCGCGCCCTAC
>DASTCF010000211.1:0-3387 GCA_035711365.1 Gemmatimonadales bacterium
TTGTTGATCTTGTCGATCATCGCGGCCAGCGTCGTGCTCTTGCCGGAGCCCGTCGGGCCCGTGACCAGCACGAGACCGCGCGGCCGCTCGGCCAGCTTGGCGACCACGGGCGGCAGCCCCAGGTCCTGGAAGGTCCGCACGCTGAACGGAATCATCCGGATCACCATGCCCACGCAGCCGCGCTGCTTGAAGCAGTTGCCGCGGAAGCGGGCGAGGTTCTGGATGCCGAAGGAGAAGTCGAGCTCATCCTCGGTCTCGAACCGCTTCTTCTGGTTCTCGGTCAGGACCGAGTAGGCCAGCTGGAGCGTGTCCTTGGGCGTCATTACGTGCGACACCGAGCTGTTGGTGATCTCGCCGTCGATGCGGAGCTTCGGGCTCTCGCCGGCGGTGATGTGGAGGTCGGACGCCTCCTTCTCGATCATCTCCTCCAGCAGCGCGCGCAGGTTGATCGTCATGCGGCCGTCTCCTTCACCACTTCTTCGAGAGTCGTGACCCCGCGCTCCATTTTCACCATTCCGTCCATGCGCAGGGTGAGCATGCCTTCCTTGACCGCCTGGGCCTGCAGCTCCGCCACCGAAGCGCCGCGCAGGATCATCCGCCGAAGCTCGGGCGAGAGGGCCATCACCTCGTACAGCCCGGCGCGGCCCCGGTACCCGGTACCGCTGCAGGCGTCGCAGCCCTTCCCCTTCATGAACGGCATCGCCTTCGCCTGCTCCTTCGTCAGCCCCAGCGGATGGAGCTCCTCATCGGTATAGCTCGCGGGCGCCTTGCAGTCGGTGCAGATCCGCCGGACCAGCCGCTGCGCGACCACCAGGTTCACCGCGCTCGCCACGTTGAATGCCTCGATGCCCATGTCGATCATACGGGTGATCGTGCTCGGCGCGTCATTGGTGTGCAGCGTCGAGAGCACCAGGTGGCCCGTGAGCGCCGCCTTGATCGCGATGCTGCCCGTCTCCAGGTCTCGAATTTCGCCGATCATGATGATGTTCGGGTCCTGCCGCAGGAAGGCGCGGAGCGCCGCGGCAAAGGTGAGCCCGATCTCGCTGCGCACCAGGACCTGGTTGATCCCCATCAGGTTGTACTCGACGGGATCCTCGGCGGTCATGATGTTGACTTCCATCGTGTTGATCCGCGACAGCGCCGAGTAGAGCGTCGTCGTCTTGCCCGACCCCGTCGGCCCCGTCACCAGCACCATCCCGTACGGGTTCAGGATCGCCCGCATCAGGTCCTTCTCGGCCTTCGGCTCGAACCCGAACTTGGTCAGATCGAGCGTCAGGTTGCCCTTGTCCAGGATACGGAGCACGATCTTCTCGCCGAACAGCACCGGCAGCGTCGAGACGCGGAAGTCGATGACCCGGTTGCCCATCTTGAGCTTGAGCCGCCCGTCCTGCGGAATCCGGCGTTCGGCGATGTTGAGCTGCGACAGAATCTTGATGCGCGAGGTGAGCGCCGCCTTCATCTTCATCGGCGGCTTCATCACCTCGAGGAGCGCGCCGTCGATGCGGTAGCGCACCCGCATTTCGAACTCGAACGGCTCGATGTGAATGTCGCTCGCGCCCCGCCTGACCGCATCGGTCAGCAGCCCGTTGATCAGCTTGACGACCGGCGCGTCGTCGATCTGTGCCTGGGTGGCCGCCTCGTCCTCGAGCTCGGCCACCACCTCCACGTCGTCCGCCATCCCCTCCAGGTCCTTCATGAGCTCCTGGAGCTGCTGATCATTGACCTGGTAATAGCGGTCCACCAGCGTCCGCAGCGTGAACTCGCCCGCGAGCACCGGGAACACGTCGTACCGGGTGATGAACTTCAGGTCCTCGATGACGCCGAGGTTCGACGGGTCCGCCATCGCCACCGTCAGCGTCCGGCCTTCCCGCGTCAGCGGAAGCACCCCGTGCTTGTTCGCCAGGTCCGCGGGGATGAGCTTGATCAGCCGCTGGTCCACCTCGAACCGGGTGAGGTCCACGGCCGGCATCCGGTGCTGGCGCGCAAGCACCTTCGTGAGGTCGACTTCCTGCACCAGACCGAGCTTCACCAGCACGTACCCCAGCCGGAAGCCGGACGAGCGTTGCTCAGCGAGGGCCTTGGCGCACTGCTCCTTCGTGAGGAGTCCCTCGCGAATCAGCAGCGCGCCCAGGCGGTCGGAATCGGTGGCGGTTGCCGTGGCCATCGCTTCGGGTAGCCTCTACGTGAAGGGCCGGGTTGGGTCGGAATGATCCGACGGAGGAGGTTGCCAGTCCTGTGCCACCCCTTGCACTGAGGCGGACCAGGAGTGGATAACTGAATCGAGGGTAACAAGTTAAGGCACAATCAGGCAGGGCTTGATACGGGCTAGAACCACGGGCCCGATCCCGGGGACACGGGCCAGCCCGTCGATCTCCGCAAATGGGCCGTGCGATTCGCGATAGGCCACGATCCGCTGTGCGAGTGCCGGCCCGATACCGGGCAATGCGTCGAAGTCGTTTACCGACGCGAGGTTGGGATCAAGTTGACAACCGTCTGGCTGGGCGGCGGGGAGGGCCTTCCCCGCTTCCCCGCTTCCCCGCCCTGTACCCGAGAATTCGACATGCGGCCCCAGTGCCTCCAGGAGCCGTGGTCCGATCCCGGATACACGGTCCAGCCCCTCGAGACTTCCGAACGCTCCACGGGCATCCCGGTTTGCCACGATGGCCTTAGCCAGGGCCGGACCCACACGCGGTAAGCGGGCCAACTCGCGGACCCCGGCGCGGTCCACGTCGACCCGCTCACCGGGGGCGAGCGGAGCCAGTGTGGCCAGCGCGCTGTCCCGGTGGCGACCTGGGTCCACCTTGCGATCGACGGGGAGCAGGCTGACCTGCCCGGGCGGCTCACCGGCACGGCCGAGCGCGAGCCGGGCGCCCTGGCCCGCGACTCCCAGGGCGAGCAGGAGGAGGAGCGTCCGATGCTCCGAGGCGGCCATACCTCAGGGTGGCGATCGCACCCGGGCCCGGGGGACTCCTGACTCCGCCCGGCCTCCCCAGAAAAGCGCGTTACCGCTCGGCGCGGGCCACCAATCCGAGGGCAACCTCCCCGACGACTTGCAGGCTCCGGGCGCTTACCTTGTCGATGGTATCGTCCGGCGTGTGCCAGTAGGGGTAGTCGAAATCGACGACGTCGATGGCCCGGATGCCGACGCGCTGGAGTGACATGTGGTCGTCGGTCAGTGTGTGCCTCGGGGAGCCTTGAAAGACGGCGCCGTGTCCCGCGTCTCGCGCCACCTCCCAGACCAGCTGTACGACCTCCGGCGCCCCCAGCAGCGAGTAGCCCTCCTGATAGATCTGCAGGTCGGCATCGCCCACCATGTCGAAGAGCACGGCGTAGAGCGGTTGCGGACCGGGCGGCTGGTGGGCCGCGTAATACCTCGACCCGAGCAGC
>DASTCF010000212.1:0-13083 GCA_035711365.1 Gemmatimonadales bacterium
GGCAGGAAGGGAGTAGTCGATCATGGTGCGATCCTCTCTGAGCCAAGTGCTGTGCAGCCGACAGGAGTTCAGATGACACGATCGCCTGCCCCCGGAGCCCGCAGAGCGGGGCGACTGCCAGGCTGCGGTTCTGACTGGAGCACGTCAGTTGCAAGGGCGGACTGGATAATGCCGGGGAAGGACCGAAAGGGATGGGAACGGCGCGTTAGAAGGTCTTCACGAGCGGCCGGCCAGCCGCGTGTGGCTTGAGGTCGCGGTGCCGAAGTCCTGGCCCTCCTCGCGTCAATGGCAATCCAGATGCTGGGATTCAGCTGCCCAGGGCGGTCCGTTCGGGTCGGGTGAGGCTGTGTCCGATCCCGGGCGAGGCAAGGCCCACCGTGAACCATGGCGGGCGCTTTGCTTCGGCCCGATTGGGGTCGTTCCCAGCGGAGCGGCCCATTCTCTCAATGGTGCATCGCGTCAGGCCGGGTGAGACCGCTAGATCCGGGTCCTCCGGTGGGCGATCACCCTCAGCAATCCGCGGATGCCCGCATGCAGGAGCATGTAGCCCCCGATCGCGATGACGATCGGCAGGGCCAGTGTGAAGCCGCCTTCCGCGCTCGGACTCGGCACGATCCCTCGAAACGGTCCGTATAGCGGGTCGGTAACGGCCCGGATGAATCGCACAAATCCCGCGCTGGACCGCGCGGCGATCATGCCGAGCACCAGTCGGGTCGCCAACAGCGCGTAGATGACGTAGAACACGTAATCGATGACTTGGGACGTGCGAGCGGCGCCCCGGGCTCGGCTCACTTCACGCTCGACGGCGACGGTTTCACGGACCGCCCTGCCGCGAAACTCTCCAGCGACCTGGTCAATGCGTTCGGCCTCCCCCTCCGTTGGGTGTGCGGCCCGCCCGGCGATTTCAGCGTTCACCTCGCCCTCGACCCGCGATTTCACCAATCCATGCTGCGCTTCACGGCGAGCCTGATCGGCCGCCACCTTGTCGTCTTGCATCGGATCCTCCGTAATTGGGCCTCACGGCCGGACGCATCCCGGTGCTCCGCTCCCGAAGCTGACCACAAGACTATCCGGCTCCGGGCGGGGTCTCGCCACCACGACTGGGATGGGCGACACCAGACACTACCTCACCGAGCAGACGGGTC
Source organism: Gemmatimonadales bacterium (assembly GCA_035711365.1). Taxonomy (GTDB): domain Bacteria; phylum Gemmatimonadota; class Gemmatimonadetes; order Gemmatimonadales; family GWC2-71-9; genus DASTCF01. Next base: position 1,146 of record DASTCF010000212.1, read on the forward strand.
GGGGACGCTGAATCGAGCGCATCCAGCCGCTCGAGGTCGGCGACGGGTACCAGGGCCGCGACCGGCTTGCCGTGCCGCTCGAGCACGATCCGCTCGCCGAAGGCAAACACCTCATTCACGAGGTCGGCAAAACTCCCTCTCGCGACACTGACAGGAAGATGGCTTCGTTCCATGGCGACTCCAGCGATGGGTACGGCAATATAGTACGGAACGTACAATTTGTACAATATTTGAAATCTAGGTTTCGGTCTGTCTCACGCCGGCTTGCCTTCACCCACCCCGCGACTCTTCCCAGCCCCCCGGCATCCCCTCCTGCGAACCCATTCCCCTCAGGGAGCACGCGTCCGATGACACGCCACTGGATTGCTGCGGCTTTCGCCGCCCTCGCCGTGGTTCCAGGCTCTACCGGGGCCCAGGAACCCACCCGCGCGCCGGAGCCTCCCCGCGCGTTCACCTACGCCATGAGCGGGCGACCGCGCATCGGCGTCTCGGTGGACATGCGCGCGGACGCCGACAAGGACAAGATCGGGGCCCGCATTCTGGCGGTTACCCCGGACGGACCCGCCGGCAAGGCCGGGCTCCAAGAGGGCGACATCATCACCCGGTTCAACGGGACCGCGCTGGGAGGTGCGGCTGGTGATGGCGAGGTCTCCGGTCCGGGCCAGCGGCTCGTCGAGCTCGCCGGAAAGCTCGAGCCGGGAGACACCGTGAAGCTCGAGTATCGAAGGGAGTCGACCAACCGGTCGGCGACTCTCGTCGCCGAAGACCTGGGATTTCGCGTCTGGACACGCGGCCCCGACGAGATGCGCCAGCTCCGCGAGCTTCCCCGGATGATGCGGCCGTCGCTCGAAGGGATGGGCGACCACTTCAGGTTCTTCATGGGTGGAGGTGCCGGGGACCTCGAACTCGCCGACATGAACGCGGGCCTGGGCCAGTACTTCGGCACCTCGGAAGGCGCCCTGGTGCTCGACGCCCCGGCGGACTCGACGATTCCGCTGAAGGCGGGTGACGTCATTCTCTCCATCGACGGCCGGGCACCCAAGTCCTCCGAGCATGCCCGACGGATTCTCGGGTCTTACGAGGGTGGGGAGAGCGTGAAGGCCGAGGTAATGCGGCAGAAGAAGAGGATCACGGTCAGCTGGACGGCGCCCAAGGACGCGGATGTGAAGTGGCGGGTTCGCGAGGAGGCGCCGATGCGCCGGATGAAGGTCCAGCCAAGTCCCGCTCCGAAGGTGAAAGTGGAGCGGACCTCAGCTCAATTCTGAGGCTCGGCGACCGCGCTCTTGGGCCGGATGAAGAAGCCGTGGATCACACCCCTGGCATCGAGGGTCCACGCCAGGACGAGTGGATCCGCCAGTAGCTCGAATCGTGCCTCGCGGAGGTATCCCGAAAGGGAATCGCGGGGCACGATCTGCTCACTCAGAACCTCCTGCTCCATTCCGACCTGTGCGACGAGCTGTCCGAGGAGTTCGGACAATTGCGCCGCTGTGATGCGCTCCCGCACCAGGTCCGACGCGTGCGCCATGACCGAGTCGCCGAGGTCGGCATAGAACCATTCGGTGTACTGGCGCCCCAGGCGGAGCACCGTTGCCGAATCGGGCCGGACCGACGGGGCGTCCTGTCCCGAAAGCGGGCCAGCGACGGACGCCAGGAGCAGAGCCGCGATGGCGCGGTGGCGCATCTTACCGCTTCCGGAGACGGCCGACGACGACGGTGACGTTATCGCTGCCCCCGCGCTCGAGGCTCTTGACGATCAGGTCCCGGCACACCTGTTCGGCCGAACTCATGCGGGTCAGGTAGTCCTGAATCTCCTCATCCGTGACGTGCTTGGTCAGGCCGTCGCTGCACAGGAGCATCACATCCTCCCACTCGCAGTCGAGTGAGATCACCTCGGGCAGGGCTTCCTTGCCGCCAAGCGCGCTCCAGAGCACGTGCTTGAGGCGGGAGTGCTCCGCCGCCTCCGAAGTCAGTGCGCCGGCATCCACCATCGCCTGCGCCATGGTCTGATCCTTTGTGATCTGCTCCAGGTGCCCGTCGCGCATGCGGTAGGCCCGGCTGTCGCCGACATGGATCACGTACGCGCGCGGCCAGTGGATCGTCACCATGGTGAGGGTGGTGGCCATTCCACGCTTTCCCTCGGCCTCGCCCTCCGCCTTGAGCGCCTGGTGCCCCTTCTCGAGTGAGCGGCGCAACTTGGCCACGAGCCGGGTTTCCTGGTCGGCTTCCGGATGGGCGAGGAGATCCATCCCGTGGATCACATAGTCCGCGATGGCCTTGAGCGCCGTGCCGCTGGCCTGCTGGCCCCAGGGATTGCCACCCACCCCATCGGCGACCAGGAAGACATATCCGCGCGAACCGCTCACCAGGGTGCCGAGCCCGCCGTGATCGAGGCTCGACTGATGCACCTGCATGGCCTTATGCAGGCTCGCGACAAGGAAGTGATCCTGATTCTCGGTCCGGACCCGGCCGACGTGGCTCAGGCCGAAGACGTCGACGTCCGCGCGGGTCGGGCGTGGGGTGTCCGGGGCAATGTCCATATGCGCTCTCCTCAGCCCTGAACTTCCGTCCTTGCGGGCGTTCCCGCTAGGGGCCCGGTAGTCCCAGGACCGGGGACGATCGAGCGAACCCGGCCGGGGCCTATCCGGAACAGCGGGGAACGGGCATTATTTAGCCTTCCACTCACCCCGGACCACCGTGAGCGAATTCATCGACCGTCTGCAGTCCACCCTCGGCGGTGCCTACCGCGTCCAGCGCGAACTCGGCGGCGGCGGGATGAGCCGGGTGTTCCTGGCCGAGGAGACCCGGCTCGGCCGAAAGGTGGTGGTGAAGGTGCTGCCACCGGACATGGCCGCCGGAGTCAATGCCGATCGATTCGAGCGGGAGATCCAGCTGGCAGCGTCGCTCCAGCATCCGCACATCGTGCAGCTGCTCACGGCCGGCGCCAGCGACGATCTCCTGTATTACGTGATGCCGTTCATCGAGGGGGAATCTCTCCGTGCGAAGCTGGCGCGGGAGGGCGCACTCCCGATGGGCGAGGTGCTGCGGATCCTGCGGGATGTCGTGGACGCCCTCGCCTATTCGCACCGCCACGGCGTTGTCCACCGTGACATCAAGCCCGACAATGTGATGCTCGCCGGCAAGCACGCTCTGGTCACCGATTTCGGGGTGGCCAAGGCGGTCAGTGCCTCGAGCGGTGGCAGCCACACGAGTCTCACGTCTCTTGGCATTGCCCTGGGCACACCTGCCTACATGGCGCCGGAACAGGCTGCGGCCGATCCCCGCGTCGATCACCGGGCGGACCTCTACGCCATCGGCGCCCTCGCGTATGAAATGATCTGCGGCCGGCCTCCGTTCGCCGCGCCGACGCCGCAGGCGATGCTAGCAGCGCACATCTCGGAACGCCCCGACCCGCCGTCCAAGTATCGGAGCGCGGTGCCGCCGATGATGAACGAGCTCGTCCTGCGGAGTCTCGAGAAGAATCCTGCGGACAGATGGCAGTCGGCGGAGGAGGTGCTCGGCAGGCTGGAGGCGCTCGCGACGCCGAGCGGCGGGATGACACCCGTCTCCACCACGCCGGTGAACGAGGTTCGTGCCGAGGCGGAGGCGGCCCTTCGGAAGGCGCAGCCGATTCGAATCGCCGCGCTGTTTGCGCTCGCCGCCGCGTCTGTGGTGGGCGGTGCGTTCGCGATCACGCGGTTCCTCGGGCTCCCAGACTGGATCTGGATTGGCGCGGCGGTGCTCATGGCGGCGGGCCTGCCGATCATCCTCTACACCGGTCGCGTCGAGCGGAAACGGGCGGTCGCCCTGACGATGGGCACCCTGCGCTTCGAGGCGGAGCCTGCGCACCACGGCTGGTTCACGTGGCGCCGGGCCATTCTCGGCGGATGGGCGGCTCTCGGAGTGCTGGTTCTCTTCACCGCGGGCTTCATCATCTCTCGCCTGACGGGGATCGGCCCGGGACGCACGCTGCTCACGGCGGGGGTACTCGCGGCCGAGGACCGGATCCTGCTGCTCGACTTCGAGAACCGGACCACCGACTCGGCACTCGGTCGGTCCGTGACCGAGGCGCTCCGGATCGATCTCGCCCAGTCGAGAGTGATGCGACTGGTCGATGCAAGTGATCTCGCCGCCGCGCTGCAACGGATGGGAAGAGCTCCGGATACCGAGATGGACCTCGCCCTGGCGCGGGACCTGGGCCAGCGCGAGGGCATCAAGGCGATCGTGGCGGGGGAGATCACGACGCTGGGTGCGGGGTATGTGTTGTCCGCCCGCGTCCTGTCCGCCGCGACCGGGGAGACGCTGATTCCGCTTCGCGAGACGGCGGCGGATGCCTCGGGGCTGATTGCGGCGGTCGACCGACTGAGCAAGGCGCTGCGGGAGAAGGTGGGCGAGTCTCTGCGCTCGATTCGCGCCGCGCAGCCGCTCGAGCGGGTGACCACGGGATCGCTCTCGGCACTGCGCCTCTATACCGAGGGGGTGGAGGCCTCGGATCTCGGCCGGAACGAGGAGGGCGCCCGACTGCTGCGCCGGGCCGTCGAGGAGGACTCGACCTTCGCGATGGCATGGCGCAAACTCGGCGTCATTCTGAATCGCACCGGACAGGCTTCCCAGGCGGAGATCGAGGACGCGGTGACCCGGGCGTTCGGGCTTCGGGACCGCCTTCCCCCGGTCGAGCGCTACCTCGCCGAGGCGTACTACCACAACACGATCACCGGCGACGAAGAGCGCTCCGCGGCGGCCTACCGCGCGGTGCTTGATGTTGACCCGGATGAGCCGACAGCGCTCAACAACCTGGCGATCCACCTGACCAGGACAGGGCGAGCCGACGAGGCGGAGATCCTCCTGCGTCACCTCGCGGAGGTTCGGCCCTTTCAGACGGGGTTCACCAATCTCTTTGGTGCGCTGATCGCCCAGGGGAAGGATGCCGCGGCGGATTCGGTGCTTCGAGAGGTCAAGCGCCGCTGGCCGGACGGCGTCACGGCACTTCGACTCGAGGTCATTCGCGAGGCTTCCCACCGGGACTACCATGCTGCCGACTCCGTCCTGAAGGCGCACGCGCGGGACCCGCGGCCCGATCCGTCGGCCCGGCTGCAGTATGCGGGGGACAGATTGGCGGTGGCGGGGACGCTCGGCCAACTCGACCGGATGTCGGAGGAAGCCGGGGCGCTCCGCAGCACGCTGGCGGCCGCGAGTCCCGGCAATGCGCTTGGTCTCGAGCTGATACCGAAGGCCCTGCGGGCCAGGCACCTGGACCGGCCGGCGGAGGGCGCCGCCGCCGCCGATTCGATTCTGCGCCGCACACCCCTTGCGAGCATGCCCGCACCCGACCGGCCCTTTCAACAAATCGCCTGGATCTACGCTGCCGCCGGTCGGGCGGCCGATGTTCGCCAGCTCTATGCGGAATGGAAAGAAGTCAATCCGGAGAGTCGGCGGCCGAGGTTTGGGGTACTCACGTGGGAGGGGATCCTTGCGCTGTCGGAGCACCGGTGGCGCGATGCCGCCCAGTCGTTCGACGCTTCTCAAGTCGAGGGGAAGTGCCTCCCCTGTGGCCTCTATGACGCGGCCGAGGCATGGGATCGCGCCGGAGATGCAGACTCGGCAATCGTCCGATGGGAGCGGGTAGTCACGTCGGTTCCCACGGCGGAGGCTTCCATGGAGGAGATGTTCAATCTCGCGTTCGCCTACAGGCGCTTGGGCGAGCTCTACGAGGCGAGGGGGGACCGCGAGAAGGCTCTCGTCTATTATGGGCGCCTTGCCACGCTCTGGCGAGACGCGGATCCCCAGCTGCAGCCCCAGGTGAGGGAGGTCAAGCAGCGGATGGCTCGGTTGGCAGGGGAAAGGACCTGACGCGCGGAGAAAGTGACGTAACGCACCGCGAATGTGGGGTGTGACCCGCTACCCCTTTAGTGGGTGTCATGAATCACCCACTACTCACCCACTGCAGTGAACCAGGGGTACCCCCACCACAGGAGGCATAGATGCGTTTCCACACCCCCCTTATTCTCGCCGCTGCGCTCTTTGCAACTGCGCCGCTCGTCGCGCAGGAAGGGCAGCCGGAGGGCAAGGGGAAGCCCCCAGAGAACAAGCCGGCATACGAGATGCAGAAGCCGGATCAGGCCAAGCCGATGACTCACGACCAGGAGGTCGTGAAGAAATTCTTCAGTAATTATCCGGATGGCCTGCCCCCGGGGCTGGCGAAGAAGGAAAACCTTCCGCCGGGACTCGATAAGCAGCTGCTCGCGAACGCCCAGCTGCCGCCGGGCCTGGAGAAGGACATCCAGCCCCTTCCGCGCGACCTCGAGTCGCAGCTCACGCCGCTCGGCGCCAGCTCGAAGCGTGGATACATCGCGGGCAAAGTTGTCACGTGGGACACATCGTCCCGGTCGATCCTGGGAGTCTTGCAAGCCCATGACTGACCGCAGGCCCCGGCCGGGTCGAGTCCGTCCCGCCGGTGAAGGAACGATGTGAGAAGTGGGAAGTGGGAAGTGAGAAGGGGGTCAATCCTCTCACTTCCCACTTCTCGCTTCCGTCACCTGCTTCTCGCTTACTTGATTCCCAGCAGGTTCTTCTTGAATCCCTCACCCGGGCCGGGCTTGGGCCCGATCCAGCTCTTGAACAGGGCGTCGGCGAACTCCTTGCCGGGCAGAGTGCCCTTGCTCTTGCCCGCGACGCTCACTTCGGTGCCCGTGCCGGGCAGGTACGTGAATACGAACTGTTCGCCTTTCTTGATGTCGTCCATCCAGTTGCAGAGTGTCGCGAACTGGGCCTTGAGATCCTGGCCCGCATTCGGAGTGTTGTTCTTGAGGCTCTCATCCCACGCCTCGCACATCTTGTCCTTCCCGACGTCTCGCAGGAACTGCATCACGAGATGTCGCGGCGCGTCTGCCGCGAGGACGGCGTCCGCGTTCGAAGCCTTCTCGGGCAGGTAGAGCCCTGCCACATAAACCTTGAAGACGGCTTTCTTCCGGAGCGCCACTCCGTTCAGCACGAGGGTATGTCCACTGGCGGCCACGCTGCCGGGCAGCGTGACACCGTTATAGGTCGTGTCCGCAGGGGCCGTGGCGAGCCCGCCGACAAGGGCCAACAGGGCAATGCTGTACATGCAATCTCCTCCGAACGGGAAAGTCCGTGGGCTGAAGCTGCCCGACTGGAAGATGGAGCCCCGGTCGCCCTTCGGGAACCCCTCCCCTCACCAACCAGCTGGTCCCCGGTGAGATTGTGCCGATGGTGAATCGCCTGCTGGAAGCCTGCGTGGAAACCGTTGAAGCCGCCCTCGCCGCCGAGGCGGGCGGGGCCGGCCGCGTTGAGCTGTGCAGCGACCTTGATGCCGGTGGTCTCACCCCTCCGGCCGGGCTCATTCACGCCGCCGCGGCCCGCCTTCGAGTCCCGGTGTTCGTGCTTATCCGTGCCCGGGCCGGTGATTTCGTTTTCAGCGAAGCCGAGCGGGAGCTGATGCGGCATGATGTAACCGTCGCGCGAGCCCTGGGAGCGGGCGGCGTCGTGGTCGGTGGACTGACTGCGGCCGGCGACGTCGATGAGATCCTGGTCAGCGAGCTGCTCCGCGCCGCGAGACCACTCCCCGTGACTTTTCATCGGGCCTTCGACGCGGCGCGGGAACCGGAATTCGCCCTGGAGCGGCTGATCGCGCTTGGTGTCGGCCGGGTGCTGACGTCGGGGCGGGCCTCCGCTGCAGTCGAAGGAGCCGGGTTGATCGCCGAGCTCGTCCACCAGGCTGCGGGCCGGATCGGCATCCTCGCCGGTGGCGGCGTGCGAGCCCACAACGTTGAGGAAGTTGTCCGACGGACCGGAGTGACCGAAGTGCATTCGCGCACGCCGGCGGCCACAGATCAGGTGCGCCAGCTCGTGGATCGGTTGATGGCCTGATCGGATGCGAAGGGTGGTCCGACCGACAGTCCGCCCCACGGCCCACCTTCAGTCCAGTCGCCGCGCCCCGGGTCCCGGTGAGGTCACGATGAACTCGGATCGCAGCGATGCAATGGGGAAGTCCTGCCGGTACCGCGCCGCCCACCTGCGGGTGAAGTCCACGGCGTGGCTGTCTGCCACCATGGCCCACACGCTCCCGCCGAATCCGGCGCCGAAGGTCGAGGCAGCCACGGCCCCCAGCTCGCGAGCCGACCGCGTGAGCCCGACCGTCTCGGGCACCTGGTTTCCCAGGCCCCATTCCGCCGCGGCCTGGGAGTGGTCGACGAGCTCGCCAAAGGCGCTCATGTCACCCCGACGCAGCGCCTTCATGGCCGCGGGGATGATCACTTCGCTCTCCTCGAGGAACTGCTCGAATCGGGCGAGGAGATGACCGGAGGGGAGGCCGGGCTCACTGCCCGTGCGCAGATTCTCACGCAGCTCCTCGATTGCGCCGGGCACGCGCGCCACTGCCGCGAGCGTCGGTTCGTTGCGACCACTCATCGAATTCCAACGGGTCAGGACCTGGCCCGCCGCGAGCGCGGCGCGATTGTAGCGTTCGCGCGCTCTTCCGGTCTTGAGTGCCCGGATCCCGCTCACCGCGATGATCAGAAGCATGTCCGGCGGCCACGTGACTTCGCCCTCCTGGCGGACCGGGCAGAACGCGAACTGACTCAGTACCCCCGCCCGGCAGCAGAGGATAGCGGTGTGATCTTCGCTGCCGCCGAATGTCCCAACCCCTCGATCGCCCTCAAACGGACCGAAACTCTGCCCGTTCTCGATACAGCCGAGATACCCGGCGAGCGACTCCGGGGTGGCCAGGTGATGCTGCCATGCGGCGGTCTCTGCCAGGCGATTGACTTCCGCCAGCGCCAGGAAGACCGCCACGACGAGGGCGCTCGAACTGCTCAATCCCGCTGCCGAAGGGAGGTCGCTGGCGAAGGTGAGGTCGGCGCCACGGCGCGCCTCGGCGAAGTTGCGGGCTATTCGCCGGGCAACCGTCATCGGGTAGGTGGCCCAGCGACCGGAAACCGGCACGAGCGTCGGATCAATCTCGAATTCGGCGTGGAATTCTCGGGCCGCGTCCGTCAGCCTCACCCGGCCGTCGGTGCGTGGTGTCGCCGCCATGACGATACCGCGATCGATCGCACCGAGAACACTCCGGCCGCCGGCATAATCGGTGTGCTTTCCCAGGATCTCGACCCGCCCGGGCACGTGCCATTCGGCCGCCGGGATTCCGCGCCCTGGAACCGTCTCGGCACGGAGGGCGTCACGCAGGGAATCGACGCGATCGGTCAGGGCCGGGGATCCACGGCGGCAAGCCGCCCCGCCACCTGGGCGATGTCGCTGCGACTGGAGAGATCGAGCACCCCTTCCTCCACCGGCACGACCCGGTATCGCTCCCCCAGCCTCGCCATCGACAGCCGGACCGCGTCTTGAATCTCGAGCTCACCCCTCAGCGAGGGAGTGACGAGCCGGCAGGCGGGGAAGATCCCGGGACCGAAGACCCAGCAGTTCATGCTGACGCGGGCATGGGGGCCGAACGCGGACGCAGTCGTCGCGTCGGGCTTCTCGACGATGTCGACCAGGAGGCCGTCGGGCGACGTAGTGAGCAGCGCGAACCGGCTGATGCGGTCGGCGGTGATATTGCCGCGCCGCACGAGCCCTTCGCGGTCGAATCCGGCCAGGCCGGGCTCGTTCAACTGCCGGAGGGCGGTGAGCACCTGCACAGGGTAGAAGTTGTCTGCATTGCAGACGAGGAACCGGTCGCCACCAGCGAAACCTTCGGCGGCCAGGACCGCATCTGCCGTGCCCAGGGGACGCGATTGCACTGCGAAGTGGACGCGCATCCGAGCCGGTCGTCCTGGTCCCTCGTAGTAGTCACGAACGGCGTGATGCTCCGGGCCGATGACCAGGCAGACGTCCGTGAATCCGGCATCCGCCAACGCGCTCAAGGCGTAGTCGAGGAACGGACGACCGATCGGGATCATTCCCTTGATCCCGCGATCCGCGGCAGCCGCCTGATCCGCATCGAGGGGGACGCTGGCATCCGCCCGGCGCATTCGGGTGCCGAGCCCCCGCGCGAGGATGACCGCCTTCGTCACGCCGCCCGGCCCGCGCCGCTCCAGAGCGCGGGGAGCAGCTTCCACAGGCCCCAGCCGCTGGCGAGCGCGACGCCGAGGAACACGAGGCCCTGTGGTATCCTGCCGTACAGGAAGCTGCCGGCGCCGAACAGGGCGCTGTAGACGAAGGCACAACCCAGCACCCATCCGAGGAGCGCCATCGGAAGGCTGTCCGGAGATCCCTCGCCGCCGGCATCGCGTTGCACCGGGGCCCAGCCAGGACCGGCGGGTCGCACCAGGCGGTAGAAACGCACGAGTGTCGGCTGATCGATCGGGGGCGTCGCAAGGGTCACCGCGACCCACACCACGGTCGTGATGCCGACACTGACCAGGAGCTGGACGTGGCCGGGGATCGAGGTCCCGGATTTCTGCAGGATGAGGAAGCCGACCGCGAGCAGGAATGAGCTCAGCATCGCGGAGATTTCGCTCCAGGCGTTGACCCGCCACCAGAACCAGCGCAACAGATAGAGCAAGCCGGTACCGGCTCCGATGGAGAGCAGGAGCTGAAAGCTTTCCCGCGCCGAATCGAGCACATAGGTGATGGCCGCGGCCGCCGCCATCAGCAAGGCGGTGACGAGGCGTCCGACCAGGACATAATGGGCTTCGCTGGCACCCTCCCGGATGAACCGCCGGTAGAGGTCGTGCACGAGGTAGGACGTGCCCCAGTTGAGGTGGGTCGAAATGGTGGAGACGTACGCCGCGAGCAGCCCCGCCACCATGAGCCCGAGCCAGCCGACCGGCAGGAACTTGAGCATGGCCGGGTAGGCCATGTCGTGGCCGATCAGCGTGCGGTCCACATGCGGGAAGGTCGTGGCGATATCGGCGAGATCCGGATACACCAGGAGGGACGCGAGCGCCACGATGATCCAGGGCCAGGAGCGCAGGGCGTAGTGAGCGACATTGAACAGGAGCGTGCCGGCCATCGCGTCACGCTCGCTCCTGGCTGCCAGCATCCGCTGGGCGATGTAGCTCCCTCCCCCCGGCTCCGCGCCGGGGTACCAGACCGACCACCATTGCACCGTGAGCGGAATGATGAGGACGGACAGCGTGAGTCCCCAATCGCTGAAGTCCGGCAGCAGGTTAAGGGTGGCCGGATCCAGCCGGCTCAGGAGGCCTGACAGGCCGCCCACCTCCGGCTGCTTGAGGGCGAACCAGGCCGCGGCAAACGACCCCGTCATCGCGACGCCGAACTGGATGAAGTCGGTGACGAGGACGCCCCAAAGCCCCGAGGTGGCAGCGAAGGCGACGTTCAGCAGGGCGCAAATGAGCAGTGTCTTGCCCATTGGCCAGCCCAGCATGACGTTGGCGATCTTGGCGGCGGCGAGGTTCACCGAGGCCATGATCACGCAATTGAAGAAGAGTCCGAGATACGCCGCGCGGAATCCGCGCACCACCCTGGCCGGGCGCCCGGCGTAGCGCAATTCGTAGAATTCCAGGTCGGTCAGCACGCCGGATCGGCGCCACAACCGCGCGTAGAAGAAGACCGTCAGCATCCCGGTCAGCAGGAACGACCACCAGGCCCAGTTGTTGGCCACCCCGTGCTCGCGCACAAGATTGGTGACCAGGTTCGGGGTGTCGGTGCTGAAGGTGGTGGCCACCATCGACACGCCCACCAGCCACCAGGGCGCCGAGCGGCCCGAAGTGAAGAACTCGGCGGTGCTGCTGCCGGCCCGGCGGGCCAGGATGACGGCGGGAATGAAGGACACCACGATACTGGCGATGACGATGAGCCAGTCGAGGGGCACTAATCGCATGCGGGCTCCTGCGGAAAGGCGCAACGGCGCAACGGCGCACGGAAGAACGACGCAAAGTAATGCCGGAATTGGGTGTGCGTTTCCCGGTGGCAGCCCGGCTGGCTATTCCCTACCTTCCGGCCCATGATTGCCAGCGTGACC
>DASTCF010000213.1:0-11386 GCA_035711365.1 Gemmatimonadales bacterium
TGCTTGAGAAGGCGGAGGAGTTCCACGCCGAGAACAACGCGGCGTTCGGGATCGACCTGCCGGACGGCGGGTACACGATCACCAACATGTTCGCCGCGTTCGCGACGGACATGGACGTGGCGTCGGCAGGCGTGAACTACGCCTCGGTGAACCTGCCGTTCGCGCTCGGGTATACCTACGACCGCACCTTCTCCCGGTTCTCGGGCTGGCAGTTCCCGCCGGACATCTTCGGCGCGCCATTCTTCCCGGGCAGCGGATTTGCCGGCATCAAGTACCTGAAGAGCCCGGTGGGCGCGGGCGCAATTCAGCTCTATTCCAATACGATCAACGGCGCGCCCTTCCCGGGCGCAGTGAACGACCCGCAGAACACGATTCAGCTCTGGCGCTACCTGTCGGGCAATATGAACGTGGCGGCCGGCGACCAGCCCTGCAACACCGGCGTTCCGTCGGTGACCCGCATCTGCTTCATCAACAACACGTCGCCGCAGGACATGCGGTTCTTCCAGTCCTCGACGGCGCTGACGCTGCCTCCCGGCGGCTTCGGCTCCATCGTCGTGGCGTACATCTTCGCCGCTCCGGTGACCGACGCGGGCTGCGCACCGCCCTGCGACATCAAGCCGGGCGACGCGACCAAGCTGACCAACGCGGCCACCCTCGGCGGTCCCGCGACCGTGAACGTGGTTGACCGGATGACCGGCTTCCTGAGCTGGACCGACGAAAACGGGAACGGCGTCGTGGACCAGGCGGCGGACCTCGATCTCAACGGCAGCCTTGAAACGCCGGAATTCCAGGTGGTTCCGAAGTCGCTGCTCGGCAAGTCCTACACCGCGCAGGCGGTGTTCGACGCCAAGTTCCTGCTGCCGTTCGCTCCGGACCGGCCGGACTTCTTCCTCATCCCGGGCGACAACCAGGTGTCGGTGCTCTGGCGGCCCTCGCCGACGGAAGACAACGGGGACCCGTACTTCGGCATCGCGAGCGATGTTTCAAGCGCCCTGTACGATCCGAACTACCGGCAGTTCGACGTGGAAGGCTACCGCGTGTACCGCGGCCGGGTGGATAACCCGTCGTCGCTGACCCTGATCGCGGAATACGACTACATCGGAACATTCATTTCCGATTTCGCCGGACAGGTCAATCCGGACGTGCTGTGCGCGCCGGAGCTGGGTATCACCGCCAGCTGCACCGTCACCTACGATCCGATCGGTCCGGGTCTGCCGCGTACCGCGCACCAGGATATCCCGCTGGTCGGCCAGATCGTCCAGGTCAAGCTGGGCGACCGGGCCGAGCTGGCGAGCGGCGAGGCGATTCTGCTCAAGTCGGACACCGCACTGACCGGCGGGGCCGCGGGCTTCAGTCAGCTCGAGGACACCGGTGTTCCGTTCGTCTTCGTGGACCACGACGTCCGGAACAACTTCCGGTACTTCTACTCGGTGACGGCGTTCGACATCAACTCGTGGCAGTCAGGCCCGACCAACCTCGAGTCTCAGCGGGCGACCAAGTCGGTCACCCCGGTTCGCCCGGCATCGAACTATGAAAACACCGGCTCGATTACGGGGATCCAGATGGAAGGCCGGGGCGTCGTCCTGAATCCGAACGCGCCAAGCCCGACGATCGACGCGACCAACGGCACCTTCAGCGGGCCGGCGTCGCCGGCCAACGGCTGGTCGCTCGGATTCGGGGATTTCGTGGCGCAGGTGCTGAAGGAACCGGGCAGCTTCTCGGTCCGCCTCGACAGCATCAGTCTCGGCTCGCCGTATACCGACGTCGTTCACACCTACTGGTACACGGCGGTTCAGACCGGCGCGACCTTCTCGGTGAACATCCTGCAGCAGCAGGAAATCGGCATTCGGTCCGGCGGCGGCGGGTTCGGCGCCGTGCCGATCGACAACGACCTTGCCGCGCTTTACGGGGGCTCGTCGGCCTACAGCCTCGAAGGCAAGGTGACGATGCAGATGCCCGGGGCGGATTACACCTCGCTCTATGGGCGCGGATGCGTCAACTCGCGCGCGGGCTTCACCAACGGGCCCGGATGCGCGTTCAATGGCTCACGGTGGTTCGATGGCCCGAGCCCGACCGCCACTGAGACCTTTGCGCATCCGAACGGCGGCAACCAGGCCAACTTCAGCGGCGACCCGATGTCGGATCGCAACAACGCGGGCGCGCTGGCCGGGGTCGTCACGATCCATAACACGCTGGCCTATCAGCAGGCCGGTGGCGCAGGCTACCGCCCGATCGAAGGCATCAAGTCGGGGGCGAAGCGCGCCGCGGACTTCAACGTGTACTGGGGCGCCGGCGGGCTGGTGGACTCGGTCATCGACGTCACCCACAACGTGGTAGTGCCGCACGATTCGGCGACGGCGGGTGGAGGCTGGGGCATCCTGAATGCTTCCGAAACTCCTCCGGGCGTTGCGCCGAACCGGTCGTACGACCAGCGGGCCGAGCTCACCAATATGGACATTGGGTGCGTCGAGCCGTTCCGCTCGTACCGCGCCGCCAGCGAAAGCCTCTGCGGTGAAACCGCCGCGACGGCCGCCCTGGCTCCGCGCTATTTCTTCAGCCGGACAGCCATCCCGGGCCCGGTTGTCATCCCGCTCGCTTCGGGTGCTTCTCAATACCGGAACGTGGCGAACGTGGCCCAGCCGAACAACGGCTTCCTGATCTACGTGGCCGGCGACTGGTTCACGATCGAGCTGGCCGGCGGCGCGGTGCCGGCGGCGGGCACGGTCTGGACGCTGCGCACCTACATCGGTGCCATCAGCGGCGGCCGGAATTTCAGCGGGACGATCGACTACGGGCCCTACATCCTGGCCTATCCGGATGGCGGAATCCGTACGATGTCGGCCATTGGCGCGGAAATGCGGATGAGCTACGACGTGGTGAATCAGGTGAACATCGCGAACAATAAGGACCTGAAAGAGGTCCATACGGTTCCGGATCCGTACTACGTGACCAACGAGTTCGAGACCACGACCGACAGCAAGATCATCAAGTTCGTCAACCTCCCGAAGGATGCGATCGTCCGTATCTACTCGGCGAGCGGTGTGCTGGTGACGCTGCTCGAGCATCACTCCGATCAGAACGGTGGTGCGCTGGACTGGGACGTCCGGAACCGGAACGGCCAGTTCGTTGCGAGCGGCGTGTACTTCTATCACGTCGAATCGGGCGACGCGACACGCATCGGGAAGATGACCATCGTCAATTTCGCCCAGTAGCCCAAGCTGGGGGGTGGGGGGAAACTCCTCCCACCTCCCGCATCCAGGAGATCGACAGCTTATGAAGCACATCAATGCGAATCGGTTGGCCCTGGCGGTGCTGCTGGTCGGCGGGTTTCCCGCGGGCCTGGCCGCCCAGGACGAGAACGACAACACGCCCTATGGCACGACCTCGGCAGAGTTCCTCCTGCTCGGGGCCGGTGCCCGCGGTGCGGCGCTCGGCGGGGCCTTCGCGGCCATCGCCAACGACGTCTCCGCGCTCTACTACAACCCCGCCGGCACGGCGCTCATGACGCAGCCGGGCATCAGCCTCAGCACGTACAGCTACGTGGCGGACACCCGCTACAGCTGGGGCGGCGTCGCCTTCCCGTTCTCGGGCGGGGCGCGGGCCTTCGGCCTCCACCTCGGCACCTTCGGGTTCCGGGACCAGCCGGTGTATACGGCGGATCAGCCTGAAGGCACGGGGTCCGTGTACTCGGTCAGTGAGACCTACGTAGGCGCGACCTACGCCGAGAACTTTTCGGATCGGTTTGCCGCGGGCCTGACCGCCAAGTTCATCTTCGACAAGCTTGGCGACGCCGACGGCAATGCGTTCGCGGTGGATTTCGGTACGAACTTCCACTCGGCGCTGAACAATCACCCGATCAAGTTCTCGTTCGTCATTCAAAACCTGGGCACGAACATCTCGTACGGCGGCGACGCGCTCAACTCGGAAGTTCCGCGCGAGCCGCTGCCCGGCGAGGACCCGGTGCCCTCACTGCCACAGCCGGCGACCCTCCGGACCAAGGACTTCCCGCTCCCGACCACGTTCCGCGTCGGTCTGGCGTATGATGTGTTGGCGGGAGAGGACACCCGGTGGACGGTCCTGGGCGACTTCAACCAGCCGACCAACAACAAGGCCGGCTTCGTGGTCGGCACCGAGGTGGCCCTCAATCGCCTCGGCGGCAGCGGCTTCGGCGCGGCGGTCCGCGGCAGCTACAGCTACACGGCGGCCAACAACCTCGACCCGGTCAACAGCAGCGACACGAAGCTGACCGAGGAAGAGGGTCTGCAGGGCCTCGCGCTCGGCGGCGGGCTCCTGTACGCCGACGAAGGATTCAGCATCGGGTTCGACTATGCCTGGCGATACCTGGGCATCCTCGGCTCGACGAACTATTTCACGTTCAGCATCGGCTGGTAAGCGGCGATATGCGCCGTCCGCGGAGTCCCTCCGCGGGCGGCGCTCAGGAGTACAATGGCAAGGTGGCATGTTCTCGCGCTCGCGGCGCTGGCGGCGGCCGCACCCCAGAGCCAAGCGCGGCAATCCGGTGACGTAATGGCGGTGCGGACGGTTCGGTTCTACCGTGCCGACAGCCGCCAGACGCTGGTCAAGGCATTCGTCCAGATTCCCTACGCGATGTTCGCCGGAGGGAGCTCGACGGCGGGCGGGCAGGTGGCGTATCGGGTCACGGTCAAGGTGACCGACTCCACCGGCCTCGGTCTGCTGCAGGATGCCTGGACCAACCGCATCCCGGCGCAGGCCGCCCAGCCCGGTGTCTTCGGGCTGGAAATGCTCGAGTTTGCGGTCCTGGAAGGCCGGTATCGGCTCGAAGTGACGGTGGAAGACACGGCGACCGGGCGGAAAGGCACGGCTGGCGCCGACGTTCTGGGGTTCCCGGCGCCGCCGCCGGCCTCTGACCTGCTGCTTTCGCCACAGATGCGACTCGCGACGGCAGGAGATTCGGTACCCCAGGCTGGGGAATTGCGGGTCGGCAGCACGCTGGTCACCGGGGCAGTTGAACTTCGTTTGACACCGCTCCGGACCCGGGCGTTCTACCTCATCGAGGCGTATTCGACGGACGAATCGGCGGGGACGCTGACGGTCGCGGTTCGGGATCAGGCGGGCAAATCGCTGTTGCAGACGCCGCCCTCCAAGGTGAGCGTCCCGGCTGGGGGCGGCGTATTGCGGGGCCAGCTCGACCTGGCAGGGCTGCCGGAAGGCAGCTATACGATGGCGGTGAGCCTGGTGCTGGCGGGACAGACCATCGAACGCGAAATGGCCTTTTCGATGGCGGGCCTGGAACAGACCCTCGCCACCGAGGCCGCCCGGGTAGAACAGGATCGCCTGACGGACGAGGGGTACTTCGCGGCGATGTCGGAGCCGCAGCTCGACAGTGCCGCTGCGCCGCTCATCTACATCGCGAAGTCGGAGGATCGGCTCAGCCTGTACAAGGATCTGAGCATCGACGCCAAGCGAAGGTACCTGGCGGAGTTCTGGACCCGCCGGGATCCGACACCCGGGCCCGAGCGGAATGAATATCGGGACCGGTACTACCTGGGCATCGACCACGCGAACCGGGCCTTCAAGGAAGGCGGGCGGGCCTCACTGCCGGGATGGCGCACGGATCGAGGCCGGGTCTTCGCGAAATACGGCCAGTATGACGACGTGCTCCAGAAGCTTGCCGCCAGCCGGGCCCCGACGTACGAGGTATGGCGATACACGCGGCAGAAGGACCGCTACTTCATCTTTGCGGACCGAACCGGCTTCGGCGTGTTCCAGCTGCTGTATACGAACGACCTGAACGAAGCATCGAAGCCCGACTGGCGGGACATTCTCACGGAAGACGCGGTGACCGAAATCGGACGCTGGCTCGGGGTGAACTTCTACCCGACCCGCGGAGTCGGCGAGCTTCAGACGAATTGACCGAGGGATTCTATTTCGAAGTGTCAGTGCAGGACGCCGGAAAGAGGCACTTTCCACCGTCTCAGAACGAGGTCCAAGTATGAATCGTAATGTGCGTAGTTCGGTCCTGCTCGCGGCGTGCGTGGCCCTCTGGTCCTGCACCAGTGACCCCACAGGGGATATGGGCGGCACCCCGGATCACATCATCGCCGATCCGAGCACGATCTTCGTCGTAGCGGGCGAGACGGAGATCCTCGAGATCCAGCTTTACGACGACCAGGGCGGGCCGCTCGCGGCATCGTATACGGTGTCGAACACTTCTCCCAACATCGACGTCACCGTCGACGAGGAATTCCTGCCGGAGTATGATAAGGACGGGAACCTGGTTACGCCCGAGGATGTCCTCAGGCTGCGGGTGGCCGTCACCGGCCTGAGCGCCGCGAGCACCTCCTTCACGGTCAGCGCCGGCGGTGTGGACCTGGTCGTTCCGGTCCGGGTGCTTCCGGTGTCCTTCAACCCGACGTTCGAACCGGCAGTCGCCGCTTACGGCGACACCGTCCTCGTGACGGCGCCGGCGGGATACACCTTCTCCGACAGCCTCATCGTCAGTTCCGATGGGGTCCGCGACGCGTACGTCGTCAGCGTAGCGCCGGATGGGACTTCCGCCCTGGTAATACCGGCTCCGGGCACCAACGGTCCGCTCACCATTGACGGCGTCTTCATCGACTTCGCGCCGGGCGCCCGCCTCACGCTTCCCAGCGATGGGACGTTGGTCCGGCCGATCCAGGACGATCCGCTTACCGCGCCGGAAGTCACAATTCCGGGCGTCGGTGAATCTGTCACGATTTTTGATGTGCCGGGCAGTTCACCGCAGTTTTACAAGTTCGTCCTCGGCACCGCGACGACGCTGAAGACCACCATCGACTGGGCGGATGCCGACGCGGACATCGACGTAGCCTGGTATGACGGTACTGGGGCTTTTCTGGGCTACTTCGGCGCCGGGACCGGTGCCCATCCAGAGGTGTCGACCCACGCGTTCGCGGCGGGCACTTACGAAATCGGCCCGGAGATCTACGATGGCGACCCGGGCGCCTGGTATAGCATCACGATTGAGGTCATCTCGACGCCGTAAGGCTCGAGCTGCTGAGCCCTTGTGGAACGAACGCCCCCCGCTCAGGTGAGCGGGGGGCGTTCGCGCGTTCAGACCATCTCACGTGAGCCGTCGCTTTATGTGCCCTAGCGCGTCGGCTCACCTCGCCCAGCCGTGTACAGGGAACTCAACCGCTGCGCCCGAAACACATACAGGCCGTCGAGTCCCGTCAACTCCCATGCCCGGTTGCCTGCCTGATCGACTTCGACAACGCGCCCCGCCCGGCCGAAGGACACCGTCGCGTGGCCGTCAACATGATATTGCGTGGACCCCCCCACCAGCGTCCAGGTGCCGGGCGCATCGACGAACTGCCACTCCATCAGGACGGAGTGCGTGGTCGGATTGACCAGGTAACGCGCAAGGCGGCTGGGCGCGGTAAGCCCGTTATCGAGCACTTGAATCTGCCCCGGTCCGGCCACGCGAACTCCGTGCTGGTGCTCGAAGGTTCCCTTCGGGTCGTTGAGGAAGGTGAACTCGTTCCGAAGACCGCCGAGGCGCCAGATAACCTCTCCAGTCGTCCGGTCCACCTTCGTCACTTCGCTCAGGCTTCGGAAACCGAGGATCAGGTTGCCGTCGTCGTCGAATCCGAGCCCATTACCGTGGGTGAAGTTGACGTTGGGGCCTGTCCGGTCCACCTCGGGAAGATCGGTGATCTCGAAGTGGTCGAACGCATTCCACTCCCACAGAAGCGCTCCTTCGGCCGACAGATGTTGCAATACCGTACCCGTGACGACGGCAGCCGCATTCCCGCCCAGGGCGGAGAGATCCATCGTGCGGTTCTCGTCGCAGAGGATCCAGGCCTCGCTCGCCTCGGACACCAGGACCTCGTGGAACCGCGTCGGCCGCCCGGCGCACTTCAGCGTGCCCGTCTCCTCCCCGAGCGCGTTGAGGACGTGAAACTGCGTTTCCGGATCCCCGGTCGCCAATATCGTGTAGCTGCCATTCGGATGGGCCTGGAAAGAGTTCAGGGCGCCATTCGGCGAGTAGTGGTACCAGACGACCTTTCCGCTGTTGTCCACGATCACGGCGCCGTCGGGCAGCGACAGCGCGAGATACCCGGGTTCGCCGGATGTGCCGAGACTCCCGATGGCCGGGATCCAGTCCGGGAGGGATCCGCTGGTGAAGCTTCCCGAATCGGCGGAAATGGCAGCCCCGCCGGCTTCGATCAGCACGGTTTCGAATGTGTAGGCGGCCGCCGTGTCCAGGCCGAGGACCGGGACCCGGACGGTCGTATCGCCGCCGAACGCGAATGCGGGTGTCTGATCGGCCTCCTCACCATCCTTCCAGAACCTGACGTAAGCACTGTCGTAGCCTTTGGCGGTGACCTGGACTGTCCCGGCGATCGTCAGGTCGGGCACCGGCGCGATGACCGCGCTGATGAACTGCGGCCCCGAGTCGCCGGACTCGTCGTCCGAGCCGCAACCTGAGGCAAGGACGGTCACGGCGGTCATACCGCAGACGAGCCAGGTGCGCATATCCGGATTCCTGTGGTGAATGGACGTGAATGGGGGGACCCGCTCAGCCTTCGACCGCTGCCGCCTCCAGCTCCGCGTCACCGTCGCGGAACTGACGCTGATACAATCTGGCGTACAGTCCGCCCCGCGCCAGCAGCTCGGCGTGGGTGCCCTGCTCAATGATGCGGCCGTGGCTTAGCACCAGGAGCCGGTCCGCCCGGCGGACGGTGCTGAGCCGGTGCGCGATGATCAGCGTCGTCCGTCCGACGAGGAGCTTCTCGAGGGCATCCTCGACCAGCCGCTCGCTTTCGGTATCGAGGCTGCTCGTCGCCTCGTCGAGCACCAGCACGGACGGATCCTTGAGCACCGCCCTGGCAATCGCGATCCGCTGCCGTTGCCCGCCGGAAAGCTTGATGCCGCGCTCTCCCACCACCGTCTCATAGCCCTTGGGAAGCCGCTCGACGAACTCATGCGCGTGCGCCGCCCGCGCGGCGCGCTCGATTTCCGCGGCCGATGCCTCGGGCCGGGCGTAGGCGATGTTCTCGTGCACGGTCCCGCTGAAGAGCGCCGGTTCCTGCGGCACAATGCCGATTGCGCCTCTCAGATCGCTCAGGCGGAGGTGCCGGATGTCGATACCGTCCAGGCGAATCCGGCCGTCGGTCACATCCCAGAATCGGGACAACAGGGAGACCAGCGTGGTCTTCCCGCCGCCCGACGGCCCCACGATGGCGACGACCTCACCCGGTTCGAGCGTGAAGCTCACTTCGCGCAGGGCCCACGGGGCGTCGGGCACGTCGTGGTAACGGAAGGACACCTGCTCGAGGTCGACCCGGCCACGGACTGGCCGCGGCAGCATGATCGGATCCGCCGGGTCCGCCACCTGGGCGGGCGCCTCGAGGAGCTCGAAGACTCTCTCCGCGGCGCCGACAGATTCCTGGTAGCTGCTGAAGAACGAGGCGAGCGCCCCCACGGCGGCGGCAATGGTCGCCGTATACAGGAGGAAACTCACCAGGGTGCCGGCCGTGAGAGAGCCGTCGAGCACGAGGCGGCCGCCCTGCCAGAGCACGATGACGATGCCGCCGAAGGTGCTGAACGTGATCGCCCCGAAGAACACCCCGCGCACCTGTGCCCGGGCGAGCGCGGCCTCGACCACCTGCGCCACCTTCTCACCGTAGCGGGTCCGCTCCGCCGGCTCCTGCACAAAGCTCTGGACGGTCCGGATCTGGCTGAACGCCTCCTCCGCCACCGCGGTGGCATCCGCGACCTTGTCCTGCACGCCGGTGCTGATGCGGCGGAGCCGGCGCCCGAAGAACATGGCCGTCCCCACGACGATCGGGACGACGCCGAGCGCGGTCAGGGTGAGTTGCGGCTGCATCCAGGTCAGGATGGCCACGCCGCCGACCAGCGCCAGAATCTGGCGGGAAAATTCGGCGATTTGGTGGCTCAAGACTCCCTGGAGCAGTCCGATGTCGGTCGTGAGGCGGCTGGTGAGCTCACCGGTGCGCCGATCGGCGAAGAAGCCCGGCGGCATCTCGAGGAGCTTGGCGAACAGCTCCCTCCGGAGCCCCGCCACCGCCCGCTCTCCGGTGGCCGAGAGCAGGTACGTCTGGGCGTAGTTGAGGACGGCCTGGATCAGAAAGAGCCCCACCAGGCCGAGGGCCACCCGGTCGAGGGTGTCGCGGTCCCGCTGCACGAAGGCGGAGTCGAGCAGGTAGCCGACGACCATCGGGAAGGCGAGGCCGATGGCCGCGCTGAGCAGCAGCGTAATCGTCGCCAGCGCGAGCGCCTTGCGGTGTGGCCGTACCCGCGGCCACAAACGCGCCAGTTGCATCGGCGATGGCAGCCGGAGGCGCGAAGGACTGGGCTGGGGGGTCGTCACCGGGTATGGTGGTCGGCAGCTGGTTCCGGCTGATCGAGAATGAGCACCTCGGGGGTCTCCGCGCGTGCCTCGCGCGGTAGGGTGCGATCAACCCCCATCGCGACGAAAAGCAGGGCGAGGTACACCAGGGAATAGCGGTACATCTTCCACGCCGTCGCGGTGACACCGGTCTCGCGGAGCAGCTGGAAGTTGTACCACAGGAACCGCCCCCCCAGCGCGATCGCGGCCACCGCGTACACCGTGCCGAACGCCCCGAAGAAGGCCGGCAGGATTGTGAGCGGCAGGAGGATCAAGGTGTAGATGAGCATCTGCACCTTGGTTTCCTGCACGCCGCGGACCACTGGGAGCATGGGAACGCCGGCCCGGGCGTATTCGCCCCTCTTGAGCAGGGCCAACGCCCAGAAGTGGGGAGGAGTCCAGTAGAAGACGATGGCGAACAGGTATAGGGCGGAGAGATCGAGCCGGCCTGCGACGGCCGCGTATCCGACGAGGGGGGGGAATGCGCCGGCCGCCCCGCCGATGACGATATTCTGGGGCGTCGATCGCTTCAGCCAGACCGTATATATAAGGACATAGAACAGCAGTCCGCCCAGCGCCAGCCAGGCACTCAGCGGGTTCGCAAACCGCCAGAGGATGGCGAAGGAGAAGGCCGCCAGGCCGAGACCGAAGGCGAGTGCGGCGGCGGGGGTCAGACGGCCGGCGGGGACCGGGCGAAGCCGCGTCCGGGACATCTTGTCGTCGATGTCCTTGTCGAACCACATGTTGATCGCGTTGGCCCCACCGGCCATCAGGTACCCGCCGAGCAGGACCCAGAGGATGAGCGAGAGCGGTGGCGCGCCCCGATCGGTGATGAACATCGGCGCCACGGCCGTCAGGAGCAGGAGGGAAACCACCCTGGGCTTGGTGAGCGCCACGAGGTCTCTGGAGAGCGATTGGACCTGCGGCATGCCTGCTCCAATGGGAACCGTTCGAGGGGGAAATGAACGGCCTCGGCCCGTGCCTTGTCAAGCTGACCTCGAGGCCGCAAAC